>CP009416.1:3180162-3516439 GCA_000818095.1 Jeotgalibacillus malaysiensis
TTTAAATAGGAGGCTGCTTTGTACTCAAGTTCCATATTTAAATCTGTTTGGTTTGGAATGAGCCATCTTTTTAATTCATTTAAAGTATGCTTCGGATGATCATAGCTGAAAAACTGATACTGAATAAATGCACGATACGTATCATGCGGGTAAAGCTTTTGTTTAATAGAAAATGATTCAAGAAACCCGATTTCAAAGAAAAACGGTGTTTCGTTGACCAGATGATTCAATACAAACGTTATACGTTTATACGTCCGCTCCCGCTTAGCCCTCTCCAACAACTGCTGGAAATTGATCGGCTCTTTGGCCTCCTGCAACACCTGAATAAGGTCAATAAAATATTTCGGAGAATCCATATTATGACGCCAGCCGTGAAGACATGTGAAATAGAATGTATCTTCATCTGACAGCTGATACATGTAAGGAAGGATACTTGCTACTGCATTCTCCCAAATGTTTTCCATATCAATACCCGTTGTATCCCCTCTCATAAACCCCCAGTGAACTTCAACACTGAATGGAATCGCAGAACCTTTCACAGGACGGTAAAAGGATGTATGGAAATGACCGTCGATTTCTTCTTCATTTTTAAGAAATCCTGCTGCTTGAAGTAGTGCGGAAGTTTTTTCAATATCCTGCGGCAATATCAGGAGATCCAGGTCAGATGTTGCTCTTGCGCAGGCATCTCCAAAATAACGTTCAGCAAAAAAACCGCCTTTTAATGGAATGACCTTTATTTCTTCATCACTTATCCGCTTCACGACCTTTTGACTTTCAATGGACAGCCATTTTAAGAGAAACATATTTTTCTTATATGATTGCTTAAGCGCATCTTGCGCAAACCCAGGCAGTTCATTGTACTTTTCCGATCGCTGAAGCAGTGTGTAAACCTGAGGCAGTATCCCTTCAGATTCAGCGAATTCCGTCAGGCGGCTGTATTGCTGCCACTGGAGATGATCTTCTGTGTAGAGCAGTCTCAGTACTTGTCTTACATCCATTTTACTGCCTCCCTTCTATTAGATAACGTCCTGACGTTGAATACTTCTTTGTGTGAATTGATCTGCCTGTATCAGCTCTTTATACAGTCCTTCTCTCTTCAACTCTGCATGCGTGCCGGCCTGAACTAGCTGGCCTTCTTTGAATACGAGAATCTGATCTGCATGCTGAATCGTTGAAAGCCTGTGCGCAATGATAATCGTTGTTCTGCCCTTCATCAATCGCTGAAGCGCCGACTTCACAAGCATTTCTGTTTCACTATCGAGTGCTGAAGTCGCTTCATCAAGAAGCAGGATCGGCGCATCCTTCAATAGTGCTCTGGCAATCGCGATCCGCTGACGCTGACCCCCGGATAACCTGACGCCTCTTTCACCAAGCTCTGTCTGATATCCTTCAGGAAGACTCATAATAAACTCATGAATATTTGCATCCCTTGCAGCCTGCACCATTTTTTCAAAAGTTGCATTTGGTGCAGCGATTTTCAGGTTTTCCTCTACAGAACCACTGAAAAGGAAGGTATCCTGAGGGACGTAGGAGATGGCGCTTCTTAGCACTGCAACATCCATTTCATTTATCGGCTTCCCATCCAGCTCAATCGATCCATCATTCACTTCATAAAACCGCATAATCAATTGAAACAACGTTGATTTCCCTGCCCCGCTCGGACCGACAAATGCCGTTACCTGTCCAGCCGGCAGCTTAAATGAAAGATCCTGAAACAGCGGGCTGTATTCCTGATATGAAAAGTGAATATTTTTAACGTCAATTCCCTGACTGATTTGAATCACATCTTTTCTAAAAGGTAACTCCTCAGCTGTTTTCGTCTGGTCAAAAACTTTCACTACCCGTTCAAGGGCTGTCATTGACCGCTGATATCCTGCCCACTGCCCTGCAAAGCCTGTAAGTGGAGAGACAAGTAAATTAACGAGATTCACAAAGGTTAGCAGCATACCGGCTGTAATGGACCCCTGACTCACAAAAAAGGCACCCATCAGTAAACTCGCAAGAAATGTTAAGCTTGCTACAGCCTGACCCCCGGCATAGAAGGTTCCCTGAATTTTTGCTTCTTTTAATTCCAATCTATATAAATCTTCCGTTTGTTTTCGATATTGGTTATGAAACAGATTCTCGAGTGTAAATGATTTAATCACAGTCATACCGTGAAATGTATCATTCAGCTTTTTGGTTAACTCGCTGATTGTTTCATGAATGATAGTGCCATTTCTTTTCAGCAGTAGGCCGAATACAGCCCCTGCAACAATTGCAAGCGGTGCAACGGATAAACTGATAAGAGAAAGCTTCCAGCTGATAGACATCAGGTAAATTAAAGCAGCAGTAATCATAATCGGGAACCGGATCAGATTTAACAATCCACTTCCAACGACTGCATTGACGCTATGAATATCATTCGTAAAATGCGACATCCACTTACCTGAATGATCTTTATTCAGATCAGATGAAGATAATGTAAGAATATGAGCATATAAATCCTGATTTAAATCTTTTTTAATGTTGTTCATTGAAGTTGTTTCAACATAGGTCCATACAAAGTTTGATACAATTTGATAGATAACCAGCAGCAGCCCGATTATTAAAAGGAATCTCAGCCTTTCGAAATTTCCATTGATCGCAGCATCAATGACATTTCCCATAAACCATGCAAATGCCAGTGTAACGCCTATTCCAATCAACAGCATGACGATCATTGCCAGGTAGGACATCTTATATCGCCAGACATAAGGAGCAAGGAGCCGGAATATCTTTTTAAAGTTTTTCACAGATAAATATTGTCTGATTTCCTCCTTCCGTTCCACAGTCAGCCAGTTCATCCGGTCCCCTCCTCACCTTTTCTTTTTTGATAAACGTACAATACATTTTCTGTACCAATGACGTTGAAGCAAATGTGCATGTACTTTCCACATCCCGTCGTTTGGACCAACCCATTTAGACTGCTTCTTTACTTTCATTAACTCACCAATGACCTGATCCGCTTTAATCACCGGATCCATTCCGAGATTTGCGTCTCCTTTAAGATAAAGGCCGGATTGCTTTTCATAGATCAGACGATGAACGACAAAACGCCCCTGATCATCCGCATAAAGATAAATGCTTCCTGGTGTAAACACTTGTCCGCTGACTGATTTAAATACACACCGCTCACCTTCAATAATCAAAGGGAACATGCTTGTACCCTTACCGGACATTTCAAAGGTTCCACTCACATCCAAATGCTTTCTAAAGAGCTCCAGCCCCGCTTCACTGAGATTCATTTCCGACCAATCCTTTTTGCTGCATATCTCTGAAGAATACTTCGAGATCTCGCTCAATGACTTCAGGTGGTGCGTCATAAACCGCTAATAGTTGCTGCCTGATCTCATCGATGGTCTTCCCTTGGCTTAATAGTTCCCAGCAGAATAATCCGGTTTCATTCAATGTGGTAACCGTAAACTGTTCAGCATGTAAAATCACTGCTTCATCGTTAAATTCCATCTTTTCCTGCTCACCTGTTAATATCAGTTTCATGATGTCATCAACTCCCAAAAAGTAGGATCTTTCTTAAAATACAAATGATAGACTTCTGTTTGTGAAATCATCTGCTGAAGCATGGAAGTAATTTTTTTCACGTCTTCTTTATTCATAGACCAGTAAAAAACTTTATCCATTAACAAGATAAAGGCCTGGGCCTTGCCCATTTCCATTCTGTGATTGTCAGGAGACTGGTGCAGCAGGTTAAGGCTTTTTAGACTGTATGGTCCTGCACCTGCTGTTTCCATTAGTTCACTTCTGAAGGGAGAGTGATAAATAAATACACCTTCTTCAGGATGGATTTTAATGAGTGTTGCTTCATCAGATAATAAAGGCCTCGGCATGGAAAGCTGTGCGGCTGTTGATTTTCCCGCTCCGGATCTGCCAGTGAAAATGTGTGCATTCTGATCATCAAGTACACAAGACGAATGGAGCAGAATTCCCCAATTTTGATGAGCGATTAAACCGCTGTATAAGGTCATGATTGAATGTTTAAGTGCAAGGGGGCTGTGTACAGTGACTTCAGCACGTGTATAGCTCGGATCAACAGTAATTGTGAAATCATCCCTCTGGTAAATGATACTTCCGCTTTTGCCATTCACCTTCACGTCGTATGAAGTAAAAGGCTTTTCGTGTCCTCTGAAAATCGTAATTTCAAGGTCATGCTGATCAGTTTTGAATGGCATGAAAGAAAATACAGTGCTGCATTCTCTAATCACTTCTTGATCTGTTGAATAGATTCTGATTGAATGTGTTCCGATTTTAGTTTGAATCTCCATTGGACATCATCCTTTAATTTGTATGGTCCGGTTACCCGTTTTACAAAAAACAGCTCAGGATAACCGGACTGGAGAGCTTTTGTTATGGTCTATTCCCATTTCCGTTTCCATTGCCGTTGCCATTATTATTACCAGGACCGCAGTTATTAGGGAAGTTAGATCCATTCCCATTGTTATCCGGGATCGTAGCATTAGGATTGTCTTTGGCACAGTTCCAGCTCTGAGCCGTCTCAAACTGAATCATCTGATGCTCTTTCACTTCTGGTGCTACATACGCCATTTTCATATATCTCACCTCCATCCCCATAAAGTTATCTCAATTATTCTCAATTGAGAACAAATTGATTCGAGTTAAGATGCACCCATCTGCTTTTGCAGAAGATGACTGAATAAATTGGTTTTTTCCTGGGCCAGCTGCTTAAAGCCTCCCTGTTGAATGACTTCTCCCTGATCGAGCACAATGACCTGATCAGCGTTTCGGATCGTCGAGAGTCTGTGAGCAATTACCAGGATTGTCATTTTGCCCTTCAGCTTTTCTATTGCCTGCTGAATGCTTGCTTCACTGTCAGCGTCAAGCGAACTTGTTGCTTCATCCAGGACGAGTACAGATGGTTTTCTTAAAATCGCTCTTGCCAGAACAATTCTTTGGCGTTCTCCACCTGACAATTTAATACCACGGTCACCAATCAGTGTATCCAATCCCTCAGGAAGCCTGCTCACAAAACCATCTGCTGATGCAAAAGTCAGTGCTTCCCACAGCTCTTCATCTGTTGCATTGCCTTTTACAAGCAATAAATTACTGCGGATTGAAGTGTTAAAGAGAAATGGATCCTGGGGCACATAGCTGATTGTCTTTCTGAGTGACTGGATCTTTTCGGGCGTTAAAGTTTCACCATCTACAAGAATCCGACCCTCATCTGGAATATTTAGTCCCATTAGCAAGTCAACCAGTGTACTCTTACCTGCACCTGACCGACCGACAAACGCGGTCATTTCATTCGCCCTGACTGTAATAGAAATATTTTGCAGCGTAAATGCTGCCTGATCAGTCTGATATTTAAATGATACGTCCTCGACTTTCATTGATTCTTTTACAGTCAATGCCGGATAGTCAGCTAAAGCTGCTTCCACTTCTGCACTGGCATGGCATTTCTGCTGCAGGTTTTGAATGCCTTTAAATGATGGCAGTACTGTTGCAATCTGTTCAAGCGAAGCCTGAATGCCAGCTACTCTTGGCCACAGCCTCGAGAATATCACCATGATCAGCATAAGCTGTGCGAGCTGCGCGCTGAACACCATAATCGCTACATAAATGAAAATCGCAATTAACACGGAAGATGCAATTTTATAATACGTCTGTGATGTGGCTCTCAGACGCGAATAATCTGTCTGTTCTTTTTTCATACGCTCTGTCAGGTCTTCAAACCAATTTAGTCTCGATGATTCCAAAGAATTACTTTTAATTTCCTTCATCCCGTTCATCTGATCAGTAATCCCGGCCATATATTCCCTTTGAAGTTCATAGTTTCTTTTCCCGAGTGCTAATGATTTCTTTAAAAACTTTCGGTTAAAGAATACCAATGCGCCTCCAAAGAGTAGGACAAAGGCTGTAATGACTGGTGCAAGAATGAATGCAAGAACCACTTGGAATGCAGTTGTGATAATTGATGACGCAAACTGCAGAACCGCCTGCGTTCCGCTGCTAGCTTTCATGACCTCACCTGCTAACGCATTCACCAGATCCGACCGTCTGTTACTGATAAAAAACAGCCAGTTTGAGCGAATCAGCTCCCGGTATGTTTTAACACGTAAATGCTTTAAAAACCCCTGGTAAATGACCGCATTTCTTACGCCCACTTCCCTGTGCAGCAGATACTGAGAAGCCGCCAGTACCAGAAACGCGCTTAAAATAAGTAAGAGTGATGTACCGATTGGCATATTTCCTAAAAAATCAAACCATCCGGCAAATGGAATGACAGATGAGTCAAATGGGATAATCCCTGTCAGACCAATCATCGGGATCAGCATGACGATCGCTGCGCCTTCAAGGAGTCCAATGATAATCATGGCGCTAATATTAATATATAGTGTGCGACCTGCAAATCTCTTCATTTCCTTTAGAAAATAAAGCATTTCCTTCATGTCTTCACCCCTTCAGCAACTGTCGGTCCCTTACTTTTCCTCCAGATCCAAAGTGCCGGCCTGAGCGGAAAATACAGCAGGTGCAGTTGCTTTGGCAGTGGAAGCGTATGAACATCCTCCGGGTAAGGGTAAAGCGTGCTCGCCGCAAAAAACAGCTTTTGCTTCAACGGCATTAGTGAGTAAAGGTGTTTCCGGTGATAGTCTGATACTTCTTTTTCTAAAGGCAGCGTATGCAGGTTGACCATCCGCTCCAAATAAAACATCGCCTCGTCTGCGAGCTTCTTAGCGTGATCAGAAACAGTAAATGCCTCAGCCCCATCAGGCAGCGAAGTATGAAACAGATGATTCACCAAAATCAGTGCCTGACCTGCAACCTCCGGTGAATAGCATTGATAAGTCCTCGAGCGCATGCTGACCCAGTCTGGATGAAGATCTAAAAATTGTCTGATATCCGCCAGCCATCGCAGCCTGGACCACCCATGTCTTGCTCCGTGATGTACTAAAAAATAGAAATAATCTTCCTTGCCAAGAAGGTGTGCGTGATCACTAATGGATTGCCTACGCGCCCATAAGTTTTCAAATCCCGGTTCTTTTCCGGGCCCCGGATTAAGTCGCCAGTGCAATTCAACCTTCATATTCTTTTCAGGATGAAGGTAGGCGACGTGATGATGACGCCACTTCCAGTCCCCGAGCACTGTTTCGATATAATCGTCCTTGATATATCCTGCCTGTAATAAAAGTTGTTCTGATTGCTCGAGGTCCTTCAGTGATACAAGCACATCCAGATCTCCTGAAGTTCTCAGTGAAAGATCACCATATAGATAGCTGCCCATTTCCGGTCCTTTCAACTGAATCATCCGGATTCTTTGTTCATGAAACATATGATTTAACTGTTCCATTTCCGCTCCGAGACGAAGCATTTTAAAGATGTTTTGCTTGTATAGTGCTTCTAGTCTGCGTACGACATCAACAGGTATATCCGTCCGATTTTGATCAGTAACTTCTTTATATAAAAGGGGAAACACTCTATGATGCTTTGCCTGTTTAGCAAACAGCTCCCAATCGATTTTCCGGGTTAAATCGAGCGGCTCCCCGTTTAAAACAGCAAGTACTGCATTAAATTCCGGTGTACATGTATCAAGCTTTACCATCCGTCGCACCTCCCTTCATATTAAGTCAGCTCTTTCGCAAACTTTCCAACAACCGTATATCGTTTTCTCCCTTTTGCGCCTGTGATAATGAATGGGCCGCTGCGCAGCCACGCATGTGCCGCAAATTGATCCTTTTCATCCTTACCAGTACCTAAATACAAGGTACTTGAAATCTTTCTTCTCGAGAGCATATTCATTGCGGCGACAGCCTGTACAAGACACATACTTTCCCAGGGAGTGTAACGGCTCATCAGCTGGACGGCTTGAGAAACAGCTGCTACTGTCTGACGATCTTCCGGCCTGATCTCCTCAGAGGTCTCAGCCATGCTTTCACCTAACTGTTTAGATACCTTTTTAAAAGGAAGGGCTTTGAAGATCCGGCCATATGCAAGCTGTATCATTGCTTCAGGCAACATTTTTCTGACTGCCGGATCCATTGACCGGTATAAGTGAAGCTTTGCAATCATCTAAGACCCTCCCTGTTATTCATGCTGAATGAGATTTTCTTTCATGAGTTCATCCACAAAATTAAGCACTTCCATCTCACATTTTCCCCGGTCAACTTCATACCGTGATTCCAGTTCAGTTACTACTGCTTCAACGGTTACAGGCTTTTCAATCAGCGACCAGATCTCTCCCCCGATTGCACCAAGGTTGTAGTACTTTCCGTTTTTGATACTCAGCATGACCTTTTCACCGTTCATATCACTGACCATGTGGCCGGGCTGTTGTGAAATAACTGTTTGTGTTGTGAGTTCATTCTGCTTTTGCATAGGTTAGATCCTCCTTCATGACAGTATTGATGATCATATTTGAAAGTTCATCTGCTGTAGACTTTTTTTCAGGTCTTCTTAGCTGATAAACATCTACCTGACCTGCAAGTCCTGCTGTCGTATTAAAATGCCAGTCTGCAAGACCCATTCGATTGATAAAAGATTTTCTATAAGTATGTTGAAAGAATAATGGTAATTTACCAATCCCTTGAATACTGTTTATAGTCGGTTGTGGAAGATCTGCTTTGGATAATTCAAAAACACCTGCCAGCTCAACCTCTCCATCAAAATAAAACTGTTTTACAGGAACGTTGAACTTCGTTTCCCTCAGCATGATAGATTCATAGCGCTCGGCATCCATACTGAACATATCCAGACTCTCCATCCACAGCTTCTGCTGAGCATATGAAGATGACAGATATGGAACACCTTCTTTAAAACTGACTGCAAGAACATCATCACTGATCAGCTTATAGCCTTTTTCCATCAGTGCTCTGGCTAATGTGGATTTCCCGGCCCCTGAGTCTCCGACAATCGCGTACGCTTTGCCATTGATTAATACTGCGCTGCCGTGGAGTGGAAGTACTTTTCTTTGGAGAAGGATTGCACCCACGCAAGTGCCTAAAAGATATAACTTAATTTGTTTTAGTTCAGCTGATTTTGTAGGTTGATATTGAATATAGTTACCACCTGTAATTTTGAACCACCCTATTTCATCTACTTCGAACATGACATAATCTTTATCAACAACACTTCTTACATTGAATTTACTAATGCGTTCCCATTCTGCAGCTAAAAGCTTATTTAGTTCTATTTTGATTTGCGGTTGTCTATATGTGACTGTTAATTCAGAAAGCTCAATATCACTGCAAATAGTTAATCCAAAAGATTTATAGTAAAACGGACTATTCATTTAAACCCCCCTCTATATAAAAAGCCCTTACATCACTATTAAGCATATAAGGGCAGGGATAAGTAGATAATAAATAAGATTAACTGTAATTCACTGTCTCATCTGGATCACACTGGTATTCGTCTGCAATTCTTTTCCCTGGACCGGCAAATGTTTTATCAACTTCAATAGATTCTAACGAAATCGTTGTCCATTTTTTCTTCATAACTCTCACCCCCTTTCAATCTACTTAAAAACCTTGTAAAAACAATTAAGTTCATTAGTACTTTAAAATTGTAATCTACAGCTAAAGCCTTGTCAGGAGTATCTCCCAATTGATTTAATAGCATTTTTGCTTTTTCAATATCTAACATTGAAGCTATCTCATTATTTTCTAATGCTAAATTGACTTCTTTTTTTAATTTGTGCCAGTCATCAAGTAATCTATAATTTAAATCTGCGCTCTGAAGACCTCTTACCTGATGGTTAAGTCGAACTTTTTCTGGAAGCACTTTCTTTGTTGAAAGTCTAATTAGAGCCCTATCCATACCACTCTTGAAAAATTGCTCTTCAGGTATAGATAAACAAAACCTGACTACTCTTAAATCATTTGTAGGATCCCGTGTCCAAACTTTGTACTTTAAAGAAAGCTTAGAAGAGGCATTATAATTTAGTAATGGAAATAGTTCATTAAAGTATTTGTTTCTCCATTTGCTATAGTCTATAGTTTGATCCCAGTGAGTAATTAATGACGTTTGTTGCATTTTAGAATGCAGGTTATATTTTCTAAAGTATTTTTCATTTAATAATGTAGTTAAACGCTCACCTTTTTTACTGTCACCTTTTAACTTTTTCAAAGTTTTTTTAAGAATATCCTTTCTGCCATGTCCAGTTATCAAATGATATTCCTGCACTTCATTAATTAATGTCCTTATTTTCATTTTTGTTAATCTTTTTACAAAATGATCGAATGCATTTCCCCAAGAGACAGTAAAATTCCCTCTAGATCCACTTAATAAAACGTTTACACCTTCCTGTGAGGCTCTTTCATTGATCCCTCTGATCCAGTAAGAATTTTCAAAGAACTTATAAGGTGTCTCCATAATGTTTAACCATTGTTCAATATCTTTGTAACTACTCTTATCTGGAAACGATTCGTAGTGATGGATAATATTCTTATGAGATTTTAATATTTCCTCAATGTATTCTTCTTCGTTTGCAATACGACTTTTAGGTGTCCAGTCTGAAAAACCTTTTAATGGGATTGAACTAAAAGAATGAAGAAACTCTTCTTCTTTACTTAATTGCTTAGCGGCGATACTCGTTACCGAGCCTGAATCTAAACCTCCACTTAAAAAAGAACCCACTTTACCAACCGTTCTTAATCGATCTTGGACTGCTCTCTCAAAAATGGTTTTAAACGCCTGAACATATTCTTCATCAGTTTCAAATCTGATTTTTTCGTCTTCAGGCAATGTAATATATCTATGCTGTTGGTAAACACCATTTTTAATAAAAAAATAATGAGCCGGTGGTAACTGTTTCACTTGTTTAAAAGGTGTCAAATCTACACTTACTCCTGGTGCGTATCCTGGCACTCCCATAAATTCAGCAAGCCATTCTTCATCTAATTCTTTTCCATTAGGTATAACGTTCTGAATAGCTTTAATAGTACTGGCCATATAAAATTTTTCATTAACAATACTATAATAGAGTGTTCTCAAACCTGAGAAGTCCCTTGCCCCTAAAAGCTGTGATTTTTCGGGATCCCAAATAACAAATGAAAAATCTCCTATTAAGTGATTGAACGCCTTCTCTTCCCATTTCAAATAAGCTTTTAAAATGAGTTGTGAATCAGGCATGTTAGCTCTTTGATATTCAGGAATATTTAAAAGTGAAAAAAGTTCTTGTCGATTATCAATAATTGCATCTGCTGAAATTACACAACCAGATTCCCTACAATAAAATGGTTGAATTTCACCTACTGATTCTGGTGTGATCCATTGTGCATGATTACCAAGTAGAACATAATTTTTAAGATAGATTTGTTTATCATCAGCAGGAAAGTCTTCAAAGGCTTGCATCATTCTATGCCCTTCTTCTAATAACACATGCTTTTTATTTATGCTTAGGATGCCAACTAACGCACTCATGGATCACTCCCCTCTCTATCGTTCTTTTTAAAGAACAATAGAGTTATTTTTTTGAGATGCAGCTACATAATTAGCTACATCCCAATTTTTCGTTCTTTATAAAGAATATCATATCTAAATATTACCTCTTATTTTTAAAAAGTCAATACGTTAGGAGATATTTTTTTTAGCAACTGAAACTGTGTTTATACTATATTCGACATTCGCAAATTCAGTTTCTTCAGATGCTTTACCAACCTGGACAAGCCGTATATCTGAATTCAATTTAATACGCTCTAAACAGTTCCTACCGTCTATAATTACAGGTTTGCTAATCATGCTATTAATAGCCGCTGGAAGATGTTTGATAATAACTTCCCATTCTGTCAATACCAACACAATATCAGTGTTTTCAACGGCAGCTTCTACTGTTTCATGGTAAGAAAGTGTTGTTCCATACTGATTTTTAGTATTGGGCATGGCTTTAGGATCGAAAACTTGCACTTCTGCTTTTCTTTGCAATAAATAATCGATTACTCTCAGTGCTGGAGACTCACGAATATCGTCTGTCTCCGGTTTAAATGCCAGCCCAAGCACTGCAATTTTTGCATGCTCAATTTGCGTAGCGGATTGATTAATATGATCTAGCATCCAGTTAATTTGACGATCATTTACTTCCTTTGCAGCCTGCACAATTTTCATTTCTTTGTTATATTGACTTGCCAGATATATTAAAGCCTCAGTGTCTTTAGGGAAACAGGATCCACCATACCCAATACCCGCACGTAAAAAGCTTGATCCAATCCGCTTGTCTTTCCCAACACCCAAGGCAACTTCTTCGACATCTGCACCAACTTCTTCACATAACAAAGCTACTTCATTAATAAACGAAATCTTAACGGCTAAAAGTGCATTAGAGGCATATTTAATCATCTCTGCACTTTCAGGGGTGGTCAGACAATATTCTGTTTCAATCAGAGCATATAAGCTTTTTATTTTCTCATGAATCACATCATTATTCGCACCAATAACAATTCTATCCGGTTTATAAAAGTCTTTTACAGCAGAACCTTCCCTTAAAAATTCCGGATTAGATGCAACTGTAAGATTTTTATTAGGAACAAGTTTTTTGCACAATGAATTTAGTTTTTCTGTTGTTCCAGCCGGAACGGTACTTTTTACAATAATGATACTGTTTTCTTTCATATAAGATGATGCGTTCTGTACTGCTCGAAATACATAAGTTAAGTCTGCCTCTCCATCCAGGCCGGGAGGAGTCCCGACAGCTATGAAGACTATATCTGTATCAGCAAATGCAAATCGCTCTTGTGAGGTGAAGAAAAGATTGTTCTTTTTTACGTTTCTTTTTAAAATTTTTTCGAGTCCCGGCTCATAAAAAGGTACTTGTCCCGATTCCAGCATTTTAATTTTATGCTGGTTAATATCAAAAATCTTTACCTCATGTCCAATATCAGAAAGGCACACACCTGTGACCAGACCTACATAACCACTTCCGATAACTGTTACCTTCATATCATTGACCTCCTAAGCCCTGATTTGATAATCTTTTAGCGCTTTAAAATACTCTATCGTTTTCGAAATACCTTCATCAACTGAAATCTCAGGCTCCCAATTTAATATGGCTTTAGCAAGGTCTATGTTAGGTTTTCTTAACTGCGGGTCATCTGATGGTAACGGCTGATAAATCCTCTCTGAACGTGATCCCGTCATACGAATAATTTTCTTTGCAAAATCATCAATCGAATATTCGACAGGGTTTCCAAGGTTTATTGGACCTATAACTGTATCAGATGAATTCATCATCAGAATAAAACCCCTCACCAAATCTTCCACATAACAAAAAGATCTGGTTTGATTACCACTTCCATATATAGTGATATCTTCGTTTCTGATCGCCTGGTTTATAAAATTACTTACTACTCTTCCATCATTCACATCCATATAAGGTCCATACGTATTAAAGATCCTGACTATTTTCACTTTGACCTGATGGGCACGATGATAGTCAATAAATAATGTTTCAGCACAGCGCTTCCCCTCATCATAACAACTTCTTGTTCCAACGGGATTAACATTACCAAAGTAACCTTCCGGCTGGGGATGCTGTAAAGGATCTCCATACACTTCTGATGTAGACGCCTGAAGTATTTTGGCATCATGTTTTTTTGCTAATTCAAGTAAATTGATTGCTCCAAGTACGCTTGTTTTCATTGTGTGTATAGGGTCCTTTTGATATAAAGGTGGGCTTGCCGGACACGCTAGGTTATAAATCTCATCCACTCTGCCAGTCACATCTATAGGATTAATTACATCATGTTCAATAAAACTGTAGTTAGGGTTAGTTAGAAATGCATAAATATTATCCTTGCTACCTGTCATAAGATTGTCAACGCAAATTACTTTGTGGCCCTCCTCTAATAATTTCTTTACTAAGTGCACGCCAATAAAACCTGCTCCACCAGCTACTAGAATTCTTTTCATGATTTTTCCCCCTATACAATTTCAAGTTTTTCTATTACCTTCATTACATAGCGCTTGCTTCTGCCAGCCCTGTATAATCTCCAACCTAACTGATCAAGATATTGAATATCTCTGTTTTCAATGGCATATAAAAAAGAAGCATCAAAATAAGTCTGCACCGACTTGTTTTTTAATGCTTCCTTTATTGTAGGATTATCTAGATAACCTCCAATAACCGCTTGCCTTATAGGAGTGCTTTTATAAGCTTCATTTTTATATAAATTACTTAAACACGTCTTAAAGGTATTAAGCAGCATAATAGAAATGCCGTTATAATGGTGTTGGTCATCATGAAAATATTCATTTATTATTTCTTTTTGAATTATATATCCACTTACCATATCATCAAATAAATATGACATATACTTACTAGTTAACCCCCCTGCTCTGTAATAATAAAGAGATTCGGGTATGGTGACAACTTTTTTTGAATGAAGCAAAACTTCGATATTATAGTATAAATCTTCTCCAAGAAAGATTATGGAGTCTAAGTACTTCCCTGAATCCAGAAGTAATTCCTTTTTATATAATTTAGCAAATAACGACGCTGGAAAAGGATGTCCGTGAAAATAAGCAGCAGCAAGCTTTTCACGCACTTCATGGTCATTGTATACCTTTTTCACATCAAAAAAATGACTATTATTCGACTTTTTTATGATAGCAGCATTGTCAAAAACCTTATAAGTATTACAAACCACTACGTCTGCGTCTTCTAGCACCATTTGTTCATATAACTTTGTGCATATAGAATGATCCACCCAGTCATCTGCATCTACAAACATCACATACTTAGAAGACGCTTCAATGACACCTCTTCTTCTTGTCTTGATGCTCCCTTCATTGTTTTTATTAATAATCTTTATTCTTCCATCTTGCTTCGCATATTTTTTGCATATATTCAGGCTCTTATCCGTGGATCCGTCATTTACTAAAATAATCTCAAGCTCTTTCATATCCTGTGCAATTAAAGACAAAATACATTTCTCTAGTTTTTTTCCGGCATTATAAACAGGTACTACAATGCTCATCTGCACCACTGTATAGCCCTCCTTAACTAACGGGAATTTTATCGATCATTTTCATAACTCTATGCTTTAGATATTTCTTTCTATAATAAGCCTGTCCTATTCTATAAAAATAAGTACTGTCTTTTTCCTCGAGTGCCTTTTTTAGTTCCTCTGGAAAAAATTTCTTAACCCCCTGATTTATAGTGGCTTCCTGAATATATTTGTTAGATAAGTACTTGTTAATTTCATTCATTATTTCTTTTTGACTCAGTGAACCTAAAAATAGACCATAGACCGTTCTGTTTAACATATTAATGAGCATAATACTCGATCCATTCAACTGACTTTGAAGAGAGTCTTGGTAATATTGATGTGCCACTTGTTTTTGAACTTCATAGCCTCGGACTACATCATTGAATAAATTCGGCATATACTTGCTTGTAGTACCACCTAGACGATAATAGTATAATGGTTCTTTTAATACTTTTATTTTTTTGGAATGAAGAAGTATTTCCATGTTATAGAATAGATCGTCTCCTAAGATGGTAAATCCTTTTAAGAGGTTATCGTGCTGTAAAAGCAAATCTCTTCTATAGATTTTCCCATGTAAGGCAGCGGGAAAAGGATGCCCGTGAAAGTAAGCAGTAATAATATCTTTTTTAATTTCTTCCCCTTCATATACTTTATCTTCATCAAAATACCAGCCATTATTCCGCTGTTTAACGAGTCTCCCTTCTCCAAGTACTCTAAACGTGTTGCACACAACAACATCGTATTCTGACTGCTTAAGTTCGTTAGCGAAAATCTCAAGCATTTTTGGATGAATCCAGTCATCAGAATCAACAAATGTAACAAACTCTGAAGCGGCCAATTCAATTCCTTTTCTACGGGTAGGGATAGTACCTTCATTAGATTTATGAAATGCCTTCACTCTAAAATCTTTTCTTGAAAAATCATCTATCAACTCTGCTGATCCATCTGTAGACCCGTCATTTACCAAAATTAACTCTAAATCTGTATGCGATTGATTGAGTATGGACTTAACACACTTTTTAAACTTCACACCTGGATTATATACAGGAACCACTACACTAATTTTCATGATTACCCCACCTTTTTCCGTAAAAAGTATGCGCTCTTGCTTGCTTTAGGGAATAATATAATGCTCCAGCCGAATACCTTTTCTTTTGAAGATAACTTATCGAAACCTGAATTTCTATATAGCTTTTTCATATATTTTTGGATTTTCTGCAAAGTTTCCTGTTTTTCATAATCACTATTTAAATAGTCAATCATGAGGTTTCTAAGTGTATAATAAAAATCTACATTGATAATGGGTATTAATTCAGGAGCTATTTTCTTCAAATACTCTATTGTTTCATCATAGTTGATTAATACATCTATTCTTTTACTTGAAAAACCACTTCTCGTTATACTTTCATTTTCTGTTCGATAAAAGTATAAAAAAGTATCAAAGTGAACAATCGTATCTGCATTCAGCAATAACTTATACATAACCGCAGCATCTTCATAATCCCTATTTTCAGGAAATTTAATGTGATTGAAGATATGTTTTTTAAATAGTTTATTCATTAAACAAAAATTGAACCGGGACTCAGTATATAAACTTTTAACAGCTTTTATTTTGCCATAAGTCATATAATTTGTTGAATTGTACCCGTTTAATTTCTCGATTTTAGATGTCATATTACAAACCACAATATCTGCATCAGATTCAACTTGAATTCCCATAAGCTTTTCGTACATATTATTGACAACCCAATCATCACTGTCTACAAACGTAATAAAGTCGCCAGTTACCATTTTTAAGCCACTGTTTCTGGCAGAAGCGACGCCTTGATTGTTTTGCGTATAATATTTAATACGGTCATCTTGTTTACTAAATCGTTGGATAATTTCTAACGATTGATCTGTTGAACCATCGTCAACTAGTATAATCTCTAAATTTGAATATGATTGATTTATAACAGATGTTAAACATTCACTTAAGTATTTTTCACGGTTGTATATCGGTATAATGACACTGATTTTTTTCAAATTTGACACTCTCCTTTTAGCACTTGTTTGAATTTTTCTGTCCAATCGAAAGCAATTTTCAATGCTTCATCTCCTATCTCATCTTTGTATTTAAGTCTGCTGATTATTAACTCGAGCATGAATAGAAAGTGGTAGACTTTGATTTTTTCAATAGGAATGGAATAGATGTTTGACAATTGATTTAATTCTTTATCAATACTTCTTGAGCCTGTACCATTCCACTGTTTGTTTTGAGTATTAATTTTAACGACTGAATATATAGAAGTTATATGGTCGAAAAAAATAGAACGATTACCAAAGTCATGCCAGTCAATTAAAGAAATAGATTTTTTATTTCTTATAATATTTCCTACCCATGCATCTCCGTGAGAATAATTAATATAAATTTTTTGATCAGTTATTGATTTCTTCACAAAATCCATCATTTCTTTAATCTTTTCTACTTCGTTGCTTAAATGTGCAAAATGTTTTAATTGGGACTCTATATCTCTAACTAAGGCATCAGAATAAACATAAGAGTCCATTTTTTCATTCATTTTTTTCAGGTGTAAGTCATCAAAGCTTTGATAAATTAATTTTTTATATTTCTCCCACTTTTCAGGTTCTGTTTTAAACAATTTTTTGTTTATATACTGCTCTTTATAATAGGATCCTTTTTTAATCTCTAAAATCTTAGGCATTTGATAAAAGTCCAGCTCTTTTAAATTCTCTAGTAAAATCGCATCAAACTCAGTATCATACGGTAAACAACAGATATATCCTGCTTCTAGATCAATGCATTTGTAGGAATTGTTTTTTAACCTTAAAATAATTAATTCTTTTTGATTATCAACATCTAGAGTTAATGGGCTCTTCGTTATTTTTTTATATTTCCACCCTATTTGAGCAATTCTAAAGACTTTTACTGCATTAGAATTATGGATGGGAAACCTTCCTTGTAAATAAAGATCTTCCAACGCATTCCCTTTCAACCATAATGTCTTTAATAGTTTGTATACACTGAAATTCGCTGTAATATAAAAATTTTCTCTTATAGGAACACAGGTAACATTCGTTTTCATCTATACACTTACCTTTTTCCGTTTATCCTGCACGTGCTTTAGATGGCCTTTTTCCATTGTAAAAATCACATCACAATTTTCAATCGTAGATAAACGATGAGCAATAATAATAATTGTTTTATCTCCTTTCAGTAAATCAATAGACTTCATAATTTCTTTCTCAGTATTATGATCAAGTGCTGACGTTGCTTCATCCATAAACAAAATTTCGGGATCATGGTATAAAGCTCTTGCTATACCTATTCTTTGTCTTTGACCACCTGACAATCTTACTCCACGCTCACCAACAGAAGTATCTAGACCTTCTGGCAAACTTAAAACAAACTCTTTCAGCTGTGATTTTTCCAATGCGTTCCAAACCATTTCATCACTCACATCTTTTTCGGGAAGGCCAAATGCAACATTTGCACGAATCGTGTCATCCGATAAAAAAATGAATTGTGGAATATAACCAATATTCTTTTGCCAATACGATATTTGTTTTGATAATTGATGCTGATTTACTTTCACCTCTCCTTTAAATGGTTCTAACAATCCAAGCATGATATCTACTATTGTTGTTTTCCCTGCGCCAGATGTACCAATAAATGCTACTGATTGCCCTCTTAAGATTTCTAATGAAACTCCCTGTATAGTTGGAGCAGCTTGATCGGGATACGAAAAAAACACATTATTTAGCGTAATGTGTTTAAAAGATGATTTATTGACTTCCTGCTTTTTATTATGTTTTTGTATATCTTCGGTTCCAAACTGTTTTAAATCGTCGTATATTGCATCTAATGCGGGCTGACTATACCTGATCGTAGCAATCAAAGCAACAACTCTTGTGATTGAAGGCATTAGTCTGAAGGCCGCCATAGCAAATAATGCCATTATTGAAATTAGTTCTGCAGTATTTTTACCCTGAAACACGATAATTAACAATGTCACAAGAACAACCGCTACTAACATACTCTCTATAAAAAGTCTTGGCACCTGTTCTAAAACTTTCATATACAAACTATTAGACGCTTTTATTTTACTTTGTTCCCGATATTTACTTACAAAAAAACCTTCACGACCAGATACTTTAACTTCTTTTGCAGCACCTAGTCCTTGATTAACCCATTGAATCAAACTACCATTTACTATCTGTTGCTCTTTACCAAGACTTGAGATTTTTTGGCGAAATGTAAAGTGAAAAATTATCATGCTTCCACCTAGTAAAATTCCTGCTGCAATGGTCGCGACTGGAGAAGTATACAATAATAAAGAGAGAATACAAATAATAACAAGTGCTTCTGTGGCCAATTGAAAGGATGACAACAAAATTCCTTGAAGTACCTTTGGAACTTCTTCATTAACATTTCTCAGAAGAATAGAAGTATTTCTTTGCAAATGGAAAGTATACGGCTTTGTTAAATAATTTTTAAATAAGTTTTTAGAAAGTTTAACTTGAAAATTAAGGATCATTTTGAATTGAAAATATTGATAAAGTAAAAGGTACAGATTCTTTCCAAAGAACACACTTAACATAAAACCGACTGAAGCAAGCACAAAAAACTCATAACTTTGAAAGCCAAACTGCTGATATATCCAACTAAGTACAGCATTCTCTTCGACAATCGCTGGATCTGTTATGATTCCGATAAGAGGGATAATTAAACCTATTCCTAGTGTTTCAAAAAATGCAGCAACGATCATCATAAATAACAGAAAATAAAATTTCTTTTTTTCTTTTTTAGTAAACAATCCGATAATTTTCTTTAATGATTGCCTCATCATACCTATCGCTCCTTTAAGATACGCTATATTGCTTTTTTATTAACACTTCAGATACAAACTGGGAAACTTGAGTTACCATGTCATCATCCTTATTTAAGATAAGTGAATTCGGATAGTTTATTAATTGTTCCTTTGACCCGGTGAAATCAGTTGTAATGATTGGTTTTTCGAATGTAATAGCCTCAGCAAGTGTGATGCAGTACCCTTCATGTCTTGAAAGCTGAATATAAACATCGCAGTCGTTAAAATAAGGATAAGGATTTAATTGTGTACCAAGGAATTCAATATGTTCTTCTAATTGAAGTGTTTTTGCCATCTCTTTTAATTTAACCTTCTCTTCTCCATCACCTACAAAATACCATTTAACTGGTAAATTTTGTTGATAGATCAACTTATAAAGAAGCTGAAGTGCAATATCCTGTCCTTTTTCGTATGTTAACCTTCCTACAGTTAAGATTCGAATACCTTTAAACTTATCGTGAAACCCACCCTCAAGCGCTTGTTTTTTTAAATCAGTTACATTAATAGTGGTATTCCATAATTTAGTGATATTCGATAACTCAGGAAATTTTTTTTCGAATTTATGTTTCCCCTGTTTGGATACAATTTTTATTTCATCAAAATCAGGGTATAGTGTTTGAACTAAATAACGATTGAATTGAATGTGATCTATATCAAAATGAATAAATTGTATTTTTTTATCAGCATTAATTTTTTTCAGAACGTAATAAGTTATAAAATCCATAGGCCCTGCAAATGCTACAGCTATATTATACTTTTTAAGTTCCTTACCGAGATTTCCAGCTACTTGCTCTAGGATATATAAATTATTGTTTGCGATTTTTTGAATAACTTTATTAGATGTATATCGTAAAAGACTTCTATAGTCTTTTTTATCCCATAAATACAGCAAGTTTTTCTTAAAGCTATTATGGTAATATCGGATTTCATTTCGATATTCTGTTAATTCTTTTATGCTGATATTAGAAGGAAGCATCTTCATCAACTGTCCTTTTGCCTGGAGTAATAGGAGCGTAATATTATATTCACTAGGATCAAACTCGTTCAAATAATTTAATAGTGCCTTTTCAGTTCCTCCTACTTCCATTGAAATTCCCATAATAATTACTTCCTTCTTCAACATCTTCATCTCCTCTCATTCAGCGATTAGGTCATATATTTTAATCAACTCTTCAGCGTTTCCCTTTTTTTCTTTTTTAAGATTGTTAATGATTGTGTTTCTTAAAATCGGATCTTCTATTAGCAATGAGATCTTATCAGCTATATCTGCTCCGTTCATTTTTGAAATTAAACCATTATGCCTGTCAATAATTTGATCATATGCGGTTTGAAAATTTGTCGAGACGACTGGAGTATTTAACATCCTTGCTTCAGCAATTGCTAAACCAAACCCTTCATCTCTTGATGTCTGAACATAAATATCTGCTTTTTTAATATAAGGATAAGGGTTAGGATCAACACCAAGCAAAACAAAGTGATCTTTCAAACCTTTACGCAGAATCACTTCTTCAATTTCTAATTTCAAAGGACCTTTCCCCAATACATACCATTTGAAATTATGCCCTTTTTTCATTAATATCTCACATGCATCTATTGCAAGATCAAAACCTTTCAGTTTAGATAATCTTCCAATCGTCAAAATCGTTATTTCATTCTTTTTTGCAAGCATTATTTCTTTATCCGCCATTGTGTTTATGATTTCTGCATCTATCAAATCATAAATTACTTTTATTTTATTTTTATACTCAGGGTAATTTTGCATAAAAGCGTTCATAGCTGCATCAGACACTGTAACAATTGCATCTACTGAATCATAAAATGGCTTTTGAAAAACTTTTTCTTTGCTCTCAAGCTCATAAATTGCATTAACCCATACTATCTTTTTTCTTGCTATAACTTTATCAACAACAAAGAATGTAGGTGCGCCCTGCGCATAAGCAATTGCTATATCATATTCATTGTTAATTTGCTCAATGGTGGATGAAGAAGAATTCCAAAATAATCTTGCTTTCTTAATATTTCCCCCTTGGAAAACTCTCATTTTAAGTGAGTAACTGATTCTTGATCTTAAATGAAGTAAGTCTTCTTTATTTTTCACTTCTTTTATTGATTGTATAATTGGTGTTCCAGCCTTTAGAAAATAGTTTAGTTGTTTCATAACATTAACCTCTTTTGGAATAAGCGGTTCAAGTTCTCCTCCTCTTGAAAATAAAAGTAAATCGACTTCAAAGCGACTGTAGTCAATCTTATTCAGTAAAGTAATTAAACTTTTCTCAGCCCCTGCACATGCTAAAGAATCTATTGTAAAAAAAAGTTTTTTCTTCATCTTCATAACCTCTCTTAAGTTAATATTTTCACCTTGTTTTTAACTTGTGTTGTAGATATGTTCGCCGTATACGGAAAATAAACAACCTCAACCCCCAGCTCATGAAACATCCGCTCTGTCTTCGTAAAGAGATTACTGCCCTTCCAGTCATCCCCTACGAACATGGCATCAAATCTCAGCTCCTGCCAGGCCGCTACTTTATCACGTGATACCTGAGGGACGACTTCATCTACATATTTGATGCTTTCCACGATTGCGACACGATCTTCAAAGCTGATCACAGGCGTTTTCTTTTTATATTGTTTTACAAGCTCATCAGTGCTGACACCAACGATTAGATAATCGCAGTGCTCTTTCGCTTTTCTCAAAATGTTTAAGTGTCCTACGTGAAACAGATCAAATACCCCTGTTGTATATCCAATGCTATATGGCTTCATTCCATTCGCTCCTTTTTGCCCGAAAGCAGATATTATCGATATGCTCGTACACCTGTCTGGCTGCGGTTCCATCATCATAAGATCCGACGCTGTCAGTAAACTGCTGGACTTTTTTTCTGTATTGATTTTGATCGAATTCTTGAAGAAGTCCGAGTAGATCCTCTGCTTTTTTAAAAATTGGAAACGGTAGCTCTTCAGGTGTGAAATATAGTCCTCTGTCATCCTTTTTATACGTTTCAAGATCCGGCACGAAGAGGAAGCATGGTTTTTTCGTGATCATATAATCGAACATGAGTGAAGAATAATCAGTTATACATATATCTGCTACTGCGAGCAGCTCCTGAATATCCGGGTAAGCTGTAGCATCTATGACATCTTTCCCTGAAAGGATGTCCTTAGAGTGCTGAATCAAATGCGGATGCAGTCTGACCAGAATTGTCCACTTATCACCCGTTTTCTGCTCCATAATGTGTTGAATCATTGAATAATCCAGTTTATAGTCTTCAGCTTTGAATGTTTTTCTGAAGGTCGGTGCATAAAGTAAAAGCTTTGCTTCATTGCTTGCGCCTATTTGAAGTTTAATTTCTTTCTTTTTCAATTCGTTTTGTTGCAATAACATGTCATTTCTTGGCATACCTGACTCAAGAATGTCACCTTTATACCAGAATGCACGCCTGATTGTTTCAGTGCTGAACCTGCTTCCTGAAAGAATCAGGTCTGTATGCTTTGAATCTCTTTTCGCCATTTTTACGTAACTTGCAGGCAGTGCAGCTTCTGCATCTTTTTCGACCTTTTTCAGTCTCAGTGAGCTGTGCCACGTCTGAATGTAGTGCTGACCTTCCCGCTTAATAAAGTAATCAGGTAAACGGTAATTCGTAATAATGACCTTTGAGGTGGCAAGCATTCTTAACGTTTTAAATGAAAACAGTCGGACTTTTTTAATTCTTGGCGGCAGTATAAATTCAGTGGTTTTTGATACACCCCACACGAGATCGAATCGCTGAAAACGGTCATTTTTGATGAAATAATCACTAATATACTTGGGGTTCCCACCATACTGTTGTCCATAATAGCTCATAAAAAAAATCCGATTTTGTTTAATCGGATAGAGACGCAATACGTACAAAACTAATTTAATTGCTACATGTTTCAAATTCACTCCGTCACCCCCTCTTTATTTTCACGCGTTCAAGTCGCGCAGGTGCAGGCAGCAACCTTACCCTTCTTAGACTTTTTCTGACTAATAAGAAGCCGAGATTAAGGGAAGGGTGTCTGTAAAAAAACTTCAACTGCTTTGCCAATACAGGCTCATCTTCAACAGATCCTTCGAATGTTTGGTAATTTTCTTTGATACTTCTCTCCAGTTTCTCTCGATGAATACCCTGCTGATCTTTTTCCCGGTTAAAATACAACAGCTGATGATGCAGTAAGGTCGCCCTTAGAATCTCTTTATTAGACAATGAAATGAGTTTAGGAAAATCTGTCTTAATCAATTGATGCCGCTCTTTCAACCCTTTAATAAAATCAAGGTTTCTTGGTGAGTAGTCTGCTGTAATGCTTGTCTCTCTTTGTAAATAGTAAAACAGTGGCTCTGCATCAAGCACCACGCGTTCAGTTTTTTTAATGACGAGATATGCCCAAAAAACGTCTTCAAACAATCTGCCTTCCTGAAATGGTATATCTTTGATGAGCTCCGTTTTATAAAGCTTTCCCCATGCGAAGTTTTTCAGCTTCTGATTGATAATAAGTGCTTCAATTGCCTGCTCCCGACTCAGCAAAAGGGGACGGTCATCAGCCTGTTGATAACGATAATCTACCAGCTGCTCATGCTCATAGGCATAATAAAAATTTGACTGGACAAGATCTGCCTCGTATTTCTCTGCAAGCCATACAAGCTTTTCAATCGCAAACTGCTCAAGCCAGTCATCACTGTCCAGATAAACTGTATATTCACCTGTTGCATACTGAATACCCGTATTTCTAGCACCCGAAAGTCCTTTATTCTCCTGATGAATCACCTGGATTCTGCTATCCTGCTTTGCATACTGATCTGCGATATCTCCGCTCCGGTCCGGTGAGCCATCATCTACAATAATAATTTGAAGATGCGGGTAAGTCTGCTCCAGAATACTGTCCAGACATTTCCGGAGATACTGCTCAACCTTGTAGACCGGAACAACAATACTGACGGTAACCGGCTGATTCATCGCTGTTCCCCCTATACGAGCTGATACAGTTTTTCAAGTTCAGCTGCATTATGATAATTACTGTTTTGGCAATTTTGACTAAGCTGTGCTCTCTTTTCGGGCTGCTGGTATAAAGAAATAATGGCTTTAGTCAGTCCTTCCTCAGACTGCTCACAAATCACACCATCATATCCATCCTTCACCTGACTGACTGCTGTCGGGTAATTTGTGATAATGACCGGCTTCCCGAGAATCTGCGCTTCTCCCACGGTGACTGCTTTTCCTTCATATCGTGAAGGCTGGATGTAGAGATCTGCTTTTCTCATATAAGGATATGGATTGATTTTCTTTCCAAGTAAAATGAATGAATCCTCAAGTCCTTTTTCCTTAATTAGCATCCGGATCATTTCTTCATCTCCGCCATAGCCGACGATGTACCATTTGATATCACTAAACCCTTGTTGGTGCAGACTATGCAGTACTTTAACTGCCCGATCGATTCCCTTGGCATGTGACAGCCTCGCAACGGTTACAAGGCTGAAGCCCGGCTGTATTTCTGGTGCTTCTTCATTTGCCAGTGACTTGACCATTTCTGGAGATGTAATGTTCTCGATCATTTTGACCTTTTCAGTAAGTTCAGGATAAATCCTGACAAATGCTTTTGCGCACTCTTCAGATATTGCAATGATTGACTGGTAGGATGACCAAACCTTTAAATCCTCTTTTTTATCAGTTGTGATGGATGAAAAATCTGTGTGAATCCAGGCTATTTTTATATCCGCCTGCACTTTGTCTGCTACAAAGTTGTGTGGCCACAGGTAACTGATTGCAACATCGTAGGTCTGTTCGAGTGCCGGTAAAAATGGCGTACTGTATTTCCACATATACTGCATTTGCCGGACACCTTTTTCATCCCCCTTAGAAAAAGAGGCCCGGAGTTTGGCAAATGTCCTTGCAACTGCAAGCTTTAGCTGTCCATTTACAGCAGTTTCTTTAATCGACATCCTGAAGGTCCGGTAGTAGCGGTTCTCTTCAAGCAGTGTGACTGATTCAGGCAGCATTGTTAAAAATTCACCCTGATGACGGTATAGAAGGAGATCTACATGAAATCTGCTGTAATCCAGCTTTTCAAGCAGGCTGATCAGACTGCGCTCAACTCCTCCAATTTCGAGGTCATACGTAGCGATTAACAGCTTTTTCATGGCGGGTCTCCTCTCTTTGATAGATATTAAGTAGCTGATCAAGGGCTTGCTGAACACTGTACCGTTCATTGATAAACGCCCGTTCAATATCTGTTTTGCTGACCTGTGCTGCCTCTGAGTGAAGCACTTCTTCGACCCAGCGCTTCTCATCTGACAGAGAAACCGTAGAGATTAAACCAAGCTTTAAATCCGCTTCAGGCTGCACTGCTTCTGACACAATACACTTTTTACCGGCTGCCTGCGCTTCAAGTAAGACAAGTCCCAGTCCCTCATATATAGACGGAAATGCAAATACATCGAACGTTTGGAAGACACTTTCCATATCTTCTCTCAGACCAAGAAAAGTGATGTCTTTTGCATAATCTGATTGCAGAACCTGATTTTCAAGTTCCCCTCTTAGATCTCCATCTCCGACAAGCAGTAATTTTGCATTCGGATTTCTCTTTTTTATTTCAGGAAAAAGTTTAATTAGAAATTGCTGATTTTTAGCTGGAATAAACCTGCCTGCATGTCCAACCACAAAGCTCTGTTCAAGTCCGAGCTCTTTTCGCAGCTCAGCTCTTTCAGCTTCATTCTTAAGAAAACCTTCCCATTGAATGGCATTTGGTAAAAATAAAAAAGACGCTTCTTTGCCAAACAGATATACTGCTGCTGCTTTGCTGCAGGCCAGCCTTTCTGTTGATAGCATCAGAATCGTTCTTCTCATTGCATGCATGTAAGTTTTTCTAACGAATGTATCTGCATGATCCATTGTGGTATGTGCATGGGCAATTCTATTTTTCACTCCGGCCATTTTTGCAGCCGCTAGTGCAATACCACATTGAAATAATGTATGCGCATGAACAGCTTCATAGGGACCGTTATGTTTGATTGCCTTTATATGTTCAGTCAGCGACCCCGGATGAGTGATATGAATAATCCGGCCTCCCATCGCCTGAATCTCTTTATCATATGCGGCATGATCTTTACTGTATGAGACGAAATCAAATTGCCACTTTGTTTTATCGAGCTTTCTGTAAAGATTCATGAGCATTGTTTCAGTCCCGCCTCTGTTCATCGCCCCCGTAATATGAAGTATTCTTTTCACTGCAACCCCTTCTTCCACTTCAGGATTCCGTTCCGTTGCGATGCTCATTTTTCCATTTAATAAATTCAAGAATCATGCGATATTCTTCAAGCTGTCTTTTGTTAATCCCCTGACTTTCCAGTTCATTGATGAATTCATTCCATTCTTTATTTCCCCGGCGCTCTTCTGTAACATTCAATAACCGCTTCATATCTACTTCGAGTACATTGGCGATCTTTTCAATCACCTGAATAGAGGGATTCTGCTTCAGGTTACGCTCAATATTACTGAGATAGGATTTTGATACGCCTGCTCTGTCAGCAAGCTCTGATAACGTCAGTCCTTTTTCACGTCTGATTTTATAAATGTTTTCACCTATCATCATCGCTCCCTCGTCTCTTATAATTTAAAGAACTTTCTTATTCACAACGGCATATTCAGCCGTCTGTCTGATTGTTTCAATTACGCGATGCTGATCCTCCTGCTGGAGGTTTGAGCCTGATGGCAGGCAGACACCTCTTTTAAACAAATCTGCTGCAATATCTTCCCCCTTGCGATGAGAATAATAAGCGGCTTCCTTGAAAAGCGGCTGTAAATGAAGCGGTTTCCATACTCTTCTTGATTCGATCTGTTCAGCTTCGAGAGCATGAATGAGATCTTCAGGTAGAAGATTGCTTTCTCTTTTGATGGTGAAAGCTGTAAGCCACCGGTTGGATCTTGTTCCCTGTAATTCAGGCATCATGATCAGGTCAAGGTCCTTTAAAGCCTGCTCGTATCGCTTATAAACTTCTCTTCTTGCGGTTACTCTTTGATCCAGCGCTTTCAGCTGAGCGCGCCCTACACCCGCCAGGACATTACTCATCCGGTAGTTATACCCTTTCAAGGAATGCTGATAATATGGTGCCGGATCCTTCGCCTGTGTGGCGAAAAATCTTGCCCGCTCTATTGCAATTTCATTATCTGACACCAGCATACCGCCACCTGATGTAGTAATGATTTTATTTCCGTTAAAGGAATAAATGCCAAACGCGCCATGTGTTCCACTTGATTTTAATTCATACATTGACCCAAGTGATTCAGCAGCATCTTCAACAATTGGTACTTCGTATTGATCCGCAAGCTTTTTTAATGCATTCATTTTTGCCGGTTGTCCGTATAAATGAACAATGATAATCGCCTTTGGCAGCCTGTTCAGCTGAGCTGCTTCTTTCAAGGCTCTTTCAAGCGCTTCAGGTGACATGTTCCACGTGTCCGGTTCTGAATCAATAAAAACCGGTACAGCACCCTGATATAAAATCGGGTTAGCGCTTGCAACGAATGTCAGCGATGAGCAAAAAACGATGTCATCTTTCCCGACACCCAGCAGTTCAAGCGCCAGGTGGATCGCTGCTGTGCCTGACTGAACAGCAAGCGCTGCTTTTACACCGATCAGTTGTGCCACTTCTTTTTCAAATGCATCTACATTCGGTCCAAGCGGTGCGATCCAATTTGTGCGGAACGCTTCTTCTATATACGCTTCTTCCTGGCCGGTCATATGCGGAGGTGATAAGAATATTTTTTGTGCCAATGAAAGTTCCTCCTTATCCGTTTAACTGAATTGGTGTATATGTCTTCACAACCCTCCCTGGATTGCCAACGACTGTTTCATAATTACCTGTGTTGCGTATGATCACTGCACCTGCTCCAACTGTTGACCATTCACCAACGATGATCCCTGGAATGACCACCGCTGAAGCACCAACATGAGTGCCGGTACCAATTGTGACATTACCTGTCATTGTGGCTTTTGGTGATAAATGAACAAAGGGTTCAATTTTGTTATCATGCTCTACGATTGCACCTGTATTGATGATCACATGCCGCCCGACTACTGACCCCTGATTAATGACGGTGTGCGGCATACAAACTGTGCCGGCTCTGACTTCTGCCTGTTTACTGATCACTGCTGATGGATGGATCACCGTAGCGTAGTGTTCATCGTCAAGGTTCAGCTGATTAACGATTGACTGTCTGACTGTGTTACTTCCAATCCCTATTATCAATTGATTTCCTTTTCCGATAAAGTACTGTGCTGCACTCACTGGACCCTTCAATACATCACGCTCAAAAGTCACTTCTTTATAGCGGTCATCCAGGATCGCTGAGACGCTCCAGCCGGCTGCTTCTGCTATATCCTTGATGACTTTCCCATGGCCGCCATCACCGATAATCACAAGCTTCATTTAGCCACCTCTTTTCTGCTGAACTTTTCAACAGTGGCATAGCCTTCCTGAGAGATTCCTTCTTTTTTGACCACTTTTTTGATTGTCATCAACAGGATTTTCAAATCAAGCCGTGTACTGATGTGCTTGACATACCAGGTATCAAGCTTGAACTTTTCTTCCCAGCTCAGGGTATTACGGCCATGGATTTGAGCCCATCCGGTAATGCCGGGCTTTACAAGATGCCTTTTCATTTGCTCCGGCGTATAGTACGCGAGATACTCTATGAGCAATGGCCTTGGTCCGACAAGGCTCATATCACCTTTGAATACATTGATGAGCTGAGGTAATTCATCCAGGCTTAATTCTCTGAGCAGGTTGCCAAAGGGTGTAAGCCTTTCTTCATCCGGCAGCAGCTCTCCTTTTCCATCTGTCTCAGCAGTCATGGTTCTGAATTTATAAAGTGTGAAGGCCGTTCCGTTTAGTCCAGCCCGTTCCTGTTTAAATAACACAGGAGATCCAAGCTTCACTTTAATTAGCACATATAAAGTCAGAAATAATGGGCTTAGCAGGATGAATACGACAGATGCTGCAGTCAGATCGATCAGTCTCTTCATCTCTTTCCCCTCCAGTCTTATGCACCGGATCGTTCTGTCTTATGAACCTCAGCCGGCTGCTGATAACCATCCGGGTTATGTCGCTGCCATCTCCAGGTATCACGGCACATATCATCAATTGTTTTAACTGTTTTCCATCCAAGTTCTTTTTCAGCTTTTGTGGGATCGGCATAACATACTGCAATATCTCCAGCTCTTCTGTCAGTAAATCTGTATGGCACCTTACGCCCACTCGCTTTTTCAAATGCAGCGACCATTTCCAGCACGCTGAAGCCTTTTCCAGTTCCAAGGTTAAAGGCATGTGCCCCTTTATTTTTGAGCATGTAATCCAGTGCTTTCACGTGACCTGTCGCAAGGTCTGTTACGTGAATATAATCTCTGATACCGGTTCCGTCACGGGTTGGATAATCACTACCGAAAACCGATAGCACTGCTCTTTTCCCTGTAGCAACCTGTGAAATATAGGGCATCAGATTATTTGGTATACCATTTGGATCTTCACCAATTCGTCCGCTTTCATGAGCGCCTACCGGATTAAAGTACCTGAGAATCACTGCTCTCCACCGCTCTGAAGATGTGGCAAGATCTTTAATAATTCTCTCAGCCATCAGCTTCGTGCTTCCATATGGATTTACAGCTCCAGTCTGATCGGTCTCTTTTAAAGGCGATGTTCCTTCAGCGCCATAGACTGTAGCAGATGAGCTAAAGACAATATTTCTAACCTGATAATCATCCATCACGTCTAACAGATTCAGCAATGAAATAAGATTATTCTGATAATAAAGAAGAGAATGAGTGACTGACTCTCCTACCGCTTTCAGTGCTGCAAAATGAATCACGCCCTGGATATCAAATTGCTTAAAAAGTGCTTCAATCTCATTACGGTTTCTAAAATCAAGCTCGATCACCGGAAAGATTTTTCCCGTCAGCTCCGATACCCTTTTTAATGATTCTGGACTGCTGTTTGAAAAATTATCAGCGACAATGATCTCATGTCCGGCTTCGATCAGCTCTATACAGGTATGACTGCCGATATAGCCCGCTCCACCAGTGACTAAAATACGCATGTAACCCCTCCCTTAAAAATAATGCTGTGTCAAAGTGGGCTGTTAATTGCAGCTCCAGGAGGGACGCTTTCCGCAGGGCCGGCGGTAAGCCTCCTCGGCTTCGCCTGTGGGGTCTTACCTGTCCGGCTTTTCCTGCTGGAGTCGCCCTCCTTCCGCCACAATCAACAGCTGTGCAGATACAAAGTATGTCTTTAACACAGCGCAAAATAAAAAACATCCCTTCTAAGATGTTCAGAATGGAATGTAGTTGCTCTTATAGAGTATGTCCAGGCTTACAACATTTTCATAGTAGTAATAAAGTAAGTAACAGCAAAGGACTGCAAAATAAATCAGCTTCTGATCTTTCGGTCGGAATAGTGTAATGGCCCATGAAAGTAAGATCAATTGATATAAATTAAAGTAAAGTGAGAATCTTGCAAAGATCCAGCTTTGTGTAGAAACAATTAGAAACACGAGTCCAAGCAGCGTCATATTAATAATAACGTCACTTCCATACATCACATTCCTTAACTTTCCTCTGGCAAGGTAGGCAATGATCAGAGGCGGCAGAGCAACTGCTACCCGCAGAACATTTGCACCACCTTCATTGAAATCTTTGTAGTCCGCATACTGCGTGTCATCAATTGCTGAAAATAAAACTGATGTGAACTGTTCAAATCCTAATACAATCACAATCGCAATCAGGATTAATCCCACCGTTGCTTTTGACCATGCCCTGGCTCCTACAATGAAGTAAATGGGAAGCATGACAAGCGCACTCTGATGGAAAAAGGATGCGAACACGACGATCAGAGCATATGGAATAAATTTGCGTTCGATTAAAAATTTTGTTGCCGTAAACATGATGGCTGCTGCAAGTGTCTGACGTATTCCGTTCATCGATACCAGGTAAAAACCGCCTGTGATATAAACAAATAAGCTGACTTCGATCATTCTGGAGTACTTAAATAAAACCAAAACAATTAATATGTTGGTGATCACACCCGTTGTAAACAATAGAATCTGCGGGTCCTCTGATATCATTTTCAAATACCGCTGAAGAATTCCGAAAGCATAATCTTTTTCGCTGAATATATACTCCCAGGTAAAATCATTTCTTTCATAAATATCTTTATAGTTAAAAGTATCACCAATATTGGATCTGAGACCTGACACGAGCGCAAGTATGAGACCAGCCATGGCGATCAGAAAACGATTCGGAATCATGGGTACCGGGTAAAAGCTATGCCCTGCAGGTACTGCCGCATACCTTGCGAAAAACCCAAGTATAAAGACTGTAAGTAATGTCAGCCAAAATACCGTCATGCCAGTCTCACCTCCAACTGTTTAATTTAAATGTGCGGTTTTCTTTTTTAAATAAACCGTTAGCAGATACCCAAAAGGAAGGGCCATCCACGTCATGGCTTTTCTCGGCGTTTCTTTCAGGAACTGTTTATCGTTACTGATCAGGCTGCTTGATACATAATGAATGGCCTGCCGAAATTTGAAAAATACATTCCCACTTGGCAGCTTCATCAGTTCTTTTCTGTAGAAAGCAAAGCCTTTTGGGTTTTTCATATACTGTTTATACATATTAGAAGTTGAACCATCCTCCAGATACTCCACTTTGCATAAAATCTCATTCATGATAAGTAATGGATATTGCTGATCGAGACAATAATATTTATAAGCAAGACCAACATATTTTTCACCTTCGAACAACGGATAAGGATATTGAAGGGTAAGCTCGGTCCGATAAACAAGCTTTTTATCTCCCCGCACCTTATGTTTGCTGTACAGATCAAATAATGTAGAAGTCTTAACGTGCTGTGGCAGCTCCGTCCCGATAATTGAACCATCTCTGAATGCGTCAAGACCGATAATGCCACTCACATGATTACCTCCGTACCTCTTCCAGAATGAGATGATTTTCTCAACTGCATCTTCACCCATTTCATCATCAGAATCGATGCATACATTCAGTTCAGTTTTCATCAGTCTGTAAGCTGTGTTATGAGCGCCATGCATGCCCTGGTTTTCTTGATAAAAGTAGTTGATCAGTACTTTATCTTCTTCTTTCCAACTGTCTACGAGCTCTGCTGTGTGATCTGTAGAACCGTCATCAATGATTAACCAGATGAAATCTTTATTCTGCTGATCTTTCAGACTGAGATACACTCTTTCAAGACAATAGGCACGGTTATAGGTTGGAGTAAAAACGGTCAGTGTTTTCATTCCACACCTCCGAGTAGCAAATAATTTTTTTGCGTTCCATCAGCAGTTGTATGAATGTCGTATCCGTGAGCCCTGATCGCTTCAGGCTCTGATCTGCGTTCTGCTGTTGAGCCCGTCAAACGCTTAATTTTCCTAACCCATAATTCATGATCATGGATCGGAAGGAATGTCACCAGATTGAGTTTCAAGTCTACTTCTTTTGTTATTTGATCTGACACAAGACAAGGCACTCCGGCACTTTGCGCTTCAATTAATGTTAGCGGCAGCCCTTCGTGTAATGACGGAAAAACGAATAGATCAATTACCTGCAACAATTCATGTATATCCTCTCTGACGCCGAGGAAATGAACATGCTGCGCAATCCCTTTGATTCGGACTTGTTCATAAATCCGATCTTTATACTCTCCGTCCCCAATCAGAAGTAAATAAACTTTTTTATGCTGTTGCAACAATCGTTCGAATGTTTCAATCAAAAACGAATGATTTTTTTGTTTTTGAAAACGTCCGATATGGCCAAGGATGATATCTTCTTTCTCAAACCCTAACTGCTCACGAAGTCTGTTTCTCACGATGTCAGAGTAAAAGAACTTTTGAGCTTCAATTCCATTTTTCATCAGAGCTGCTTCTGCGTGCTTTTTACCAAATAACCATTTTCCCGCTTCTTCTGAACAAGCAAAAAGGTGAGTTGCTGAAGGACCAATAAGACTGCCAGTAAACTGCTTATAAAGCTTTACCGGAACAGAACCCTCACTGCTTGTATTGTGACTATGAGCAATTCTGACCGGCACCCCAGCCTGCTTAGCAGCCGCCAGTACCTGCCCACTCATTTTATCCATGTGAGCATGTACAATTGTATAATCGTTCTCATTAAAGAACGTTTTAAGTAAAAAAAAGTACCGTACAGGTCCGGCTTCAGTTACGTAGGGAATCCGGTGAATACGGCCACCCATCTGTCTGATTTCTTCATCAAAAACACCTGCTTTAGATGTCAGGAAATCAAACTGGATTTTTGTCCGGTCGATGTTTCTATAAAGGTTCATAATCATCGTCTCGGCTCCACCACGATTCATGTTGACGACTGCATGTAATACTCTTAACGGGCGATCCATTCGAACGCCTCCGTTTCCTGCATAAATCCTTTATAAAGATTTGTCTTTTCCTGTAGAACCCGCTGAAGACTGTAGACACTCACGATTTTCTCTCTTGCATTAAAACCGAGAAGTTCTCTTCGACCGGCTTCTTTATGAAGATAAATGATTTTATCACTGAACCCTTTTACATCATCAGTTTCTGTCAGCCAGCCTGTTTTACCGGATTCGATTAGTTCGTTATGTCCTCTGTTTTTCACTGCCACGACCGGTAAGCCGGTTGCCATCATTTCCATTACGTTAACCGGCAGACCTTCTCTCAGACTAGAGGCAACACCGAGGTCACAGGCTTTTAACAGCTCCGGAATATCTTCTCTGAATCCAAGGAAATGAACGTCTTTCTCCACTCCAAGTTCTGCTGAAAGTGATTTGCATTCTTTCAGCAAAGCGCCTTCACCTGCCAGCAGAAGCTTTGCATCTGGTATGTGTTTTTGGATTCGGCTGAACGCATTAATCAGAAACTGCTGATTTTTATTACGGTTAAATTCAGCTGCATAAAATAATAAAAAATCATCCGGGTTGTATCCGCATGATTGCTTGAGATTCTTTCTTTCATTGGAACTGACAGGCGCGTATTTTACAGTATCTACTCCAACACCATGTACCCTCACAATTTTAGAAGCGTGCAGCTTTGTTCTTGATAGATGGTAGTCCTCCTGATTAATTGTAACCAGTCCGTCCGTTACGTAAGACATGACCCATTCAATCGGATAATAGACCAGCCAGTTCATAACCGGTGCACCTTTGCAGAAGTGGTATCCGTGAGCTGTGTATAATACCTTTGTACCTTTTTTCCTGAATGCCATTCCCGCAAGCCTTCCCAGTATTCCTCCAACCGGTGTGTGGCAGTGAATAAGATCGTAATCATATTGACTCATCAATGATTTTAATTGCTGATAAGCTTTAACATTTCCGCTTGAAACCGGAGATCTTGATATGGATAACTCATGCTTATGGTCCGTAAAGGGTAAGTGCATCTGTCCTGCTGCTGCAACGTGAACCTCCCATCCCTGCTCCTTGAACCACTTCATATAGGGAAGGTGAAATGCCTTGAAATGATAGTCCACGGTTGCGCAAAATAGAATTTTTTTATTCATTGTCTACCGCTCCTATCCTGTTGTCAGATTTCGATCGAGTACTTCCTTTAAGTATTCTGTAAGCTGGTTTTTTAATTCAGGTCTTTGCAGCGCAAATTCAATGGTCGTCTGAATAAAGCCCATCTTCTCACCGACATCATACCTTTTGCCTTCAAAATGATAGGCATATACAGCTTCAGCTTCATTGAGCGCTGCAATAGCATCTGTTAATTGAATCTCATCACCAGCGCCTGGCTTCTGATTTTCAAGCAGCTTCATAATGCCCGGTGTTAGAATATACCGGCCGAGGATAGCAAGATTGGATGGTGCTTCTTCTTTTGACGGCTTTTCGACCAGCTCTCTTACCTGATAGAGCCGTTCGTTCATTTGTTCCCCGTCTACGATCCCATATCTGGATACTTCATCTTCTTTAACCGGCTGTACACCGATAATCGATGACCGGTAGCGGTTGAACTGATCAATGAGCTGCTTCAGGCACGGCTTTTCGGCTTGAACGATATCATCACCAAGTAATACGGCAAAAGGCTCGTCTCCAATGAACTTTCTTGCACACCAGATTGCATGCCCCAGTCCTTTTGGCTCCTTCTGACGAATATAGTGAATGTCTACCATTCGTGATGAATGCTGTACTGCATCGAGTAATTCAAACTTTCCTTTATCGTATAGATTCTGTTCGAGTTCAAATGAATGATCAAAATGATCTTCAATTGCGCGCTTCCCTTTACCTGTAACAATAATAATATCTTCAATACCCGCTTCAATTGCTTCTTCCACAATGTATTGAATCGTTGGCTTATCTACAATTGGCAGCATCTCTTTTGGCATTGCTTTAGTTGCCGGAAGAAACCTCGTACCAAGACCTGCAGCCGGAATAATAGCTTTTCTTACTCTCATTCAATAAACACTCCCTTATCCTGTAATTTTAATGATTTTCTCTCTTCTATTTGCAAGCTCCAATACGAATTCCCTGATTTGATCGGCATTCATCTTGTCATAGGCTTCTGTCAGCTGATTAATTTCATCCATATAAAGCGATGATGTGTTTCCGATATATATTTTTGGATATACCTGCTCTTGGCTCACCTCAGCTTCATTTAGCAACTCCTCGTAAAGCTTTTCACCCGGTCTCATACCAATGAACTCTATACCGATTTCTTCATATTGATAACCGGATAGTTTGATCATGTTCCGAGCCAAGTCGACAATCTTCACAGGCTCTCCCATGTCGAGTACAAAGATCTCTCCACCTTTAGCCAGAGCTCCCGCCTGAATCACAAGCCTTGATGCTTCAGGAATCGTCATAAAGTATCTAACCATATCAGGATGTGTTACTGTAATGGGTCCGCCCTGTTCAATCTGTCTTTTAAAATGAGGAATTACGCTCCCTCTACTTCCTAACACATTTCCAAACCTTACTGCTGCAAAGGTGGTCTCACTCACTTGATTCATATACTGTACAACCATTTCAGACAGTCGTTTAGTTGCGCCCATGACGCTGGTCGGGTTCACGGCCTTATCAGTCGACACCATAATAAAGGTTTGTACACCTGCCTGATGAGCAGCCATGGCAACGTTCTTTGTACCGATCAGATTATTTTTTATCGCTTCTTCCGGATTCTGTTCCATAAGCGGTACATGCTTGTGAGCGGCTGCATGGTAGATGATGTCCGGCTGATATTCACTCATGACTGTTACCATTTTCTTATAATCCTGGATATCTGCAATTTCTGCGTGAAGCTGAATCTCAGAGTCTTTTAAAAGAGGCTGGAGCTCCATATGAATTTTATAGATACTATTTTCACCGTGTCCGAGTAAGACAATCGTTTTCGGTTCAAAGCGGCTTACCTGACGGACAATTTCAGATCCAATTGATCCTCCTGCACCTGTGACTAAAACCGTTTTATGTTTCAGTTTTTCAGAAATTTGTTTGAGATCCAGTTCAACTGGCTCCCGTCCAAGTAAATCCTCGACCTGAACGTCCCTTGCCTCGTGCACTGATACTTTTCCACTGACCAGATCTTCAATCATCGGAAGAATTTTTGTATCGGCATCCGTTTTAGAGCACTCCTGAAAGATTCGGTTCAATTGCTTCTTACTTAAGGAAGGAATTGCGATAATAATATTATCGATCCGATATTCACTCACTGTTTTTTCGATATCTTCAACTCTTCCTGCAACCGGGATATCCATAATATCGAGCTGCTGCTTCCTCACATTATCATCTATAAATGCAACTGGAAGCATGTCGCAATCTCTATTATGTTTTAACTGCCTGGCAATCATCGTCCCCGCTGACCCTGCACCGATAATGAGCGTTCTCTTTTTATTGACCCTCTGGCTGATCACCCGGTCTCTGAAAAGTCTCCAGGCAAATCTTGATCCACCGATAAAGAAAAGCATGAGCAGAAGTGTGACAGCAAGTAATCTGAAAGCAACTTCTCCAAGTACCAGCTGTTGAGTAATCACTAACACAATCATGGACAAAAAGACTGTTTTACAGATCGCTGCAAGCTCACTGATACTCGCATACTCCCAGGCCTTTTTATACAAATGGTAGCGAAATGAAAACAATAGGTGTGATGTAACAAGTACGCCAGCCATTAAAATGATCGGAAAAGTAAAAACTTCTATACTGGCATTCACAAGGAAGCTGCTGAAAAAGATCGCCATACAAACGATCGAAGTATCAATTAAGATAAACAGGGACAACCTGTATTTATAAGACATGATTCTCCTCCTTTCTATTAAACAAGCTTTGTTAAAGTCTTTTTATGATACTGCACAGCTGTTGATTGGAGTGTAAGGGGGCGACTCCTGCGGCAGGAAGGGACAGGTGAGACCGAGCATGGCGAAGCCTGCGGGCTCACTGCCCGGCCGCGGAAAGCGTCCCCCTGAAGCGGAGATCAACAGCCACATTTAACAAAACCATTACATGAAAAAATAGATAGATAAAGTCCGGACCATCACTTTATCTATCTATTTTATAAATACAAGTGGGCATTTAACCCGCCCTCACTCCATACCAACGACGACTGGCGTCTAAGGTCTTTTAAAACCCACAGCATGAACGAGTGCCCCCATTGATAACAGTCAGGAGACATCACTGTTTATTCTTAATAAAGAACATTCTGATGAAAAAATTAACGATTATTAATAATCGCACCAATGATATTTGCATGTGCTAATTCAAGGATCCGCTTCAGTTCAATCCCTCTGTCAATCAGTGTCTTGCCTCTTCTGACTACAATAATGACACCGTCTGAGATATGCGCCAGAACCCTTGTTTCTGTGTAATCAATCATATTCGGTCCATCAATAATGACTGCATCATAATCCTGAGAAACCTTCTGGAGCAGTTGCTTCATCTGTTCCCCGCTCAACAGCTCTGCCGGATTGTATTCCCCCTGACCGCCTGTTAACACATCCAGCTTATTTAGATCATTTTTGATCAATACTTCATTTAAATGCTTTTTGCCTTTTAAAACAGCTGTTAGTCCTTCATTGTTTTCCAGCTGGAAATAATGATGGATCACTGGATTTCTTAAATTTGCATCAATCAGCAGCACTTTTTCTTTCTGCTGTGCTAATAGTGAAGCCAGATTAACAGCTGCTGTTGTTTTGCCGTCCTTCTTAGCTGATGAGGTAAATAAAACTGTTTTCACTGATTTATTTTCAGTTAAGAATTTAATATTGGTCCGCATCGTGTGAAACTGATCCGTCATGCCGGAATCCGGATATAGGAATGTATAAAGCTTTCTCTTTTTATCTGCCGCTGTCGACTGCTTTTTTTGCAATATCAATCGTTTCACCGCCTTTAATTGATGTTACTTTCTTTCTGGGTTGCTTTAGAACCTTTTTCTTTCTGCCGTCCGGGATTTCACCGATGACCGGGATGCCAAGATACGTTTCAATTTCTTCTTCTTTTCTGATTGCGTTATCTAAGGTATCCATAAAGAACGCAAGTCCAATTCCTAGAGCGAATCCTGCTGCTGCTGCAATATATACCAATCTGTTGCTTATAGGATTTATCGGTCCGTAATTTGGCTGTGCTTCTGTCAGTAATTGAACTGCTTCAAATGCTAATAAGCTTCGAGCCTGATTTTTAAAATTTTCTGCTGTGGCGTTTGCAATAGCTGCTGCAAGAACCGGATCCCCATCTGTTACTGACAAACTTAATACCTGTGACTCGTCCAACTGTTCTACTGTTACTTGTGAAGAAAGTGCCTGTGGAGATCGCTCAATTCCTAAATCTGCGGCCACTTGTTCCATTACTGTGGGATCCTTCATCATGACCATTAATGTTTTCATCGATACGTCAGTAGATGCTGTGGATGTAATGATTACCCTTGTAGAAGTCTGATAAAGTGGTGAATAAGTCATATTATTGTAGTAATACGCCAGGCCTCCAAATGCAACTGCGAGAAGAATGATCAGGATCACCCTCTTTTTAATAACCTGAATATATTCCATCAGGTTAATATCCCGGGACCCTGGAGTGTAAGAGCTTTTATGATTCAACATTATCACCTTCCAATCTTAGGTCATTCTTTATAAAGAACAAAATGTGTAAAAAAATTAGACCTTTAGCCTTAGCGATTTAAAAATCTTATAAAGTTTATTCAGAGTTTTATATTCTCTATCATTTTAGTTCTTTATAAAGAACATGTCAATACGTTTTTTCAATTCTCTTATTTTTAAACCTGGCGTCCATTTTATTCTAAATTTTTTGTAACAAAGATATAAAAAGTATAAATAGATCTTCATGTAGTAAATATATTTCTTTTTTTGTGCTACCTCTTTAATTGGAAAATATGCTGGTATGAGCGCAGAATTCTTATGGCGCCAAACTGGACCGACTTTTTTTAAGTCATTGTCACAAAATCGCTTCAAACTGATAAAGAAATTCTTTTCAATTAAGCCTATATATGCATCAGGCAAATTATTTTTGTAGTGATGCCTAATTGTTTTGAAGATTAGTTTCATATTCCCTTTTTTTCTATACTCTTTTAATAGTGTGAGGCGGTCAATTTCCCAAATATCCCCATACTCGAAATTGATTGAGTGATATGTAGTTTTTAATTTTTTTTGAGGAATTATAGCACAGGGAATGAATTCTATTATGCCGATAATTTTTTTATGAGATGGATGCAATATGAAGTACCTAATAGATTCTTCATAATACGGATCATCTATCCAGCACCCTTCTATTGTAGTTTCTGTCCAAATTTCTCTGAACCTGATTTCTTCTTCCGAAGTGGTGACAAGCTGAAACATTTAAATTCACCCCTTTTATTGAAGCCGAAGACACTTTCACTCTTCGGCTCCTGCTAAGTAACAAATTACGATGTGCCACTGATGTCATCTTCACAGTCTTCGTCTTTCCATCCTCCGCCATGATCACTACCAGGAGACTTCATTGTTAAAGCTATTTCGAGGCAGTATAACGTAGGCTTAGACCATTCTTGTCGCATGTAACTCCTCCCCCTCAACATTTTGTTCTACATAAAGAACAAAAAGAATTTAACATAACTTTCAATCTACTGTCAAGTTTATTACTGAATATTCTAAATATTATATAATTATTTTAAGTAAAGTTGAGATACAGAAAATAAGCTGAAACATTTTCGCTTCAGCTTTTAGACATTTTCTCTTAAGTTTTAAGGATTCCATTCTCTAAGTTTTGGGACCCGTTTATTTCTTGTATCTTCAGATGACTGAATTTTATCAGTTGGCTTTAATAAAGTTTTAGCATTATATACATTTAAATTTACTAAGGAATAAACTGGTGCATCTATACCTGAATTGGTTGTATCAATACCTATATTAACCCCTGAATTAGGATTTCCATAAACATCTACATCTTTAATTGATACTTGATTAATTTCTGATGCCTTTTGTTCACCATATGGTCCAAACTTCATAATTGGTGTTGATATTTGATTAGTTACTGCCTGTATTTTTGAGTTATTTATTTTAAATGAATTTGTATCCTTAACAAAAATACCAGCTCCATAGCCTACATTACCAATTAAATTAAAATTCATCCGACTCATTTCAACTGTGGCTTGATTACTTGTGTTCAATAGAGATTCTTTCGCATTTACAGTACAATTATCTATTGTTATAGGTACAGAATGATTGATGTTTAGAGAGCTGTTTATACTACAGTTTTGATACTTACCTCCAGGAAGAGTTAAACCTTTTAACTCCTCAGTAGTAACTTTTGAATATTGATTATCAACATTTCCTTTACCTGTTATATAAGTTTTTTCACCTTTTAACGTTAAGTTACTAATATTTACTGGATTAGAGCCAATATAGAAAGGTGAATTCACAACTTCAAGCTCATCAATTTTTACTGTATGAGGCTTTTTGTTATTTAGACTAATGTTACCTCCTTTAACTAAAGTGTTTATCAAGCTAATGTTTTCTCCACTTAAATTAATAGTAGAACCTGATAAATTATTATTTTTTAAGTCGATATTTTCTCCTAAAATTGTAATACCTGCAGTTTTAAATGTATTGCCTTCTATTAAAGCTTCACTAAAAGGTGGAGAAACAGCAAGACCTATTGATTTTGACTCTAATCGATTATTTACTACTTCAGCATTATAACCATCGAATAAAATAATGTCGTATCCATGGTTATTATGAAAATAATTGGATTCGATCCGGTTATTTTTATTTACAAAAAAGCCACCTTCTAGGTCTATTCCACTTTGGGGAGCAGTTCCTTTCACATGGTGGATTTCATTGTTTTTAACAAGAACGTTTTCTCCACCTACTATGCTGATGCCCTGTCTTCTGCTATAACCTAAATTTGAATTTGTAATTCTAATATTTTTACTAGTGTTTACATACATTGGGTTAATGCTTACCTTAGATGTATCAGATGCTCCAAATTCAGCACGATAATATTGCGCATTTTTTGGAGGCTTAACCTCTCCCCAGTAAAATTTAAGATTCTCCTGTTTAGAGATATGCTTTTTATTTTGATCATAATAATGAATATTGAATCGATTACTTTTTAAATTTTGAGGTAACCAGAAGTAAAGGCTAAATTCATTAAGCTTCTGATCAATTGAAATAAAGGTTGATCTGATTTTTTCCTCAGAATTTATTGGACCACCGGATGCACTTAAACCGCCCTGCTCAAGGTCTTTTTCTTTAATATAATAACCTTTTTCAGTCGCTCCACCTATTTCAACGGAATCTCCTGCAAAATCTTGAATTTTCATGTCATTAATTATAATGTTTTGTGACCCTTTAATACTAATGCCGTTACCCCATTCATGAGTTCCGCTCGTAGCTTCTCCTACTTGAGAATAATCGTGAGTTAGTCGATCCCCTTTTAACGTACCGCCTTCCACAATCACATTCTCTAAATCACTCAAATAAAGAACACTATACATTTCCCAACCATTGGTCTCTTTCTCTAATATTACATCATCATCTAGGGATAGCTTCATATTACTAACCATCTTTATATGGTTATTAGGGCTATTCCATTTCTCGCCCTTCGCAATCAAATAATGTCCATCCTCAACCCGGAAAGTTGTATACCCTTGCTCACCAGCCCATTTAAGCGCCTGGTTCCATCCAGCTGTTGTTTCTACAGGGTTGGATGCATCGTCGCTGATTCCCCAGCGTTTTTTTTCTTGATCTGTTAAGACATAAACCTTTTCCTGAATAGAAGATGTAATACCTTCTGCAGAAACAATAGTTGGAAGCATTGCAACAATTGTGAATGCCAATAGTGTAAAAAACAAATGTTTTTTCATTGTTAAAGCTCCTTCGTAATATTTCACATGACAGCGCAACAAATGTAACCCATTTCACATTACCGAAAATACATATGTAAATAAAGGTTATAAATACACATTTTTTCATAATAAAAATAGTTATTTGTTATTATAAAATAACCTTTAATATGTAATTTAAAGTGATTAATTAATCAATAATTATATCTTTATAATTAAACCCATCTATTTATTACTCTGAATTCAAAATAGTTTTCTGATAGAAAATAAAAAATGCTATTTATCATGATTATTTGTCTTTTTTTATTTCGTTTTGTTCTTCATAATGAATTTTAAACATTATCTCAAGAAAATTAGTCCTAACAACTATTATCTCCATTTTTTAATCAGTCCATACAAAAAATCCGCCTGATATAATCAGACGGATTCAACATTAAATATATTGATCAAAAAATTCGAGCACTTCCTCATAAACCCTCATCTCATTCGCCTTCTTCGAAAACCCGTGCCCCTCATCATCTAATACAAGGTACTTCACTTCACGCCCTTTACCTTTGAGCGCTTCAACAATCTGATCAGATTCCGCCTTTACAACACGCGGATCCTTTGCACCCTGGATCACGAACATTGGTTTTGTCATGGAATCGAGGTATTCGATCGGTGAATCTTTTGTGAGCCTTTCTTTATCTTCTACCGGGTCACCAACCCATTGCTTCATGACCGGCTTCCAGTGTTCAGGCACTGATTCGATAAAGCTGAACAGGTTACAAGGTCCAAAAATGTCTACGACTGCTTTGAAGTAGTCTGCATGACGGCCGTGCAGGAGCAGTGCCATGTAGCCGCCGTAGCTTCCGCCCATGAGCAGTACTTTGTCGCGGTCTGCAAGTCCCTGTTTAAATAGATATTCAAGTCCTTCAATGTTATCAAGACGCGGCCCGTGACCCCAGTCACCTTCGACCATTTTGGAGAACTTTAGCCCGTAACCCGTTGAGCCACGGAAGTTCGGTGCAAAGATGCTGTAGCCACGGTAGACAAGGAACTGGAACAGTGAACGGAATGTTGCACGTTCTGCCGCCTGTGGTCCGCCGTGAGGCCATAATATGACGTGACCATTGCTATTTTCAGGCTTCGCTTTGAAGAACTGCGCTTCGATTTCGAGACCATCGAATGATTTGTAAGTGTGAAGCTCAGGTTCTGCCATATCCTCTTCCTTAACACCCGGCACATTATACTTTGTCAGCTGCTTCCACTGACCGTCTTTTCTCATATAAATGTTTGCCGGTCTGACAGCAGTCCTGCCTGCAAGATAAAGGTTCCCGGAATCAGCTACCTTCAGTCCTGCAATTTCAGTTGTCGGAATATCAATTTCATTTAACGATTCTTCTTTTAAATCAAATTGATAAAGCTTGTCTTTCACACCTTTTTCAGCTCTGATATAAAGGCTGTTTGATGATTGATCGTAGTAAACGTCATCGAAATCTTCCTTTTCAATTGCAGCAACCTTTTCGAATGTTTCATCCTCTAGGTTAAATCTAGCCAGATAAGAAAAATCTTCTCCATAGTTCGTTGTAAAATAGATCAGTGTATCTGAGACGAATTCTATACCTGAAACTGTATGCTGCTCTTCACGGTCCGGCGTCAGATACACTTCCTGACCGTCCTTTTTTACAAAAGCCAGCACGTATGTATTTGCATAGTGTTTTACATAAACAATTGCCTGTTCATCCGGGCTTTTTGCTGTAAGGTACGTTGCTGCATCCTTTCCTTCATGAATGACCTTTTCTTCTTGTTCTTTCAGCTCATAGCAATAAGACTTCAGGTAAGTCTGATCTTCTTTAGTCGAAGTATAATACAGTCGCTCACCATCTTTACTCAGGTTCAATCCCATATGACGTGCGCCTTCATGCGTACGCAACGGTTCAAGACTTCCACCCGTTGGCGACACAGCATAGATCTGACCATTCTCATCGCCATCCTGATCCATAATTGCAAGAATGTAGCGTCCCTGCTTGTCATATGCAAGCTCTGAACAGCTTTGATTATGAAAGCTGAGCGGATATGGAAAAGCATTTGGCAGATCCACCGCCCAAAGATTATATTTCCCGTTCAGATTTGTACTGAAAACAAGCTGTGTTTCCTCTTTATTCACTGTAAATGTCTGAATGCCAAATGTCTGAAAAAAATTCTCAACATCTGGCTGTCTGAAATTAATCATTTAAAAAATCCTCCCTGTTTGTTTCGTTCTACGTAATATTCTACTAAATGTACCAATAATCCTTTATTTTATTATTTAAATAGGGCATATTTCACTTTCTTATTAAGTTTGTTATTTATTAATATCCATATTAGTTTTTGCACAGCAGGTGATTGAAGTGGAAGGGGGCGACTCCTGCGGCAGGAAGGGACGTGTGAGACCGAGCATGGCGAAGCCTGCGGGCTCACCGCCCGGCCGCGGAAAGCGTCCCCCTGAAACGGAAATCACCTGCCAGATTTCCAGAGCAAAACTTTTAAATTGAATACTGATTCACTCTGCGCTATACTAAAATCCTAAACTAAATATCGTTCCATCTTCAGGGCAGGGTGAAATTCCCGACCGGCGGTAAATGTAAGAGTGAGCCCGCGAGCGAATAGGGAGCTATTTGCTGACTCCGTGAGAACCGGAGGCCGACAGTATAGTCTGGATGGGAGAAGATGGAGGCAAGAATAAGGGATTTGCGTATAGCTGACCCTTTATTTCGTGCTGAATTCTCCCTGCTGATTGCGCCGAATCTGCAGGGTTTATTTGTGTACACTTGCCGAAACTTCTGTGTGGAACGAGGACAGGAGCTACTCATGTTAAAAAACACACAACTTTTAGTTAAGCTATCCATGCTTAGCGCAGTGGCATTTTTACTGATGATGCTCAATTTTCCACTTCCGTTTTTACCGGATTTCCTGAAAATTGACTTCAGTGACGTACCTGCATTACTTGCAGCAATCATGTTTTCGCCAATGGCTGGTGTGATTGTGGAAGCACTTAAAAACATTTTGTACTACCTTTTCAAAGGAAGCGGCGTACCGATCGGCGAATTGTCGAACTTTATCGCAGGATGTGCATTTATCCTGCCAGTCGCATTCTTCTATCACAAGCGTAAAACGAAAGGTGCACTTGCTAAAGGACTTGTTGCAGGAACTGTTTTAATGGTTCTGCTGCTTGCAGTACTCAATTACTTCTTGATTCTGCCTGCATACGCATGGTTCTTTGGAATGGATTACATGCTTGATCCAGCTGTTAAGTTAGGACTGACAACCGGCGCAATTATTCCATTTAACTTAATTAAATCAGCATGTGTTGCAGCACTGTTTATCCCTTTATTCGTAAAATTAAAGCCGTGGATCCGTCAGCAGTCTCTGCAGACCGGACCCGTTTAACAGATAAGCACCAGTCGGGCCTTTTCCTGACTGGTGCTTTTACATGCTATAATAAAGAAAAATGCTGGAGGTTGACTCATGCAACAGAAATTGATGGACCGTTTAATTACATATGCAAAAATTGATACACAGTCTGACCCAAATTCACCTTCCACTCCTTCTACTGAAAAGCAGTGGGATCTGCTCAGACATTTAGAAACTGAGCTAAAAGAAATTGGTATGGAAGAAGTCGAAGTCGATGATCACGGCTACCTGATGGCTACTCTTCCTGCAAATATTGAAGGTGATATTCCAACGATCGGATTTCTTGCGCACGTTGATACTGCAACTGATTTTACAGGAACAAATGTAAATCCTCAGGTAGTTGAGTATAACGGTGGAGATATTCAGTTAAACGATAAAGTGACAATGTCTCCTGCTGAGTTTCCTGAGCTCAGCAAATATAAAGGTCATACACTCATCACAACTGATGGCACAACGCTGTTAGGCGCTGATAATAAAGCAGGGATTGCTGAGATTGTGACTGCAATGGAGCACCTGATCCAGAACCCTGATATTAAGCACGGTAGAATCCGCATTGCTTTCACACCTGACGAAGAAATTGGCCGTGGTCCTCACAAGTTTAATGTAAAACGCTTTGATGCTGACTATGCCTACACGATTGATGGCGGTCCAATAGGAGAGCTTCAATATGAAAGCTTTAATGCAGCCGGCGCCAAACTGACGATTCATGGGACGAACGTTCACCCGGGCACAGCTAAAAACAAAATGGTTAACTCATTAAAGATTGCAATGGAGTTAAATCAGATGCTTCCTTTAGATGAAGCGCCTGAATTTACTGCCGGTTATGAGGGCTTCTTCCATTTAATGCAGATGAATGGGGATGTTGAAAAAACGGAGCTTCAATATATCATCCGTGACCATGACCGCGATAAATTCGAAAAACGCAAATCCATTCTCCAGCGTGTAGCAGATGAAGTAAACGCGAAGCATGGTGATGGGACTGTAGAAATCACAATTGAAGACCAGTACTACAATATGCGTGAAAAAATTGAACCTGTGCGACACATCGTGGATATTGCTGAAGAAGCAATGAATTCACTCGGCATCGATGCGATCATTGAGCCAATCCGCGGCGGTACAGATGGTTCCCAGCTGTCATATATGGGGCTGCCAACACCGAACGTTTTCACTGGCGGAGAGAATTTCCACGGGAAATTTGAGTATATCTCTGTGGATAACATGGAAAAAGCGTCTCATGTGATTGTTGAAATCGCCAAACGTTTTCCACATGTGGATAAGTGATTTTTGAAAGGGGTACATTGTGGACTTAAGAAAACTTGATTTGATTTTAAGTGTTGTTTTACTGATTAATTCAGTCAGAATTTTTTATCTGATTGTTACGAAAGATGATCCGGTACCGTTTGATTATATGGTATTGTTTTTCTCTACAGTCGGAGCTGTGATTTTGTTTATGAACAGCCGCCGCAGGAAGATGAAAGAAGAGGGTCGTTTGGAGGAATAGATTTTGATGGCGAGACATATTTAATGTCTCGCTTTTTTAATCGTTTCACTGCGCTTCAGGCGGACGCTTTCCGCGGGGACGGCGGTGAGCCTCCTCATCGCTACGCGCTTGCGGGGTCTCACCTGTCCGTCACATCCCGCTGGAGTCGCCGCCTTACACTCCGTTACACTTAGTATTTATTTTATCAATTTAATAACCTTTCATTTCTCACACAAAATAACATATTAATATTTTTTAAAAATATGTAAATTAATTAATAAATTAAAAAGGAACCTATTCCAATAGATTCCTTTTTAATCATTTATTTATTCATTTTATCCAAGAAACTTCCTAAAAGGTCATCTAAATCTTCTTCTTTTTCTTCCTGAATTTCTTCACGCTCAATTTCAATGGAATCAATAGAGTCCAGATCATCAAATTCAGGCTCCTGTTGTACAGTTCGTGTTGGTTGAGGTGCTTCTGCAGGCTGATCTTCTTCCTGCAGGTAAAGTGCCTCGTCAACTGATAAAGAAGTACTGTTCATCGATGCCAGAATCGCTGTTGCTCTGACAGGATCATTCAACAGCTGATAAACGATATTCCCGAGCAATGCTTCAGAGTGTGCATGTCTGAGCCATGCCCGCTGTTCTTTGGATAGCTGCTTTGGGATTGGAACGGTAATTGTTTCTCTTTCTTTCTGAGAATTTTTACCGAGGCCCTCAAGTGCAAATTCTGCAATTTTACTTGAGAAGTTTCTTTTCTCAGCTTCTTTCAGCCTTTGCAATTCCCTCAGCAAATGATCCGGTGTATCAGAAGGCAGGCGAAAAGTGATCGCCTGTCCCTTCTTGATCGTACCACTCATTTAATACACCTTATTTTGAAGCTGCTTTCGCTTCAGTTTTCTTAGGAGCAGCTTCCTTACTGTTTCTGCGCACAAAGTCATTGATCAGCTTGTGATAAGCGTTTGCCATCATCCAGATGCTTTCTTTCTCGTCTTCAAAGAAGTCGATGTTATAACCGTCAAGGTTGTTATTAAGCGTTTTAAGGTAATCTTTAAGCACCATTGAGCCGCCGCCAACGAAGTAGCAGATCTCTGTCTGTGAGTTCTTTGCCCATACGTTGCGAAGGTGACGGTATTCTTTTTTCGCAAGGTCAAGCAGAATACGGTCAGTAATATCATGGACGCTTGTACGTGACCCTTTAACCATGATGTGGTTGCGGTCATTTTTCTTTGTGATGATATCTACTACGTCACGGCGCGTATCAAGCTCTACACCGTGGCGTGAACGGATTTCTTCACGGATTGCTTCAAGTGATTCAGATACACCAAGGTTAAAGCCCTGCGCTTTGTCATCATCAACGTTTCTATTACGAATGACAGCGATATCTGTTGATAATCCGCCGATATCCTGAATCAGGATCTGCTTATCGATCAGGTCACGGTTGATGATCTTGCCCTCATTGTCCATAACCAGGTTAATAAACGCCGCAAAGCCCTCGGGATATACCTTTACTTCTTCAAATTTAATATTTACTTTCTTGCCTTGGAATTTTGGTGTCACAAGGAATTCAACCTGATGAACTGATCCAAGGAGCTGTGAACGGAAACCAACGTCCTTGCCTTCTTTTACTTCTCTAAGAGGTAGACCTGTTCCAAGTGTATAAGTTGCATCAATCACGTTATTTTTAGCTTCAAAGCCGCTTTCAGCACGTGCTGCATCAAGTGCGATACTTGCAAATAATAATACAAGTGACTGGTCTTCTTCTGATTTACTGCTGCCAGGGTCCAATTCTGTCGCGTTATCACTCTTTGTTGCAAGGTTACCCACACGGTAAATTGCGTTGTTATCCTGCAGAGCAGGGGAGTGAACACGAATATGTAAGCCGTCTAACGGATCTTTTTCGTGAAGATCCTCAATTCCGATTACCGGACGATCTTCGCGATCTCTTGCAATTACATTAGGGATATTAAGTTCATAGTCTGATTGGCCAAATAAAGCTTTTACTGAATCATTTCCAACATCAACTGCTGCAATTCTTGTCTTAGTCATAATAAACCTCCTGAAATATATCTACGGATTGATTCCGCTCCTATTAACTTTATATAAGAGATATCAAAACGTCAATCAATCTTAAGTACTGAAAAATCTGACTCATTGTTTACAAAACCGTATACTTGTTTACTAAAATGTATACATACTGTTATCACAACATGTATGCATAATTGTATACATGTTTACGTTAATGTAAACATATTGTTTACAATTTGTTTACAAGTACACGTTTTTGTATACATAGTTCATTTCCTCTACTTTCAGGAAAAAATATGAAACTAATTGTAAGTTCAATCGTATTAAAATTTAAAGGAGGCGATCAAAAATGAATCCACTTTTATCAGTTTGGCTCAAGCCAAAAAGCACAGCAGAATATGTGATGGAAAATAAAACTGTCAGATTCTCAATCATCCTATTTATATTGTCTTCATATTCAAATATTTTAAATGCATTGCAGGAGTCAGGTTTTATAGAGGGCTGGTCATCGTGGTTAGTGGCAATCTTAATCATAATAGCGGGACCCATCTTTGGGTTAATAGGATTTTACATAGGGAGCTGGCTTTATACGATTGTTGGTAAATGGATGAACGGAAGTGGAACGTTAGAGAATATGAGGAAAGCAATAGGTGTAACAGCTATACCTAACCTTGTACTGATCCCTGTTTCATTGATCTATATCATGATTTATGGAGATCTCTTCTTTCAAAGACCAGAATGGAATGAATTTACTTCACTGCCAACAGGTCCCTCAATGATATTAAACCTGATCACACTTGCAATTGGTATTTGGAATGTAGTTGTTGTTAGTAAAGTGATAGGCGTTGTACATGGCTTTTCTAGCTGGAGAGGGCTTGGGGTATCACTTGTCATCGCGGTTTCGTTAGGTATTCTCATGGTTCCGATCGTCTTTATTATTACTGGTTTCATGTTAGCTTAAACCCACAGAAAAAAGAGTTTCTGAAGACTAATTCAGAAGCTCTTTTTCTATTCAAACGTACCTTTAATCACTGCTTGATGATGATCCACCATTAACTGTCCCATCGCTAACACACTGTCAATTGAATAATCACTTTGTTGTAAAAGGACAATATCAGCGTCTTTTCCTACAGTAATTTCTCCCTTTTGTGAAAGCTTTAGAATCTTAGCAGGGTTTTTGGTGATTACCTGAATCGCTGTACTAAGGGCAATATCTTTGTTCATTACAGCGTCACGGACCGCCTCAAATAGCGATGTTACTTTACCTAATTGCAGCCCGATTAATTCACCGTTTTCATCAAAATCAGGAAGGCTTGCCTGGCCGTCAGATGTAAATGTAATAAGGTCTGGACCTACTCCTGCTTCAAGCATCTTTTTTAGTGCCAATGAGGCCTTTACTTCCCCTTCTTCAAGAAACTTAGGAATTGTACTTGTTGTGAAGTCGACATACCCACCCTTTTTCGCAAACTCAATACCAGCTTCAAACAAATGAGAGTTTCGGTTTATATGCGTCGGGTAAAACTGTTTAATTGGTAGATCTGTTGTTTCAATGACTTTCTCAATCAGTGAAAGGTGATCATAGCTGTCTCCAACATGTATATTCACGATTCCAGCTTTACCTGATAACATACCGCCAATTCTAGCAGCAGATGCAATCTTAGCGAGCTCCTGCACAGTTGGCTGTGAGGAACGGTGGTCTGAGATCGCTATTTCACCCGCTCCAATGACGCGGTCAATCAGGATTAAATCATCTTCTATCTTTCCGGTCAGCGTTTTAACAGGGACCTGATATGAACCTGTATGCACGTAGCACGTGATTCCTTCTTCCTCCAGCGCTCTCGCTTTGGCAATCAGAGATGGCATAGTACGCGTTGTGCCATCCGTACCGATGACACCTACAAGCGTTGTGACTCCACCCAGTGTGGCATCTGTTAATTTAAGTTCAGGCGTACGCGTTTTATAGCTGCCTTCTCCTCCTCCACCCATTATATGAACGTGTGAGTCTATAAAGCCCGGAACTGCAATCTTCCCATTAGCCTCGATGACTGACAGCCCAGGTGTTTGAGGAGGTAAGTCAATGTGATCTTCTATTGCTGCTATGCGTTTATCAGCTATTAAAATATCTTTTAATCCAAGATGCTCCGGATTATATACATCTGCCTGTTTAACTAGGGTTAACATAAAATCCCTCCTACTTCTTCGCAGGATATACCTTAAGCTTTTTGCCTTTAATCGTCGTTTCTTTTAAAGCACTGATTACCTTATGACCTTTACCATTATGAATTTCGATAAATGAGCAGGTCGGTTCGATCGTGATAATACCAATGTCATCTGCCGTCACACCATCAATCGCTGTAATGGTACCGACAAAATCCCCCGCTCTCAGCTTTTTCTTCTTACCGCCATTCACGTAAATCTTCAGTATATCTTCACTTACTTTTTCAATCGCAGCTGTCTTACGTTCCTGCTGCTCCTCCATTTTAGACCAGAAAGCACCAACGTCAGCAGGTAGTACGGAATGAAGTTCAATCAGATTAGCATTTGTGTACTCGATAATGGCTTCCAGACGGTCATCTTCCCGGCCTGTCTCAACAAACGAGACTACTTTACCGTTCTGACCAGCTCTGCCCGTTCTGCCGCTTCTGTGCGTATATGCAGGCAGTTCGAGTGGCAGATCATAGTTTACAACTAATGATACGTTGGCTACGTCAATTCCGCGTGCTGCAATATCCGTTGCAATAAGATAACGGAAGTCTCCGCGTTTGAATTCATTCATCACGTCAAAGCGCTCTTCCTGAACCATGCCGCCATGGATTTTGTCGCAGGAATATCCCGCGCGGTCGAGCCGCTCTGTTAATTCATCTGTCCGATCCTGTGTACGGCAGAAGATCATACATGTATCAGGGTTCTCGCTCATTGTTACCTGCTTTAACAGCTCAAATTTCTGTTCTTCTTCTGATTTCATATAGTAATGCTGAATCAGATCTTCTACCTTATGCTGAGAAGCGATTTCGAAGCGCTCAGGCGTTTTTAGCCATTTAGCAGCCAATGACTCTACTTCCTCAGAGAAAGTCGCTGAGAAGAGCGCTGTGAGCCTCTCTTTTGGCATGAAGGCCATAATTGCTTCAACCTGTTCAATAAATCCTCTGTTAAACAGTTCATCTGCTTCATCAATGATGACATATTTTAGTATAGAAGGATCCAGCGTACCTTTTTCCAGATGATCGAGCAGTCTGCCGGGTGTCCCGGATATAATATGTGTTTTTTGCTTGAGTTCAAGTTTTTGTTTCGCAAAAGGCTGTCTTCCATAGAGTGCTGCTGCTTTTAGACGTTTGAAACGGCCGATTGCCAGTGCATCAAGGCGGACCTGGTCTGCCAGTTCACGTGTTGGGGTGATGATCAGTGCCTGAGGTTTATTTTCCTCCCAGACGACTTTATCGCTGATCGGAATGGCATAAGCAGCTGTTTTACCGCTTCCTGTCTGCGCTTTTGCCATCAGGTCATGTCCGGCTTTTATGGCAGGGATGACCTGCTCCTGTACTTCTGTTGGTGCTGTATATGAAAGCTTCTCAAGTGCTTCTAAAATAGAAGGGCTGAGATTAAATTGTTGCCAGGTGTTTGTCATGTGTTGCTCCTTTATTGAGTGATGCTGTTTAGTATACCACGGAGTGAACAGAAAAAAGAGGCTCCCACATATTAAATGTCAGAGCCTCTAAAATTCGTTCCGCTGCGCTTCAGGCGGATGCTTTCCGGACGGAGGTTGCTGAGCCTCCTCGCCTTCGGCTGCGGGGTCTCAGCTTCCCTCTATTCGTCCCGGAGTCACCGCCTTACGCTCCGCTACACTTATCATCTCTATATTAAGAAATCATACTATTCCAGGCCTATAGAAATACATCAACCTCTATTAAGAGTTTTTATACTTCACGGCTCCAATGACGGTGCGCTTTGATTGCTTCAACAAATGAATGTGTAAAGCTGTCTGCGTCATTGCCATGCACGACACCAGGGCTGTCTGCAATGTCATTTGCTTCAAGCCACTTGGTTCCTTCATGCGTTGCACCAATTGGCTTGAAGTGCATGAACGCTTCATTCAGGAAGTAAGAAGTCGTCTGAACAAATTTTTTGCTGAGGTCCTTACCACCTACTGCGTATAGTGCATCATAGAGTACTGAGTCAGCAATCAGGAAAGTCTGATCCACTTTCAGTTCAGAACCATCTGTGCCTTTCAACACACCCATTGACTCACTTACGATTTCCACTTCCACACCTTCACCTTCGAGCTTTTCGATGATTGAAGGTACGTCACCCTCAAAGCCGTCACCTGCAATCAACAGCACTTTACGTGTCTTCGCAGATTTAACGGTATTTTCCTGGCTTAGTGCTGGAGATGACTTCGTCACACCTGAATCACTGCCCTGAGGTGCTTCAAGACCGATGTTTTTCGCCACTGCACTTGCAAGCTCTGTGCTGACATTTGCAAACATATCAACGACCTGACGCCTTACTGATTCACTTTCACATTTACCAAGCTCAAAGCTGAAGGCATTTGTCAGATGCTCTTTTTCAGGCGCACTCATACTGTTATAGAAAAGCGTTGCCTGTGAGAAGTGGTCTTTAAAGCTATCGCTTCTTGCGCGGACCTTACGTCCTTCCATCTTCTCCTGATAATGCTCAAAGCCGCCTTCTTCCGGCGCTGCAGGTTCAGGCGTGTTATTCTCAAGCGAATTCTTATGGTAGGCCACTTTACCTTTGTTAATGGTTTGTCTGCCATAGCCGTCACGCTGATTGTTAAAGAACGGGCATACAGGACGGTTGATCGGAAGCTCATGGAAGTTAGGACCGCCAAGACGGATCAGCTGCGTGTCTGTATAAGAGAACAGACGTCCCTGAAGCAGTGGATCGTTTGTAAAATCAATCCCGGGCACAAGATGTCCAGGGTGGAATGCAACCTGTTCCGTTTCTGCAAAGAAATTATCCGGATTACGGTTCAGTGTCATTTTACCAACGATTCGTACTGGTACATCTTCTTCCGGCCATAGCTTAGTAGGGTCCAGTACGTCAAAATCAAACTTGAATTCATCTTCTTCAGAAACCAGCTGAACGCCAAGCTCATACTCAGGGTAGTCGCCGTTTTCAATGGATTCAAACAGATCCGCTTTATGGAAGTCAGGGTTCTTACCGTTCAGCTTCTGTGCTTCGTCCCATACGACTGAATGTGTACCAAGTACTGGCTTCCAGTGGAATTTCACAAAATGCGCTTTCCCTTCTGCGTTAATAAAGCGGAACGTATGCACGCCGAAACCTTCCATCATCCGGTAGCTTCGTGGAATGGCACGGTCAGACATTGTCCACATGACCATATGGGCCGATTCCTGATTATTTGCTACGAAATCCCAGAATGTATCATGGGCAGAAGCCGCCTGTGGAATTTCATTATGCGGCTCAGGTTTAACTGCATGAACAAGATCCGGGAATTTAATTGCATCCTGAATAAAGAAAACAGGAATGTTGTTTCCAACAAGATCGTAGTTTCCTTCATCCGTATAGAATTTCGTCGCAAATCCACGTGCATCACGTGCAAGGTCTGCTGACCCTTTTGATCCTGCTACGGTTGAGAAACGGACAAATACAGGTGTTTTTCGTGAAGTATCAGTTAAAAACCCAGCCTTTGTCACATCTTCAAGTGATTCATATAATTCAAATTCACCGTGGGCACCTGCCCCCCGCGCGTGAACAATTCGTTCCGGAATACGCTCATGGTCAAAGTGGGTCATTTTTTCTCTGAAGTGAAAGTCTTCGAGGAGGGTCGGGCCTCTGACGCCTGCTTTTAATGAAAATTCATCTTCTGATATTTTAAGCCCCTGATTGGTTGTCATCTTTTTACCGGAGTCATCTGTTTTGAACTGTTCGAGCTGCTGCTGCTTTTTGTTCGTGTTTTCGTTACTCAATGTAGTTCCTCCTTATGTAAATTTGTGATGAAACTGCCTTTATCTGTTTCCCTTTTAGTTGTTATGACAAACAGTTTTTTGCGAAAAATTTCGAAAATAAAAAACACCCCACTTCAAAAGTGAGGTGCCTGCTATTTAAGGTAAAACTGTCGAGCCCATCAGGTAGCGGTCGCATTCGCGTGCCGCTTCACGGCCTTCGTTGATTGCCCAGACAATCAGACTCTGTCCGCGTCTCATATCGCCTGCTGAGAATACGCCTTCTACGTTTGTACGGTAGTCGCCGTATTCTGCTTTAACAGTAGAACGTTCAGTTGTTTCAAGCTCAAGCTGCTGGATGAGTCCCTGCTCCGGTCCGCTGAAGCCGATTGCAAGCAGCACAAGGTCTGCTTTCCAGACTTTTTCTGTACCTGGAATCGTTTCACGGATACGGTTGCCGTTTTCATCAATGCGAAGCTTAACGTTGATTGTGTGTACTTCTTTTACGTTGCCATCTTCATCACCGACAAATTTAGTTGTCTGTACAGCAAAGGCACGCGGGTCAGAGCCGAATTTTGCCGCTCCTTCTTTTTGACCGTATTCGATACGGTGTACGATCGGATATTGCGGCCATGGATTACCCATTGCATCACGGATTGAGCCTTTTTTATCATAGATATCAAACTGCGTCAGGCTGCTGCATTCATGACGGATCGCAGTTGCCAGACAGTCCGTTCCTGTATCTCCCCCACCGATAACGATGACATCTTTTCCTTTAGCGGAAATGTAATTACCGTCTTCAAGGTTAGAATCAAGAAGGCTCTTTGTATTGGCATGAAGGAAATCCATTGCATAATGAATGCCTTTCAGGTCACGGCCTTCTACAGGGATATTACGGTGTACCTGAGCACCGCCGCAGAGAATAATTGAATCAAATTCATCACGCAACTTCTGTACCGGTACATTTCCGCCGATTTCAGCGTTCGTTTCAAATTGAATACCTTCTTCTTTCAGGATATTGACGCGTCGTTCAACAACTGCGTAAGGCAGCTTCATTTCAGGAATACCATATGTCAGAAGACCACCTACGCGGTCACTCTTTTCAAATACAGTGACCCAGTGTCCTGCTTTGTTCAGCTGTGCCGCTGCTGCAAGACCTGCTGGCCCTGAACCGACAACAGCAACCTTTTTGCCGGTACGCTGCTCAGGTGGTTCCGGTACAACCCATCCTTCGTCAAAACCGCGCTCAATGATTGAACGCTCAACTGTACGAATCGCGACAGGGTCTTCATTGATTCCAAGTACACATGCGCCTTCACATGGTGCGGGACATGCAATACCTGTGAATTCAGGGAAGTTGTTTTTCTCGTGTTCACGCTCAAGCGCTTCTTTCCACTTCCCCTGATAGACAAGGTCGTTCCATTCAGGAATTAAGTGGTTAACAGGACACCCTGTTGTCTGTCCGTTGATTTCTGTACCTGTGTGGCAGGTAGGCACGCCGCAGTCCATGCAGCGCGCTCCCTCAAGCTTCACTTCTTGTTCAGGCATCCGCGCAGTGTAGTCTTTCCAATCCTTAATTCGTTCTTTAGGATCCCGCTCACGCTGCGAATGACGTTCATATTCCATGAATCCAGTAGCTTTCCCCATCAAATCCCTCCTTAAAGATTAGTGCGCAACGGCTTCACGCTTACTTTCTTCGAATGCAGTCATTTCTGCCTCTTCTTTTGTTGAGCCGCTCTCAATCAGTTCTGTGATACGTGTATTAATCTTCAGATACGCTTTCGGTACAACGCGGATAAACTGTTCTGAGTACTTCTCCCAGTAAGTTAAAATTCGCTTACCGTGACCGCTCTCTGTATAGTCAACGTGCTTTTCAATCATGTTATAAACGTCCTGTTTCTCCTGTGGATCCACTAGTGGTTCAACAAGGACAAGTTCTTCGTTACAGCGCTCTCTGAATGAGCCGCTTTCATCGAAAATGTATGCGACACCACCGGACATACCGGCTGCAAAGTTACGACCGGTTTCTCCGAGCACAACGACCCGTCCGCCAGTCATATATTCACACGCATGGTCTCCTACACCTTCAACGACTACTTCCGCTCCACTGTTACGGACGCAGAAACGCTCTCCTGCTACCCCATGAATGTAAGCTTCACCATCAGAAGCACCGTAGAATGCAACGTTTCCGATGATGATGTTCTTCTCAGGCGGGAATGTAACAACCGGATCCGGATGAACGATGATTTTACCGCCGGATAATCCTTTTCCAACGAAATCATTGGCATCCCCAACGAGACGAAGCGTCATGCCTTTAGGGATAAAAGCACCAAAGCTCTGTCCTGCTGATCCTTTAAACGTAAAGTTGATTGTATCCTCAGGCAGTCCTTCAGCTCCGTAGCGGCGTGAAATTTCACTTCCGAGCATTGATCCGGTTACACGGTTAATGTTACGGATTGCCGTTGTAAAGAAGACTTTCTCCCCTTCTTCAATCGCTTTTCTTGCCTGTGGAATCAGCTCTTGGTAATCAAGCGTCTTTTCAAGTCCGTGATCCTGGTTTTGCATATGATAACGGCCCACTTTTGCCGGAAGGTCCGGTGAGTAAAGCAGTGGAGAAAGATCAATATCTCCAGCTTTCCAGTGATCAATGTTCGGGTTACGCTCAAGGAAATCTGTGCGTCCGATCATTTCATTTACTGTTCTGAAACCAAGCTCTGCCATGATTTCACGTGTTTCCATCGCAATAAATCGCATGAAGTTTTCCACATGGTCAGCATCACCCGTGAACTTTTTACGAAGCTCAGGGTTCTGCGTTGCAACGCCCACCGGACAAGTATCCAGGTGACATACACGCATCATGATACAGCCAAGCACAACGAGTGGTGCTGTTGAGAAGCCGTATTCTTCTGCGCCAAGCAGAGAAGCCATGACAACGTCGCGTCCTGTCATCATTTTTCCATCTGTCTCAATGACAATTCTGTCGCGCAGCCCATTTAACAGTAGTGTCTGATGCGTTTCTGCAAGGCCGATTTCCCAAGGAAGGCCTGTATGCTTCAGACTTGTTCTTGGTGCAGCACCAGTACCACCGTCATATCCGCTGATCAGAACAAGGTCAGCACGCCCTTTTGCAACACCGGCTGCAATTGTGCCGACTCCTACAGCTGACACAAGCTTCACGCTGATACGTGCGCTCGGATTTGCGTTTTTCAGGTTATGGATCAATTCTGCAAGGTCTTCAATTGAATAAATATCATGGTGCGGCGGAGGTGAGATCAGTTCAACGCCCGTTGTAGATCCACGCACTTCTGCAATCCATGGATATACTTTCTTACCCGGCAGGTGTCCACCTTCACCAGGCTTCGCGCCCTGTGCTACTTTAATCTGAATCTCATCTGCATTGACAAGATAATGACTCGTTACACCAAAGCGGCCTGATGCAACCTGCTTGATCGCACTTCTGCGTGAGTCTCCATTTGGTGACGGCTTAAAGCGTTCAGGAGATTCCCCACCTTCACCGGAGTTACTGCGTCCGCCAATACGGTTCATCGCAATCGCAAGTGCTTCGTGCGCTTCCTGTGAGATAGACCCGTAAGACATCGCACCCGTTTTAAATCTGCGGCAGATCGCTTCTACAGATTCAACTTCTTCGATCGGGATGGATTGTCCCTTTTTAAATCTCATTAAGCCTCTGAGCGATTGAAGGTTTGCCCCTTCTCCTGCAAGCAGCTGTGAATATTTCTTATATGTCTTGTAGTCATTCGTACGGCAGGCATGCTGCAGCGTATGAATTGTGCTCGGGTTATACGTATGATGTTCTCCATCTGCACGGTACTGATATTCATCACCGGATTCCAGACTTGGTGTACCCGCACGCTTATCTTTATAGGCGCGCTCATGACGAAGAAGCACTTCTTTTTCGATCATATCCATCTTAATTCCGCCGATTCTTGATGGCGTTCTTGTAAAGTATTTATCTACTACTTCAGGGTGGATACCGAATGCTTCAAAGATCTGTGCCCCTCTGTAACTCTGAATCGTTGAAATACCGATTTTAGAAAGCACTTTAATGACACCATCTGTCGCTGCACTAATATAGCTTTCAACTGCTTCATCGTATGTCTTGCCTTCAATTTCGCCTGTTTTGATCAGGTCGCGCACCGTTTCAAATGCAAGGTATGGGTTAATGCCTTCAGCACCATAACCAAGAAGGGTCGCAAAATGATGAACTTCTCTTGGTTCACCTGATTCGATTAAAATGCTTACCTTTGTCCGCGTGCCCTGGCGGATCAGATGGTGATGCAGACCCGCTACTGCCAGTAATGCAGGAATCGCGGCCTGATCAGCAGTAACACCGCGGTCAGAAAGGATAAATAATACCTTCCCTTCTTCAACAGCTTTGTCAGCCTTCTCAAAGATTGCTTCCATCGCAGGCTCAAGACTGCCTTCTTTAGCGTCAAACAATGTTGAAATGGTCACTGCACCAAAGCCATCGAGATTTTGCTGGCGCAGAGATTCAAGCTCTTTATTATTTAATATTGGTGTCTTTAATCGGATATGCTTGCAGCTTTCAGGTCCCGGTGCAACAAGATTTCCTTCAGGTCCGATTGTCGTTTCCACCATCGTAATCAGTTTTTCACGGATTGCGTCAATGGCAGGGTTTGTAACCTGTGCAAACAGCTGCTTGAAATAGTTATATAAAAGCTGAGGCTTTTTAGACAATACAGCGATTGGCGAATCATAGCCCATTGACCCGACAGGATCCTTACCCTCTGAGACAAGCGGCTTGATAATTTTATTTAATTCTTCACGTGTGTAACCAAAAGCAACCTGCTGTTCAGCCAGTACTTCTCCAGTAATTTCAGGTGCAATTTCTTTCGGTTCCTCAAGCTCTTCAAGATCCTTCAGATTCGTCAGCCATTCTTTATATGGCTGCTCAGAAGCAATTTGCAGCTTCACTTCTTCATCCGGAATAATCGTTCCTTTTTCGAGGTCAACAAGCAGCATCTTCCCTGGTGTCAGACGCTCTTTGTATTCAATATCATCAGCGAAAATATCCAGCGCACCTACTTCAGAACCAAGTACAATCATCCCGCTCTTCGTCACGTAATAACGTGCAGGGCGCAGTCCGTTACGGTCAAGGAATGCACAGATCTGGTTCCCATCTGTCGTCACAAGCGCAGCAGGTCCGTCCCACGGCTCCATTAACGTACTGTGGTACTGATAGAAATCGCGCTTTTCTTCGCGGATCGTATTGTCATTTGACCATGGCTCAGGCACCATCATCATTGCTGTATGCGCAAGTGAACGTCCTGAGAGATGCAGGAATTCAAATGCATTATCAAACATTGAAGAGTCACTTCCGTCGTCATCAATAACCGGCAGGATTTTTTGCAGTTCATCCTCGTTAAAGTGTTCAGAAGCACACATTTTCTCACGTGCTCTCATCCAGTTCACATTTCCCCTGAGCGTATTAAATTCTCCATTATGGATCGTATAACGGTTCGGGTGGGAACGTTTCCAGCTTGGGAAGGTGTTCGTACTGAAACGTGAGTGGACTAGCGCTAACGCGGATTTGAAGTCTGGGTGATTCAAGTCAATGTAGAAAGAATCCAGCTGTTCCGGGATCAGCATCCCTTTGTACACGATGGTTCTTGTTGAAAGACTGCTCACATACACATCTTCAAAGCCTTCAATCACAGGGAGTTCACGTTCAATTCTGCGGCGGATCACAAACAGCTTACGCTCAAAATCCATTTGATCCTGCAGATCTTCAGAAGCTTCAACAAATACCTGGCGAATCGCCGGCTTTGATTTTGTTGCGACCTTACCTACAAATGAATCGTTGATCGGAACCGGTCTCCAGCCAAGAAAGCCCTGTCCCTCTTCCTGAATAATCTGTTCAATTAACTCTTTACTTTTCATTCTCGTGTTATGTTCCTGAGGCAGGAAAACCATTCCTACGCCGTACTTACCTGAGTCAGGGAGAAATATATTTTCTTTTTCACATTGTTTTTGGAAGAAACGGTGTGGGATCTGTGTCAGGATTCCGGCTCCGTCACCGGTACTTGTATCGGCTGACTGACCTCCACGGTGTTCGAGGTTACATAGAATGTTAATCGCATTCTGAACGATATTATGCGTCTTTTCCCCATTAATATTGGCAATCATACCAATACCGCATGCTTCATGTTCGAGATCCGGGCTATATAAACCCTGCGGATCCGGATAACCAGTCTTTTTCATCTAAACGTCCCCTCTCTTTTTTAAAAGTGTGAAAGTCGTTCTTCATTTGTGGTGAAGAGAGGCATTTGCCCATAGTACTTTCATTTTCGAACTAGTATATCATGAAAATGACATTCACATAAAATTCAGATAACGATTTTTATTGCATTTTTATGAATAAAAATGAATGAAAACGCTGTCATAAAAGGATTTCGGGTATTCATAAAACCCTTTTACCCCTTGATATGTATACGTTTCTTTTAAATATGAAGAAAAATTAGAAAAAAAGATAATTTTTTATAAAAAAACACTCTTCCAATACAAAACAGCGCCTTCCCAATTCCTGATTGTGGGAAGACGCTGGATGGATTTGTTAGTCAACAGCCTGCAAATAAGCCAGAGATACTTTTAAGTTTGCATTTTTTTCTCTTAATCTATCCAGAAGATCCTGATCCTTTGTCTCATTTTTACTTCTGATTGCAAAGGTGTATTGGATCATTGTTCCGAGATTAGTTGTTTCGAATTGCCTCAGTTCATAGCTTTCAGTATAGCGCTTTAATATATCATCAAACATTTGCTCATGGTTCAGATTTTCAGGTACAGTTACTTTTAGAAGCTGCGTATCTTTGCCTTTTCCATAATCAAATTTATACAGAAGATAAAATATTAGACTTGCAAAAATTGTTAACATAAATGCCAGACCAATCTGATACAGGCCACAAGTCATGCCAACACATAAACCAAAGAAAATATAAGCAATGTCTTTAGCATTAGTAACAGCACTTCTAAAACGGATCAAAGAGAATACCGCAAATAATCCGAATGCTACACCTGCGTTACCACTCACAACATTCATTACCACTGAAACAACGACGCTCATCATAATGATGGTGTGCACAAAATCCTGCGAATAACGCTCTCCTGTGAACGTTTTCTGATAGACCATTGTAATAACAAAACTCAGTAGTGCTGCAGTAGCCATTGCAATAAATGTCATACTGAATGACGACCCCTCTGCTGCACCAAACGTAAATAACTGATCTAATTGATTCCCCATCATTCCACTCCTCCAAATTTAATTTTTTCCAGTTCCCCATACCCCGGAATTAAGTCTCCCTTTAAAAGCTCCATACTTGTACAGAATTTTGATGCACTCCGCTGTTCGCATGAGAGGTTTTGCAATATTTTTGTCAGCCATAATGGTACGCTATGCGTTACTTTAACCTCCATTACGACCAGTTCCCGGTCAACGAACAAATCTCCATGTGGACCGTTCTCAATTTTCAAATCATCGTTTCTGCATCTCAGATTTAAATCAAATGTAATTCTCAGATCCGGATCCCATGTACAGTGAAAAGCGTGACGGTCATAACTGACAACCATTTCAGGTTGCAGCCGGTAATAACGCTTAAAATGATCAATCTCCTTAAACACCTGAATATTTGTAGTTCGATAAGTTGAAAGATCCCCCGGATTACGCCTGTTAAGATATTCGTATGCTTCCTTGAGCGGTATCAGCACCCGCCTTTTATTGACTACGTTGTTATGCTTTTGTTTCACCTCAAAAAAAGCATTGCTGTTTAACGTCGCATCATCATATACTCTGAGCCTCAGCTTTTGTCTAAAACGCAGTTTGTTTTTTGTTTCAAAGTAAATTTGCTGATCTGGAGAGTCGAAATAGAGACTTGTTACCGTGTATTTACCGTCTGTTCCATTTTTATCTGCTCTCATATAAGGAGACATTTTTTTAACTAAAGATAAGTACTGCTGAGTAGTGATTAAGTATTTTTGTTCACGTCTGCTAAAAATTTCGATAGCCATCTTCCAGTTTTCCTCCTTCCTTGATTGTTATTGATCCATATTTTTAAAGGAATATTCATATCATAGTTTCGTAATATGACAGAAAGGTGAGAGAATTATGAGAAAGAGATTAGAAAAGTGCGACAAGTTTCTAATTTTGCTATGCTAAAGGAAGTGAAGACTTTAAAGGAGGTTATACATATGAATAAAGTTTATGATTATACGGTGCGTAAAACCAACGGGGATGTTATGTCGCTGGATGCTTATAAAGGTCAGCCGCTCCTCATTGTGAATACAGCAAGTAAATGCGGGTATACGCCTCAATTCAAAGGGCTTCAGGAGCTCTATGAAGCATACAAGACAGACGGATTAGTCGTACTCGGCTTTCCGTGTGATCAGTTTGCGAATCAGGAGTTTGAAAATATCGAGGAAACAACAGAATTCTGTCAGGTAAACTATGGCGTTACATTTCCACTCATGGCAAAAGTAAAAGTGAACGGTGAAGAAGCTGAGAACCTGTTTAGATTTCTGAAAGAAGAAAACGGCGGAGATATTAAGTGGAATTTCACAAAGTTCCTTGTAGACCGCAACGGACACGTCACAGGTCGTTACGAACCTGCTGTAGAGCCTGCTGAAATGAAGAAGGATATTGAGAAGGTTTTGTAAGAACACTGAAAAAAACACTTGGGCGGCACGCTCATCATGTGCTGCCCAAGTGTTTTTTATTCCGTCACTGTCTGAACTTCCTCTTCCACCGGCCATCTCGAAAAGTCGGTAATAATTCCATCCACTCCATAAGAAACCGCCTTTTGAATTAATCTCTTATCTTTCTTGGACCATACCAGCACTTTCCCGCCGCGCGCGTGAATCTCATCAACGGTTCTTTTAGCGACAGAAGAAATATTAAAATTAATGTAGGTTGCAAATGAGGTCAAATCATCTAATTGCCATAATGATACGGGTACAAAAGAGGCTTTCATGAGGACTGCGATTTGGAGGTCCGGGTCCAGTTCATGGATACGCTTCATTGCGTCAATATCAAAGGACTGTACGATGACACTTTCCGTTGCGGGATATTGTGATAGCACTTCCACAACCTTTTCTTCAATACCTGGATATAATGCAGGGTGCTTCACTTCAATCAGGAGGCCAACCTGCCCATAAAATGATTCCATCAATTCATTTAATGTAATAACCGGTTCCCCGTGATAGTCAGGATGAAAATGTGAGCCTGCTTCAAGTGTTTTCAGTTCTTCGAGCGTCATATTTTTAATAAGACCGCTCCCATTGGTCGTTCTGTCGACTGATTCATCATGCATAATAATAAGTTCGCCATCCCTGGATAAATGCACGTCCGCTTCTATAAAGTCTGCTCCAAGCTCGATTCCTTTTTGAAATGCTGCATACGTATTTTCCGGCGCATAGCTTGCTGCGCCTCTGTGTGCGACTGAAATCATCCCTTCAACACTTACATCTTTCACCGGCTGGCTGATGTACCCTACCAGCAGGATCAGACAGGCACCGAGGAATGTAACGAAGGTCAGTCGCCTTCGCTTCCACATCCCAAACATATTCGGTTCCCCCCTCATTCAATTAGTCTGAATTTTCTATTTATATAATAGTATATCATATTCAGAGAAAGGTGGAGGGGGTATTTGCCTCAGAATGCACATATTTTAACCCCTGCAGTATGGTGACTGCAGGGGTACTTTTATTTATATTTAATAACCCTCTCAAACTCTTTTTTTATATAATGCCCTGGAAACGCAGGACTACTTCTGCAATGATGGCAGATCCTAAGAATGTCCCAAGCAGTACAAACACCGCAACAACAATTGTTCTCCAGCCAAGCTTCACAAAATCTGTCCACGAACGGCCAATCGCAATGCCTGCATACGCTAGTATTGGCGTTGTCAGTGCGAGCAGCTGGACTTCCGATGTCCATTCAACCACGATTGAAGATCCAGGCATCCAGGGCATTGAAAGTATAATTCCAATGATCGCAATATATGCAACGCTTGGAATTTTATATGGAAGTGCTTTTTGAATGATCAGCCCTGCTAGACAAATCGCAACAAGAATGAGCATTCCAGGCAGTGCCGAAAGCGGCATTACATCATACCCTATCCAGTTGGCAGCTAATGAAACGACTGCAAAGATACTCAATAAAATGATCCACTCCTGAATATTTTTTAACATTAGGACTGCCCCTTTCCTGCTTTATTTCTTGTCATAAGCTGATACATTTTTTCTGTCAGCGGCAGTCCGATCAGCATACTCATGTAAAGACCTGTTGAGAGTGATAACAGGTTACTAGCACCTGCAAATGCAATAATATCATTCTCAAATTCAGGAAAGGCCCCAATGAGTGACCCACTTGCTGCAGCCATCATGCTGCCGCTCCCGATACCGGATGCCATAGCAAACGACAGTGGATGCAAAGGCGTCAGGGTAGCCAGAAAACCTGCGATCAATCCCATAAAAACTGCGCCAAATACAGTTCCGAAGATGTAGATAGCCATGACTCCCCTTCCTTCAGGTGAGTTAAATCCATACTTGTCCATGATCAGACCGACGTTAGGCTCTCTTGCAACGGAGTGTGTCATACCAATACTTTCACGCTTGAGTCCAAGAAGAACCGCTAGAGGAAGCGCGAGCAGAATCGTACCCAGGTTACCGAACTCCTGCAGTAAAAGTGCAGGACCCGCTTCTATGATCTGTGGAAGCGACGGGCCAATTACAACACCGATTTTCGCAATCAGAAGTGTCACCCCAAGCACAATTAAAGGCTCAGCGTTTTTAGACTGTTTCTCTTTTACAGCCGGCGTGAAGTAAAGTCCAAGCCCGATCAGCAAAGCATAAAGCATTGGTAAGAGGAGTACGACACCGGGGCCTACCGAAAACTGGTGGGTACCGATAAATTCAGCAAAAACAACAATTAAAAATACGATGACGTGAAGACGCCAATCTTTCCAGATACCTAGATGAACCTGACTCATATTGCTCCCCCTTATTCAAATAACGATGGAAGACCCAGCGTTAAAAATGGAATATATGCGAGAAGTAAGACGACAATAACACCTGATACAAAATAAGGCAGTATGTCTTTAATTGTTTTTTCAATGCCTACCTTTGCGATATAGCATGAAATGAATAATGTAGCGCCTACCGGTGGTGTAAACATCCCAAGTGCCAGTGAAACAAGCATGACAATTGAGAACTGAATTGGATCCATCCCGATCTCTGCTGCAATCGGGAAAAAGATAGGAATAAATAAAAACAGGTTAGGTACAAGTTCCATGATCATTCCGGCAATCAGCATAATGGCAATCAGCACTAATATCAGTGCCCACCCTGGCAGACCAAGACCGTTCAATGCATCTGCAATCATACGTGGAATCCCTTCAGAGATCAGCACCCACGTAAAGATCATCGAGGTACAGACTGTTACCATCACGACACTCGTTCCATGAACAGTTTCTTTTAATGACTGGTAAATATTCTTCCAAGTAAGGCTTTTATATACAAATAATCCCACAAGTAGTGCATAAACAACTGAAATTGCAGCTGCTTCAGTAGCAGTGGCGATCCCAAGTACAATTGACCCTAACAGAATCACAGGTAACAGCAGCGCCCATGAAGCTTTACGAATATGATATAAAAACTCTTTGAAAGTAGGCTTTTCCTCTCTTGGATATCCGCGTTTAACAGACAAGATGACTGTCGTGATTAAATAGATAATACCAACGAGAATCCCAGGGATAATACCCGCAATAAACATTTCAGCAATTGATAAATTTGCGAGCCATGCAATAATGATCATCGTGCTGCTCGGCGGTATGATAATGCCTACAACCGAGCTTGAGGCATTAATTGATGCAGCAAATGATGCACTGTACCCTCTTTTTTTCATCTCAGGGATCAAGACACTACCTGTCGATGCAGCGTCAGCAACTGATGAACCTGACACACCTGCCATCCCCATACTTGTCACGACCGATACACATCCAAGACCCCCGGGCAGCTGTCTAACCATAGAGTCAGCAACATTAATAATACGCTGTGCAATTTTCCCGTGGATCATCAGGTTCCCTGCAAGAATGAAAAACGGAATCGCCAGAAACGCGAACGACTGCGTATTTGAGAAGAATCGTTGTGAGAACATTTCAAGCGGAATACCCGCTACAAGAATATACATAAGTGCTGAAGCACCCATTGCAAATGCAATTGGCACGCCAAACACGATCAACAGAAAAAAACTAATGACCATGATCCAGATCATCGAGCATCTCCTCCTCATCTGGAACTTCAAGCTTACCAAGTACAATCATTACAAACTGATAAATTAAAATTAGTGAAATGACTGCAAACGAAATACTGACTGATGTAATCAGCCACGTTTTCGAAATCCTTAACACCGGCATAACCTGACTGGCTGTATTTTCTCCCATACGATAGGCTGAAAATGACATATATACAGAGAAAAACAGCATGACTAATTTTGAAAAAGCAAACATCCATCTCTGAACAGCTTTGGGCATAAGACTTCTAAAAAAATTAATTGATAAGTGTCCCTCATTTTTTGTTACTGCAATCGCAGCGATGAAAATAACCCACGGAAATAATAAAAGTGTTAATTCATTTGAAAAAACCAATGGGAGGTCAAATACATAGCGGCTTAACACTTCTCCAAATACGACAATTGTCAAGACGACCATCATAATAGAAGCGATAAAATCCAGACCATCAACCACCCGGTCAATCCAAGTTTTTTTATGAACAGCTGACATATGTCTGCCTCCTTTTGCAGAAAAAGCGGGGCCAGCTAAGCTGCCCCGCTCCTGGCTTTATTGACGATATTCCTCTAGGAAGCTTTGAATATCCTGAATGATCTCTTCTCCCATAACATCTTCAACTTCCTTATAAACCGGTTGAGCTGCTTCCTGGAAAGCTGCAAGGTCCGGTTCAGTTACTTCTACAAACTCTTCCTGTGCACGCTCGAAATATTCCTGCTCACTTTCTGCCACCACTTCACGTGAAGCATCACGTGCTTTTTCAGCACCCTCCATGACAATCTGCTGAAGGTCTTCATCAAGGCTGTTAAACACATCCTGATTCAAAATCATATAGCAGTAATAGTAAGTGAAGTTTGTCATTGCAAGATAATCCTGCACTTCATGCATATTTTGATCAAAAATATTTAATAATGGGTTAAACTGTCCGTCGATGACTCCCTGCGAGAGACCACTGTACAGCTCTGTATAAGCCATGGTAGAAACTGAAGAGCCGAACGCTTTAAATGTTTCGATCAGGCTCACATCGTTTGGTGAACGCATGCTTAATCCTTCAAGATCTGAAGGCTCGTTAATCGGGCGGACATCATTAGTGATATGAGTAAATCCGAGTTCTGTATCAGTTAATGCGACAAACCCCTGGTCAGTTGCTTTTTCTCTTAATTCAGTACCAATGTCACTATCAAGTACAGCGTGTGCCTCTTCAGCTGTTTCTACAATAAAAGGTAATGAAAGTGCTGCATATTCAGGCACCACATTTGCAAGCTCATTTGCTCCCGGGATCGCCATTTCAAGTGCACCTACCTGAACAGCTTCAATCATTTCAGGAGATGAAGCGTATGTTTCATTCGGGAAAAATTCAATTTCAATTCTCCCATCAGATTCTGCTTCTACATATTCTTTAAATGCAATCGCTGCTTCGCCTTTTGAATCACCTTCTTCACCTGAGTTCCAGCCAAGCTTCCACTGGTATTCAGCTTCTCCTGAGCCACCTGCACTATCTTCACTTCCGCATGCCGATAAAGCGGCCACGCTTCCAATTAACATTGTTGCTCCAACTAATTTCAACTTTTTCATTCAAGGTCACTCCTGTCTGTTTGATCAATTTTTTCAAGCATATGTTTCAATACGTGAATTGTTTCTACACAATGTTCCAGTGACGACCATTCTTTCGGGTTATGACTGACACCATCTTTACTATTTGTGAAAAGCATTGCAGTAGGCACATACCGTCCCAGCACCATTGCATCATGTCCGGCTCCACTTGGCAGATGAAAGGCTTCTTTGCCCGTTACGTAAGCTGTACTTTCAGCTGCAATCTGCTGCATAGTTTCTGACAGTTTTACAGGAGTCACATTCAATGTTTCTTGCACATCAATTTGAACCCCATGTTTTTCTTCAATCTCAGTAATCATTTCTCTTGCCTTTTCGACAATCCGGTCTTTTAAATCCATGTCTATATCCCTGATATCAGCAGTCAGCTTCACCTGACCCGGTATAACATTAACGCCGTTCGGTAACACTTCAAGCTTTCCGACAGTCGCAACACCTGAACTGCTGATTTGACCAGGGATATCCTTTAGCTTTGATACAAATTCTCCAGCGGCGACGAGGGGATCCTTCCTTCCAATCATTGGTGTATTACCAGCATGTCCTGCATCACCTTTAAATGTAATCGTGAGCCATGATGGGCCCGCGATACCTGTTACAACACCTGTGGAAAGATTTCTTTCCTCCAGCTGTTTGCCCTGTTCGATATGAACTTCTACATAAGCTTTCACTTTATCAAGAGAACGCTTCGACTCGCTAAAGTTTTTGAGCGAGAGACCACACTGTTTGAGCACTTCTTCAAAAGGGGTACCATTATAGTCCGTCAGCTTCACCTGTTTTGCCATGTCAACTTCCCCGGCCATTGCTCTGCTGCCTGTCAGCCCCCCGTTAAAGCGTGCACCTTCTTCATCAGTAAAAATGACTACTTCATAATTTGTTTCAGGAACATAACCTGTTTCGTTCCAGGCTTGCGCTACTTCTAATGCTGCAAGTACACCGAGAGGCCCGTCAAAATGACCACCGTTTGGTACACTGTCTACGTGAGATCCGGACATAATTGACTGGCTCTGATCTTTTCCCTGGAGAGTACCGAAAACATTACCTGCTCCATCTTCATATATAGATAATCCTGCTTCTTTCATCCAGATTTTAATTAATTCCTTTGCTGCACGCTCTTCCTCAGAAAATGACATTCTGTTACTGCCTTGATCTTCTGTCAGACCGATTCTGGACAATTCAGAAAGCCTATGAGCTACTCTTTTCCCGGAAATACCTTCCCGATCGAGTGCTGCAGGATATTGATGTAGCAATCTTGATTGAAATAATTTAGAAAAACTGGTTGTAGCCTGCATCGCCACTTGATCACCTCTTTATCTTTGTAATAGTTGAAATTATAAAATAAGTCTGATTATTTTATAATGTCTATTACAGACAAAGTTTTTCTTTTTATTTTGTCTGCCAGCGACAATTAAGGCATTAATTTTCTAGAAAGCTGTCTATATTAACTGCCAGCTGAAGTTCAAAGGCCTCTTTCCCTTGAATCGCATTTAATTCCAGCACTTCTTTGATCAGTTTTAAACGGTACTTTACAGTGTTCACGTGAATAAATAAGGCTTCGGCAGTCTGTTTCATATTCTGATTCAACTCAAGATAGACACTGAGTGTAATCATCAGGCTGCCATTATGAGCCTGATCAAATGCTTTCAATTTCCCGATTGTTTCTTCCACGTACGCTTCGAGTTCTCTTGCTTCTGTTTTTAAAAAGAGTCGCTGAAATCCAAGCTCAAAGTACGCTAAAATAGAACTGTCTTTATTTTTCGTCAGAAGGTAATCTACACACTTGGATGCGTCATTAGCCGACACCCTCACTTCTTCCAGCTGTTTAACAGCTCTTCCGATACCAATCAGGATTGACAGACCAGCCACTTGTCTGACTTCCTCCACCAACTGAGCAAACAAAATTCTTACACGTTCGTAAGCTGACGATTCATTTATGTATTCCGGGTATGCAAACATAAAAATCATGTCCAGATTCTGATCAAGAATGAACGCTTTATAAGGAAATTGTGATAATTTCCTTGTTATGACACGCAGTACTGTCTCTTTTTTCACAGAAATTTCTTTCAGGGACAGCAGTGATTCTTCAATAGTCAATTGAACCAGAAGAAACTGCCGGCCTTCAGTAACGCCTGATGTTGTACGCGCAACCTCCTTAACAGTCAGCTTATCAAGCTTTCCATATAACAGCTGATCAAGCACATAACCTGAGTAGGTCAAGGCCTCATAGGAACTTTTATCACGGCGATTCATTTCGAGTGCAAATATCATGGATGCCTGTTCAATCGCAAATTGATCCAGCGGGTCCAGTACATCTCTTTCATCCAGATAGATACAGATTAATCCCATCGCCCGTTGATCAGTACGTACCGGAAAGAAATAAACCCTTTCCTGAATGTGATCATCACTGATGTTACAAACAGATCCTTTCTCCTGAGTCATTCCATTCGTCAATTCCTGCGGATATTGTTGTATCAATAGACGACCTCTCGCGGAAGCATGTTCACTGGAAGCCTCAAGCAAGTCAAAAAACTCATTAAAAACAATGACCTCAGCATGGACAAGTGAAGCCAGTGTTTTTGTAATTTCCTCAAGACCTCCCTGTGAGAGCGACACCCTGCTCAGCGCTTCATGCACTCTTTGTGTTCTTTCACTTTTTGAAAAAAGCGTAGCGTTTTCAATTGCGATCACTGCCTGTACTGCAAATGTTTCGAGCAGCTTCAAATCCTGTGCATTAAAAACAACATTCTCATCATAGATGTCTACAGTCAGGACACCGATACAGCCCTTTTTTGTCATTAACGGCACGCAAATCGCACTTGCTGGATACTCCATATCTCCGCGCGCTTTTGAGTAATACCCTTTGGTTTCTTCGTTTATATTCGTCATTCCCTTTAATGTATCGTCATGTGTTGAAAAAATCCTGCCCTGCTGGGACACAAATGTTTTCCCGCTCATCCCCTCACCAGGCTCGAGCAATGCATGTTTCAGATATTTCATATCAAATCCTGCTGCAGCTTTGGCATAGAGCTTTCCGATTTTCTCATCATACAGGAAAAGAACACTGGCATTTGATCCGTCAATGACATTTAGTACTTCCTTAATTAATTGATCAAGCACTTCATCTATATGAAGTGTAGAAGTCATTGCCTGAACTGAATTAATTAAGCTTCGAAGTTGTTTTTCAGTATCCATCCTCATCCCTCCGTTACTTCCGATAACTTTTGAATTATCATACACGGAAGGTTACAAAGTGAACAGTTGATTTTTACCAGCCGCACTCATCACGGGTATAATATAAAAACTGCCTAAGCAGGAGGGGTATCCAACGATGTAAACACCCTCTCATACTTAGGCAGTTAAATAATGATCAATTTATTCGCTAACCTTAAAACCAATCTTACCAAGCTGTTCAGCCTTTTCAATCCGATCAAACGCAGACTTGTAATCCGCTAAATCATACACCTGGTCCATCACCGGATGAATCTGATGCTTTTCAATAAAAGCAATCATCTCATCCAGCTCTTCAGCACTTCCCATTGTTGATCCGAGCAGATTTTGCTGACCGTAGAAAAAGTCGCGCAGGTTGATCGTTACTTCATCTCCGGCTGAAGCACCGAATGTCACGATTGTACCGCCTTTTCTAAGCTGTTTTAATGACTTGTTAAAAGTTGTTGCTCCGACGCATTCGATGACAAGGTCCATCTTTGTTCCTTCAAGTGCCTCTTCCCAGTCTCCTTCACTGTCAATGGCGTGATCAGCTCCAAGTTCAAGTGCTTTTTTGCGCTTTTCTTCAGAGCGCGAAGTGACATATACTGTTGCGCCGGCTGCTTTAGCAAATTGAAGAAGAAATGTTGCTACACCACTCCCGATACCAGGGATCAGCACTTTCATTCCTTCTTTCACCTGGCCGCGGGTGAAGAGTGCACGATAGGCAGTCAGTCCCGCCAGTGCAACAACGCCTGCTTCTTCCCAGCTAAGGTGCCCAGGCTTCTTTACAGCGTTCTCTGCCGGCAGAACAATACTCTCAGCAAACGTCCCGTGCCCCGGCAGCCCGACGATATCAAACTCCGGTGGCGGAGCATCTGTATTATGTTTCCAGTTAATACCCGGATTCACTATGACTTCATCACCTTCACTTACATTCGTTACGCCTTCACCCACCTCATCTACAATGCCCGCTCCATCAGATCCTACAACGAGTGCCGGATCCTCTTCTCCATGACGTTTGAGGACAAATAAATCTCTATGATTCAGGCCCGCTGTTTTCAGCCTGATTCTGACTTCCCCTGCTTTCACTTCCGCCTGATCCAGTTCTCCGTATGTAAGACCTTCCATTCCTTTTTGTCCTTTATGATACACAGCTTTCATCATCAAAACCCCTTTCAGTATTAAGTATTTACTTCAATCGTTAAGCACTCTTTCCCTTTACGTATAACTGACTTTCCATCTAAAAATGAATACGGTCCACCCTTACCTTCTACTGTCATAATCAGCAATTGACCTGTCCCGTAATTCAATTCAACAAGGTCAAATTCAGCAGACAAAGACGGTTTTGTCTCCTCATAGATCCGGTCATGAAATGATTCAATATCCAAGTCGACAGGCACACCCAGAATGGTTTTGCCATGCCCTTTTACGCGGTCAGCAATACCAAAGACGACACTGCCGCCCCCGCCATTTGCCATGCAGATTGCGTATTCAACCATTTTGCGGACGTTATCTTCTGTCTTATTACTCCACTGTTTAAAATCCAGGTCCTGCCCTTCAAAATCATCTGCAACATGAGCGTCTAAACGTCCGATCAGCTGCATAATCTGATGAATGGATTTCATCATTATCACCCTCAGCCATTTAAAATAACGGAATAACAAAGCTTGCAATGAGCAGAATGACTGCAGCGGCAAGTGATGGGGTAAAAAATACGGCCGCTTTTTCAAAACGCGGAGTATAATGCCCATTACTCTCAGTCACTGCATGCGCTTCTCCCATATTAGAAGAAAGGCCGCCCGAGGAACTGAAAAAGAATGCTGCTGCTAAAAATACAAGCCCGGAAAACTGCCATTCCATAAAAGTAAACCTGACCAGTAAATAAGCGCCTACTGTCATCAGCACAAGAAACACAATAAGCCAAATTAAATAATTTTCATTCAAACCCCTTTCAAATTACCTTATGTTCTATCCTTCCCTTTCTAGTTTAACAAAAACCTGTTCAGATTCTTCAGTAAAATAGGTTATGATGGAAGAAATAATGAAAAGGAGTGAAGGCCGTATGAATAATCACGAAATTGATTTCAAGCTTTATGGAGACGACATGCAGTTTGTAGAAGTGGAGCTTGATCCTCAGGAAACGGTCATAGCAGAAGCTGGCAGTCTGATGATGATGGATGATTCGATCAAAATGGAAACGATCTTCGGGGATGGCGCTGCATCATCAGGTGGGCTGATGGGCAAGCTGTTAGGCGCAGGAAAACGTGTGTTAACCGGTGAAAGCTTATTTATGACTGCCTTCACAAACGAAGGAAGCGGTAAAAAGCACGTCAGCTTTGCGTCCCCTTATCCGGGCAAGATTATTCCACTTGATCTTAGTACAATTGATGGCAAACTGATCTGTCAGAAGGACGCTTTTTTAGCCGCTGCTAAAGGGGTTTCAATAGGTATTGAATTTCAGCGGAAGATCGGCACCGGCTTTTTCGGCGGTGAAGGCTTTATCATGCAAAAGCTTGAAGGCGATGGTATGGCATTTGTGCATGCAGGCGGCACCATTCATAAAAAAGAGCTGGGTCCCGGCGAAATGCTGCGGCTTGATACAGGCTGTCTTGTTGCGATGACAGGCGGCATTGACTACAATATCGAAATGGTCGGCGGAATCAAAACAGCGATGTTTGGCGGAGAAGGCTTATTCCTCGCTACGCTGCGCGGTCCCGGCACAGTATGGGTTCAATCACTGCCATTCAGCCGTCTTGCAAGCCGTGTCTTTTCAGCGATGCCGCGCAATGGCGGATCAAAAGGTGAAGGCAGCGCAGCAAGCGGACTGTTCGATATTCTTGGTGGTGACAGAAGATAATACAAAAGCCTTTCAGGGGGATCCCTTGAAAGGCTTTAATTATTCTCCATATATTTCTTTATAAGCGAGTACTTTCAGTGCTTTTAATTCTTCCTCTGTTAAAGACTGTTCAAGCTTACTGATCACTTCCTGCTCAGAAAGGTTACCGGATTCTGCATCCGCCTGGATCTTTTGAAGTTCTCCGATCCCTACTTTCTGAATCATCACACGGGTAGCTTCAGCTCTTGTTGTAAAAGCCAGGTCTTCATCATCCTGTGCTGCTTTCGCTTCTTCAAGATAGCTGCTCAGAACCGGATCCTGCTCAATATAGGTTTGCACCTGATCCATCTCACCAGTCTGCTCTAAATCAGCTGTAACGGATTCAACAACCTGATCCGCAGCCATCTCTGTTCCGAAATAATAAACTGCATATAAGCCTCCGCCAATCACTGCAGCGAAGACAATCAAACCAATTAATAGTTTTTTCATTATTTCACCTCAACAGCCATTATACAGAAAAACCCTTTTTCCTGCATGTTTTCTATAAAGGGATTACGTGAATAGTAGTAAGAGAAATTGAATTGGAGAGGATGTTTCATATGCAAACGTTAAAAGGTAAAAAAGCGATTATTACAGGCGGGAGCCGCGGAATCGGGGCTGCTACTGCCATTGAACTGGCAAAAGAAGGCGTTGATCTCGGAATTGTCGGAAGATCTGAAGAGCATCTGAATAAAATAAAGGACCAGTTAGATCAATACGGGGTACAGGTTTTAACCGCTGCAGCAGATGTCAGCTATGAAGCAGATATTCAGCACGCCATTCAGGAACTGACTAATCAGCTAGGTCATGTTGATATCCTGATTAATAATGCAGGAATTGGTGCTTACGGAGAATTTCTCGAGTTATCAACTGAGGATTGGAATAAAGTACTGCAAACTAATGTAATGGGGATCGTTCATACTACAAAAGCAGTACTGCCGGGTATGATTGAACGGAAAAAAGGTGATATTATCAACATTTCATCCATGTCAGGACTAAAGGGCACAAAAGGCTCAAGTGCCTACAGCGCATCAAAATTCGCTGTTAACGGTCTGACTGAGTCACTCATGCAGGAGGTCCGCCCGCATAATATCCGCGTCTCTACCATTACACCGAGTCTCGTTGAAACTGACTTAACCCGCGGACAGGACGGAGAACGGAACCCTGATAAATTCACACAGGCAGAAGACCTTGCGGAATACATTGTCAGCCTGCTGAAGCTTGAACAGCGCTCATTCATCAAAACCTCAGCGATTTGGGCGACAAATCCGTTTTAATTCAGGAGAGAAAATAACCGTTCCGCTACGCTTCAGGCGGACGCTTTCCGGACGGAGGTTGCTGAGCCTCCTCGCCTTCGGCTGTGGGGTCTCAGCTTCCCTCTAATCGTCCCGGAGTCGCCGCCTTACGCTCCGCTGCACTGAAATATCAATTAAATCCGCTCTTGATTTACCGAGTTTGATCCTGTCATTTAAACATCGTTTGGCTCTCTGTACTCAAATACCACAAATCGCTCATTATGATTATTCTCAACCAGACCCGGAACCGGAATCTGCTGCATCAGATAAAAAGCAGAACGCTCTTCTATATGATGAATATATTCGACCGTCGGATAATACAGGATAATTGTCGCACGCCTAGGATGCTTCTCAAGTGATTTTGAAATCCTGCTCAGCACAGCCGAAAAGACCTGGAGTGAAAATGGATTAAAGAAGTAAAATACATCCTGATCAGCTCTCACCTCATAGCTTTCTGCAAAGGCACGTTCAAACTGAATACTGCCTTTTTTCAGCTTTCGTTTTGCAAGATAGGAAGATTGATTTTCAAGCGCTGCCTGATATAGTCTTGGATTCATTTCAATTCCTGTGACATCAATGCCAAAACGGTGATGCAGATAAAACGAAACTCTGCCTTTGCCGCATCCGTAATCCACTACGCTTCTCCCCTTCAGAGAGTAAGCATCACCCAAAGCTTTAAGCCCCTCATAAGGTGTTGCTTCATACCGGTTATGGTGAATCGATGAGCTGACCGTTTCTAGCAGGCTTGATGTATGGATAGAAAGCTGTTGGTCCTGTATCATAGATTCACCTCTTTCTGAATCAATCAATCATTTTTTCTGCTTTAAATTGCATTTTATGAAAGACTTCTTCTTTGATTTCAAGCAGGGTATTTGGGTTACTGGCGATGTAAGAACTGACTATTAAATATTCTGTATCAGATAAATGGGATTCTGAAGAAAGGCGATCGAGCGTCGGAAGCCGAAAATCTTTAATCGGCAGATACGCAAGATCAAACGGATGGCTTCCTTTTGTCACGATCACTTTTACACCTTTCAATCTAGGAAAAAACATGGAGTGATAGTCAAGTTTCAGTGTAATATCACTGATGTCAGCCTGCTTCAACTGAGGCAGGTGACTTGGCAGTGCCGTAAAAAAGACCATTTGTTCATAAGAATACACCAGGTCATTTAAAGATAAGCCTAGCCGCTTTGACACCCGTTCAGCTTTTATTCTTAACGAACGTAAATAAAGCGGTCTGGTAGTCACTAAAAAGACGGTCGTAAACGCAATGATATTTAATAATAATAACGCATAGTCCATCTCTACGCCTCCTGACCGACTGCTACACGGTTTTTACCGTGCTCTTTTGCTTCATACAACGCCTGATCCGCAAGTTCTACTACATCAAATGGATCCACTGAACCGTCAGATGAAGCGACACCAAGACTGATCGTCAGTTTTCCACCCGGCTGTAATTCTCCCTTTGAAAAAGACGTCTCCTCCACCCTTTTACGTATTCTTTCCGCTACTGTCATTGCTTGATTTTTATCGGTGCCCGGCAGCAGGATCACAAACTCTTCCCCTCCGAAGCGATAAGCAAGGTCATCACCACGAAGGCTGCCCGCGATGACTGAAGCAAGCTGGACAAGCACTTCATTTCCGAGCATATGCCCATTTGTATCATTGTAATTTTTAAAAAAATCAATATCGAGGAGAATAATCGAAAAAGACCGATTGCAAAATTCCTCGGATAACGACTGCTGGAAGGCACGCTGATTAAACAGATTGGTCAGCCCATCCTTTAACGCCATCCGTTCAACTGATTCATACTGGCTCGCCTGCTGAAGCGCAATTGCTGCCTGAGTGGCAAGTGGTGTGACGATATCAACATCATGCATATTAAGCGGTTTTTGATTAACAAGGTTATCAATAATGACAACACCGGACTTTTCGCCGTGATGAATCAGCGGGATCACAGCAAACTCTGTTAAATTAAGTTTATGATGAAAATGCTTCATCAGCTCATCATTTTCATCAATTTCTTTAACGAGCAGTGGATGCCCTGTATCCATGACCTCCGTCAGGAAGCTTTCTTCTGTAAGCTGAATTGTCATGTCCTGTACAATCTCATTTAGCAGCTGATCTGATGATTCCGCTTCCTTTCTTTCAATTAAATCCGCAAGTCCATACCGGTTCACCGTGATGTTTTCCCAGATTTCAAAGCCTTCTTCCGCCTGAAGCGGTCCTGTAGCCATGATCCCTTTTAACAAGTGACGGTCATCTCCCAGGAGAAAGATCATCGCACGGTTATAGCCGAGGCCGTGCCCTGCCGTCATGGAAGTGAGAATCGTTTCGAGCAGCCGCTTTGTATTGAATGTCTGCTGCATTGCCTGACTGACGTCTTTCGTTACGTTCAGCTGCTTTGAATTAATGGTCAGTATCTCCAGCCAGTGATCCCGCTGCTGACGGATTTTTCTGACATAGAACCTGACAACATAAATCGATAGCGCAAATAAATAATAAGCTGCATAGACATTGAATTCAAATTGTCCTGTAGTCATCCATAGATAGACTGAAGCCAGCCCTGCTGCAATCATTCCTCCGCTGAAGTGAAAGCTGATCACAGTGGCGGCAATTACAAATAATAAAAGCCAATGCGTATGTGAAGGTGACACGAGCCATTGCTCAAGAAGAACAAGCAGCACTATTGCTAAAACGAATATTAATCTATTTATGTATCCATTGACAAAAAAGCGAAACGTATTAGCTAAAAAAGCTACAATGATAAAGGCTGCCGTTATCAATAGTTCTTCCATCACCGAACCTCCAAATAGGTAATTTGTCACAAATTAATTATAATACATGGAAGCGCTATATTTCAAATGAAATAAGATATGAACTTTCATATGAAAAAAAGCCTGGAAAATTCCAGGCTCTATCTTATACTGCTGATTTTTTAATCTGCTTACTGCGCAGCTGTCCGCAGGCTGCATCGATGTCAGTCCCGTGTTCCTGACGTACAACACAGTTGATACCGCCTTTTTTGAGCGTATCATAAAACTTCATGATATTTTCCTGCTTGCTTCGCTCATACTGGATATGCTCATCAACCGGATTATAAGGAATCAGGTTCACGTATGCAAGATGACGCTTGTTGTAAAGCATTTTCGCAAGCTGCTGCGCTTCTTCCACATGATCATTCACGTCATGTAAAAGAATGTACTCAAACGTAATTCTACGATTTGTCTTTTCAAGATAGTAGTCGATCGCTTTCATCAGCGGCTCTATTGGGTATGCACGGTTAATCTTCATAATACGCGTACGCAGTTCATCGTTCGGCGCATGTAGAGATAGTGCAAGGTTTACCTGAAGGTCTTCATCTGCAAAGTCATAGATACGGTTCGCAAGACCACTTGTTGAAACAGTGATATGACGTGCACCAATACCAAGACCTTTTGCAGAATTCACAACGCGCAGGAAGCTCATCAGATTATCATAGTTATCGAATGGTTCTCCGATTCCCATGACAACGATATGACTCACGCGGTCACCTTCGCCTTTTTCATCCATATACTTCTGAACACGCATAATCTGTTCAACGACTTCACCGCTTGTAAGGTCACGGCTTTTCTTTAACAGACCACTAGCACAGAATGTACAACCGATATTACAGCCCACCTGTGTTGTTACACATACTGACTGACCATATTTCTGTCTCATCAGTACCGTTTCAATCAGGTTTCCATCATGCAATTTAAATAAAAACTTTACAGTGCCGTCCTGTGAGTCCTGACGAATCTGAAGATCCAGTGTCTCAATGACAAAGTTCTCTTCAAGTAAATCAAGGCATTCTTTATTGACGTTTTTCATATCTTCAAAAGTTGTGACTCTCTTACGATAAAGCCAGTCCCAAATCTGTTCTGCACGAAACTTCTTTTGACCATGTTCCATAAGCCAGGCAACAAGTTGCTCCAACGTTAATCCATAAATGGAAGTTTTCATTTTTACCCTCATTTCGAAAATGACATTCATCCTTCATTGTACGACGGATGGACTCATAATTGCAAGAGAATATCAAAAACAAATCACAAAACCTTTGGATTTTCAAGTGAAAAATGATTATAATCAGAAATTTCTTTTTATGACATACAGCTGATACAATGAAGCCAACTGATTGGAAGAGGAGCTGGATCATAATGAATATTGTTATCGCCCCGGATTCATTTAAAGGCAGCCTGAGTGCTTCAGAAGCAGCACTCGCAATGAAAAAAGGGTTTCAGTCTGTCTACCCTGACGCTGACTATACGCTGATTCCTATGGCTGATGGTGGAGAAGGAATGCTTGAACCTTTTGCTTTTAAAAAAGGCATGCTGCCCGCTGACATCAAGGTGAAAAATACATATGGAGATGAGAAGACAGCGAAGATCTGTATTGATGGACACACAGCCTATCTTGAATCCGCACAGGCCGTCGGGCTCCCTGACTTTATACCGGAAGAGCTGAACCCGATTCAATCCACTTCATATGGTGTAGGGGAAATGATTCGCTATGCACTTGATCAGGGATGTAAGAAAGTGTTGATTGGCCTGGGCGGAAGTGCAGTAAATGATGGCGGCGCCGGTCTTCTAGAAGCGCTTGGAGCCCGCTATTCTTATACAGAAGAAATTGAAGGTCCGGTCACACTCGGCCGCCTCCCTTTTATTCAACGGGTAGATCTGACAACGCTTGATCCGAGACTGAAAGAGATTGAGCTCAACATTGCTTCTGATGTAAATAACCCTTTAACAGGTGAAGAGGGTGCTACTGCAATCTTTGGTCCGCAAAAAGGTGTACGGCCTGAAGATATTCACGTATATGATCAGTGGATTGCACAATTCGCTGCACTGACTGCTGCTGAATGGATTGATTCTCCTGGTGCAGGTGCTGCCGGTGGTATGGGATTTGCACTCCTTGCTGCAGGCGGCAGGTTCTCTCAGGGCGCAAAATTGATTGGAGAAGAACTCGGTCTTCCAAAGGCTGTTCAAAAAGCAGATCTGATTCTGACAGGCGAAGGCAAAAGTGATCGTCAGACGCTTTATGGTAAAGTTGCGCATTATACAGCTCAACTGGCTGCACAACATCAAAAGCCTGTCATTTTATTATCAGGCAGCCTGGACCACGAAGCAGAAGAGCTGTTCAACTTATTCAAAGCAAGCTTTTCTGTCATGCACAGCCCGTGTACGCTTGAGTACGCAATCGAACACGCACACACCCTTACCGCTAAAAGAGCAGCTGAAATCGCAAAATTGATTCAGCTCAGAGTATGAGCAAACCTGATGCAGACAAAAAGCAGCTCATGGCATAATTGAGTCATTGAATGATGAGGAGGACTAAGTCATGAAGCTTGGTATTTTAGATCAGGTCCCGATGCCTCAGGGAACACAACCGACAGATGTTTTAACTCACACAGTCGAATTAGCTCAATTTGCTGAACAGCTGGGATATAGCCGTTACTGGCTTGCTGAGCATCACAATACAAACGGATTACTAAGTGCAGCTCCGGAAATTCTGATGACACGGATTGCTTCAGCTACTGAATCAATTCGTGTTGGGTCCGGCGGTGTACTTTTACCGCAATACAGTCCTTTAAAGGTTGCAGAAACATTTAAAACAATGGAAGCTTTATTCCCAGGTCGCGTTGACCTCGGTGTCGGAAGATCTCCCGGCGGCACAGAGCGCACTCGCGCAGCATTAACTGACAGCCGGGAGAGTATGATGGGTGCATTTCCCCGACACCTGGATGAATTACATGGATTTATGCATAATCAGCTGCCTAAGCAGCATGAATACAGAATGGTGAAGGTTACACCAAGGACAGGCAGCGCTCCCCCGATGTGGGTGCTCGGCCTCTCTCCCCGCAGCGCAAAGCTTGCAGCAGAACGCGGTCTTGGTCTGACTTTTGGCCATTTCATCAATCCTGATAAATGGGAAGAAACACTGCGCACATACCGTGAGCATTTCAAGCCAGGTCAATTTAATGAACCTGCTGTTAACGTGACGGTATTCGTTGTATGTGCCGAAACGCAGGAAGAAGCTGAACGGCTGGCACTGACACAGGATATGTGGCTGCTCGGGATTGAAAAAGGAGATTCACAGGTTCATTCTCCTGAGATTTTAAAAGATCGCAGACTCACTACTGGTGACCTTGAAAAAATCCGCCATAACCGCAGAAGAATGATCGTTGGAACACCCGAGAAAATAAAAGCTTCTCTTGAAGAGCTTAGTGAACGTTATCAGACGGATGACTTTTTATTGATCACAAATATACATTCCCACGAGAATAAGAAGAAATCCTACGAACTTATTGCCCGGGAAATCCTGTGAACCGCCTTCATGGCGGTTTTTCTATGGGATCTATACAACTGCCCATTAATTTTATATATTTTCCATATTAAAGTTGCTATTATAGTAAAATATAACTATAATCATGATATAAAAGAATTACTTATCAAAGGGGGATGAGTAAATGTACTGTCAAAAATGCGGGAGCTCCATCGGTACAGATGCTAAATTTTGTGGCGGATGCGGGATACGAACGACTAAAAAAGCAAACCCATTTCTTGTAGCAGCGGTCATTTTTTCAGCTTAATCGCTTCAGGCGTTTTATACTTTGTCGGACTTGAATACATAGCCGGTCAGAAAATAAAAGATCCACCAGTAGAAGTAGCTGTGATTGAAAAAGAACAGGAATCTGAAAACGAAAAAATAATTGAAACAGCCGCTGTTAAGAAAGAGACAGTACAGGAAAAAGTGATTGTTCAATCTCAAAGTGAGGATCGTGAAGTAGCTGACATCATTGAAGATGCCCAGACCCGCGTATATACCATTTTCAGTGATTATGGTCAGGGTTCAGGATTTCTCATTAACGAGCAGGGCGATATCATGACCAATGCCCACGTTGTTGAAGGCAGCTTATACGTAACTGTAAAAGATTCTAACGGCACGGAATACGACGGCCAACTAATCGGTTATAGCAATGATATTGATCTGGCGATTATCAGGGTTCCATCTCTGGCAGGCACTACGCCTCTCCCGCTTGAATTACAAGAGAAATCAGCACTTGGAGATGAAGTAATTGCCCTTGGCAGCCCTCATGGATATGAAAATACGGCAACACTAGGAAATATAAGTGGCGTAGATCGTACATTTACAATCGATCCTCATTACTATGAAAATATTTATCAGATCTCAGCACCCATTGCACCCGGCAGCAGCGGAGGACCGTTACTCGATCAGGCAACCGAAAAAGTAATCGGAATTAATTCTGCAAGACATGGTGAAGAAGCAACAATCGGTTTTAGTATTCCTATGTTTAAAATCACTCACCTTATGAATGAATGGGTTTCTAATCCGATGAGCGAAGATGCGATTTATGAGCTTTTTTATAATCAATATGGAAATTATTTTTACGATGATCTTTATAGCGGCGATTATTATTTTGATGGCGGTTCTTACGAAGATACTGAAGAATACTATTATTACGATGCTTATACCGACACTTATTACTTTTATGACCCTTACGCAGGCGAGTTTTATTACTATGATGAAGAGCTCGGGGATTTTTATTATTATGACGGCGGTTATGAGTATGAAGACTGGTATGGGGACGACACTTATTACAGTGACGAGGAATATTATGAGTATGAAGATGAGTATGATAACGATGAAGAGTACTACGAATATGAAGACGAATACTATAGCGATGAAGAGTACTATGAATATGAAGACGAATACTATAGTGAAGATGAATATTACGAAGATGAGTACTACAGCGAAGAAGAATATTATGAAGACGAAGACGAGTACTACAGTGATGAAGAGTACTATTCTGATGAAGAAATGGACAGTGAAGAAACCTATAATGGCAGCTCTATAGAAGATGAACCGGAATTGAACGATGAAGAAGAAAGTGATGAAACAACGGACTCAGCTTTATCTGAGGGTGCATAATCTAAAGACCCCCAAAACCGCACAGGCGATTTCGGGGGTTTTCATTATGATGCTTTCTTGCCTTTACCTTTGCCCTTACCAGGCTTTTCATTTTCAAGCTCAATTTCGTTTCCATCTGTGTCATAAAGCATGACGCCGGATTTCTTTGCAGATCCGCGAAGCTCAAGCTTCTGGATGTTTTCTGCTCCGTTGATGACTTCAACGTTTTTGTGCTGGACAACAACTGTTTTCACTTCATTTCCTTCAAAATCATATGCTGCACCCGCATTCTTTGCGTGAAGATTAACTTCAAGATCTTCAAGTCCTTCACCTTCAAAGCTTACGTTTGTACCGCGAACCATAATCTTATCTGCGTCCATACCTTTTTCAGCCACGATGTGCACATCGTCTTCAAAGATATTCACTTTCTTTTGCTTAAAGTCAGCTAAGTTAATTACTTTCTTTTCAGGCTGTGGTTCTTCAGTTTCGAAGCTGATCTGTGCCAACAGCGGATCGTGGTCAGATGCGCGTCCATGTACTTCCATAAAGTCAGAGTTGATATGAACAATATCAAATACTGTCTGGTCTGCCAGGTTGTTACTCACAAGAATGTGGTCAAGTACCTGTGCATTGCCTTCATAGTTGTAAGTGTAACGCTCTTCTTTTTCCACTCCGTCAATCAGGTTTGTCAGCTCTTCACCCTTCAGTGCTTCAAGTGGTGCTGAGAATTCAAAGTCGTTCATATCACCAGCGACTACAATGTTTGCATCAGGCGTCTGTGACTGTACGTCCTGTACAAAGCTATTGATGATTGTTGCAAGTTCTACACGCTCAGCTTCACTGCCAAGGAATGGCGGCTGATTTTGACCGAATAGCGGCTGGTCTCCACCTTTAGAATTCAGGTGAGTACCAACTACAATCACTTCTTCACCGTTAAATTCGAATTCAGCTACAACCGGCTTACGCGTGTTAGGGAATTCTGATGGTGCAATTCGTCCAGGGTTCAGCGTCAGTTCGCCGTCCACTACATCGATTGCATCATTTGCTCCACCCTGCTCTCCTTCAGTCAGTTGAACGCGCTCAGGGTTGTAAAGGAAGCCGTTACGGATGTTTCCGCCTGGCTGTCCGCCGTCCTGCTTATCTTCAGGAATCACCTCAGTATAAGCATATTCAGGACCGCCAAGTGCGATAATGTCATTGATCAGGCGCTGATAGCTTCCCTCACCTGAAACTGTACCATCATCAGTTGGACCATTTGTATCCTGCACCTCTGTCAGTGCAATGATATCCGGTGATCCAAGGTCATTAATAAATGAATCTGCAATACGCTGTGCTTTTTCATCACTTGTATTTGAAACATTCGCTGAGAAATTCTCAATGTTATAAGAAGCAATCGTCAGCTCATCTTCTTTGTATTCAATTGTTGTAGAGTCAGGTTCAAGCCCGCCATCTGTAAATTCAGGCAGCTGACCTTTACCTGCAAGCACTTTATACTTACCAAAGCCATAGCTCATTACACCAATTGCTGAGGTTGTCAGCTCATCACCTGTTTTGACAACAAAGTCTTCGTCATCTACATCGATAAATACACGCTCTGGATTAAAGTCATCAGGCTTTACGATTGCTCCGCCTGCCTGCGTATACACTTCATCTCCCTTATTCGGAAGCACAGCGATTTCACCGTACTTCTGAGGACCGCTCGCTGTACCGTCAGCTACCTCAACGCGCATACCTTCAATGCTTTCATAAAAATCAATGCCATCTTCTTCAGGGTCAAATTGTGCAAAGTTGTCATTATCGATCACTTCAGTCGGTACTTCAATTCCGTTTTCCCCGCCAATCACGACCGGTTCAGGAAGCTCAAGACCTGATGCGATTTCATTAATGTTTGTTGATTCGATCTGTGTAACCGGAAGATCCGTTTCAGCTCTTTCAGCGTAACCTTCCACATAATATTCAAGCACCGTTCCGCTTACTTCTACGTGATCTCCTTCAGATAGTCCGTGGTTTCTCTGATAAACAAGGATTCCTTCTGACGTACGCGGATCATCATCCGGTGTCAGTGACTGCATGTAGAAGCTGCTGCCATTTACAACGTAAGTAACAACGCCTTCCACGTTTGGAACAGAAAGTCCTTCATAAGGCGAGAAGTGTTCCGCTGCCTGGATATCATGAATCTCAATATCGTCTGTCTGAATGACATAGCTGAATTCCGCTACATCACTTGCTGTCATACCATCTTTTACAGCTACAGCTTTAAGATCAGTGTTTTCAGTGATCGTTACGCCACCTTCATAAAGTGTGCTATCTTCAGTCGGCTCAGAGCCGTCAGTTGTGTAATAAATGGATGCACCTTCAGTTTCAGTTGAAAGTGTAACCGTGCCGCCTTCTTCTACAAACCCGCCTGCAGGGTCAGCCTTAACCGGGCGAACCTGATTTGTATCAAAAATAATATCGTCTGTTGAACGTGGAACGAGTTGATAAGTCCCTCTGAATTCACCTACTACGCCATTTACGACTTCATACGTACGGCCAGTTTGGATCTCCATATCTGTTGCCGGACGAATCACAATCTCATTTCCAAATTCATCTGTTCCATAATAATTACCGCTGCCTGAAGAAGCGATATTCACATTTGAAACAGTCACAAGTGTTCCTTCAAGCGCTTCACTTAAGCCCGTTTCAGGAACCTGCTGCGGTGCCGGCGGTTCTTCCTGACCAGTCACAACAACACTATCAGCCTCAGCTGCGATTTGTGCCAGTCCATTGTAATCCTGAAGCTCACCGTATACAGAAATGATATCGCCAGGGGCAACGTCTGCTGTTGATCTGACAACAATACCAGTTCCTGCATTCTGCATGTAAATGTTGTTTGCGCCACCCTGGTTAAATACAGCACTTACTGTACCAGTCGTTGACACAATCGAACCAACTTCCTGATTTCTTACATCTGCGATACTTTCTTCAGTGACAACTGAATACTCGTACGTTCTCACGTCACTGTCATCCAGCCCGTCTGCAGAAGCGTATACGTCAAATGTAATATCTTCAGTTAGTGTAAATGGAGCTATATAAGCTTCATACTCGCCGCCATTTTGAGAAACAAAGATCTCTGCATCAGCAGTTGACGTTGAAAACGCCACTTCTGTTCCCTCAGCTATCTGACCTGCAGGTACGCTTGACTGAACTGAAGATACTTTTGTTGGATCGTCGTAGGACGTCCAAGTGATGTTGTCGACAGTCAGCTGACTGTTAGATCCGACTTTCTTAAATTGAAGAACAAATGGTCCTTCAACATCCAGATCGTCTAAACTATAATTTATTTTTTCACTACCAGCCGCTACATTTGGAGTAGTCCCCACCAATACATCGTTAATATAAACTTCCAGTTGACGTGGGTTGGTTGTAGTAAAATCTGCTTTTACATCTAATGATAGTGATGAAATTCCTCCGTCAATCTCAGAAGAAACTAAAACACTTCCAGCATCACGGAACATCATCCCCTTCCCATCAATCGAAGTCGATGCCCGTCCACCTGTATAATCCCAAGTCACGCCGTTATTACCCTCAAATGAACCGTCCAGATAAGAAGATCCAGTCTGAGTCCAATTATCAAAAGTCTCTGTAAAGCTTTCTGCCGCTTTTGACACAGATGAAAAAGGTGTCAGCAGGCTGAATACCATGACTAAAGCTACAAAAACAGCAAAGTGCTTTTTGTAAGGCTGCATTAATGTATTACCTCCTGGTTATGTAATCGTGCAAATTTAATACTAAAAGAAAAGTTTGGATTTCTCTACAATATTTAGAATCTTTACAAACAATTAATAAGAAAGTCCTTGTAAGCGGATTCAAAATACATTCTTTTTACTTATGTAACATCTCCTTTTCAATTCGAATACTTTGTGTAATCTTTAAATATTTCGTAGTTACAATCCAACTTTTGGGGGTGACGATCAAATATAACTCAATTAAAATAACAATAAGGAGGCTGATAGAATGGCAGATTTAACAGCAATTATGAACTGGACATTTATCGAAGAAGTCGCAGTCCCCACTGATCTCGAGGCACTGCTTGTTGAAGGTGAAGAAGCAAAGGTCGCATACAAAACTGTTCGTGATACTGCAGTGATCACAAACAAACGCCTGCTCATCGCCGACAAACAGGGCATTACAGGTAAGAAAGTTGAAATCTATACAATTCCTTTTAAATCGATTGATATGTATTCCTCTGAAAACGGCGGCACATTCGATCTGAATGCAGAGCTTGAGCTGTGGACACGCTCCGGACGCTTTAAGCTGAATGTGAATAAAAAAGTTGATATTAGAAAGCTTGACCGGATTTTAGCGGAAGCGATTCTATAAAAATAAGCCCCGGCATCAGCCTAAAGTACAGAATATGGACTTAAATTTAAGGACTGTTGTCTCGAAATCATGTATTCACCCGCTTTCAATTCGTTATGATTATTATAAACAAAAAGAAAGATGACGCTCTGTTTCTTAAGCGTCATCTTTCTTTTTGTTCTATCAGTGTTACTGAAAACTTAGGTTCATTGTAGCGGAAGGCGTGGACTCCGGGACGATTAGCGGGATAGCTGAGATCCCGCAACCGAAGGTGAGGAGGCTCAGCGACCGCCGTCCGGAAAGCCTACGCCTGGAGCGTAAATGAACCGGCCCCTTTTAGAGACTTTTTCAGTGCCCTCGCAGCAGCCTGGGCTTATTTTATGATTTCTTACCAATAATGCCGTAAAAAAATATATTCGTAATGTCTTCAGTCAAAGGAAGAATCCGCTCGTAAATATCTTCTCGCTGCAGATAATCCTTCATCATTTGGATATAAAATAAAATCGCCTCATCTGACAGACTTTGATCCACATACCCCTCTTTTTTTCCCTCATCAAATAACTGAATAAAATAGGGTAGCGCTTTTTCAGCATAAACCTGCTCGATATAGTTACCTTCTTCTGCGTATTCCTTCATCAAATACTGATAAAACTCCGGATGTATATTAGTTGATACCTGTTTTTTGTTAAAAATAAGACCTTTAATTTTGTCAGGAAAACTTTTATCACTTCGGACAATCTCTTCAAATTGATTAGATGCCTGATCTACATAATAAATGAATACCTCATGAATCAGGTTATGCTTGCTTTCAAAATAATTGTAAATCGTTACTTGTGATACCTGAGCTTTTTTAGCGATATCTGCGATTGATACTTTCTGAATGCCAAGCTCACTGAACAGCTCCATTGCCGCCTGGAGAATATGCTGCTTCTTCAGTTCACGCCTTCGTTCAAAACCATTCATGCTGTCACCTCTTTTTCTCTGGCGTACTATCATTATTTTATCAAAAATATGAAATATAACAACGAAATGGGTTCATAAAGTATTGTATTTTTGTTTAGATAGGTATATTATGAAATATATAAACATAAATATTTCATAACTTTCAAAGGAGGGTCTCTTATGACCATTCTTCAAATTAACCACTTATCTAAAAGCTTTGGTAAATTCCAGGCACTGAATGATGTAAATCTTTCTATTCAAAAAGGTGAAATTTTTGGCTTTATCGGTCCGAATGGCGCCGGGAAATCAACTACGATTCGGATACTGCTAGGAATTTTAAAGCCCACAGCAGGCAGCGCCTCTATATTCGGTATGAATGTATGGAAGGAATCTGTCGACATTCATAAACGGATTGCTTATGTGCCGGGTGATGCTAACCTCTGGCCGAACCTGACAGGCGGAGAAGTAATTGATCTATTTTTAAAGCTGAGAGGCAGTAAAAATCCGGATAAAAAACAGGAGTTGATTGAAAAGTTTCAGCTGGACCCGACGAAGAAGTGCCGTACCTACTCAAAGGGAAACCGTCAGAAGGTAGCACTTGTAGCTGCTTTTGCTTCAGATGCTGAACTCTTCATTCTTGATGAGCCGACTTCCGGGCTCGATCCATTAATGGAACGTGTATTTCAGGAGTATGTACTAAAAGCAAAAGCAGAAGGAAAAAGCGTCCTGCTCTCGAGTCATATTCTTTCTGAGGTAGAGCGTCTGTGCGACCGTGTTGCGATTATCAGGCAGGGGGAAATTATTGAATCCGGTTCACTCGATGATATGCGGCATTTAACAAGAACAAATTTAATTGTAGAAACAAAAGAGCCGCTGAATGGCATCAGGGATGTCCAGGGCGTTCATGAAGTAGTCGAAACGGAGAAAGGTACATCTTTGCAGGTAGATGCTGAAGCGCTGGATCTTGTGATAAAAAAAGTGAGTTCACTTGGCATTCTCAGGCTTGAAAGCACCCCGCCAACACTTGAGGACCTGTTTATGCGCCACTATGAGGGGACAGGAAGTGATCGGACATGAACCGGAAATCCTTTCATCAGACCGGTGCGTTAATCAAGTTTTATTTGCGGACTGACCTTCTTAGATTAGTTATCTGGATTCTTTCCATTACTGCTCTAACCCTTCTGACTGCATGGGCATTTGAAGATCTGTATCAGTCAGAGGCTGAACGGATGGCAGTAGCTGAAACGATGAGAAACCCTGCAATGACTGCGATGGTAGGACCTGGTTATGGACTTGAAAATTATACAACCGGCCCAATGATGGCTCATCAGATGCTGCTTTTTACAGCGATTTTAGCTGCAGTGATGACCATTCTTTTGACAGCCAGACACACACGCGGTGATGAAGAAGATGGCCGCCTGGAGATGATTGGATCACTACCAGCAGGCAGACTCGCACCATTAACCGCCGTACTGATCACAATCGGACTCTCTCAGCTGATTCTAGCGCTGGCAATTGGCGCTTCTTTAACTGCGCTTGGCATTGATACCCTTCCCGCATCAGATTCATTTTTATATGGTGCAGCAATTGGCGCAACGGGTCTTTTTTTTGCAGGAGTGACCGCATTGTTTGCTCAGCTGGCAGAGAGCAGCCGTGGAACAACAGGATTCGCTTTCTTAATCCTTGGCGTCTCTTATATTGTAAGAGCACTTGGTGATGTCAGTAATGAAACGGTATCCTGGATTTCTCCACTTGGTTGGGCGCTTAAAACAGAAGTATATGTGAACAACTATGTCAGCCCGGTGCTAATCTTAATCGCAGGCAGCCTGTTACTTGTCGTTGCCGCTTTCAGCCTTATATTAAAAAGGGATCTTGGCAGCGGCCTGCTGCCTGCAAGAGCCGGGCGGCGTCATGCGTCCCCGCTGTTACTCAGCCCATTTGGACTCGCACTCAGACTGCTCCGGACTAGTATCATTGTATGGGGCATTGCACTCATGGCAATTGGCGCCTCCTATGGCTCAGTACTGGGTGACCTGGAGTCATTTTTCGGGAGCAATGAGATGCTCAGCAATATGGTCGACCCGGATAGCGGTCTCACACTGACAGAACAGTTTGTTTCTATGCTGATGGCTATTATGTCTATGATGGCTGCAGTGCCGGCACTGATGTTTTTCTTCAAATTAAAATCTGAGGAGAACAAAAACCGGATGGAAAACTTATATGCACGGGCAGTTTCAAGACAAAAGGTGTTTTTAAGTTACCTGGGTATCTCTGTACTTTTCGGCTCATTGATGATGGTAATTGCAACTGTCAGCCTCTGGAGCGCATCTGTTCCGGTGATGGATGAGCCGATGTCATTTGGAACAGTCATGTTATCAGGGCTCGTTTATCTGCCTGCCATCTGGGTGATGATCGGTCTCGGTGCTTTATTTACAGGTCTTAAACCGGGAGTCGCTTCTGTTGCATGGGGTTATTTAATCTACTCATTTCTTGTTGTCTATCTCGGCGGGCTTTTACAGCTGCCTGAATGGCCGGGTAAGTTGTCACCGTTTGGGCATGTGCCACAGATACCGGGTGAGGATTTTAGTTTTATACCTCTTCTAAGTTTAATTTTAATTGCTGCACTCTTATATGCAGCAGGCATTTTCAGTTATAAGCAACGTGATCTGAAAGGTTAATAAGGTGTTATATAAGTCGTGCCCACCTTCTATAAAAGGTGGGTATTTTATATTGTTTAAATATGACTTTCAAACTATTATTAGAGTAAGGAAACAAAAATGAAATTCTTTTAAAAAGTGGGGTCATATTATTGAAAAAACTACTGATTTTGATCGCAGTACTCATTATGGTTATTTCATTGCCTATTATAATATGGTTTTCAAGAGATCAAACAGAATTGGATGTCAGCATAATCGATTATACGGTTCCTGACGAAAAGTACCGTGAACACCACAGTTTAACCTGGCTACTAAATCATCATCATTATCAAAAATCTGATGGTACTGAATTTGATGAAGAAAATGATTATATCGGATTAAAGACAGATGAACAGGCTGAATCTGTCGATCATTATCGTTTCCCATCGTCATTGACGGGAAAAGATTTAATTTATATTGCTGATACTTATGGCGTATATGAGAGTGACCTGCCCTGGTATTCAGACGTTGAGGCTACACCAGGGAGCAGCGACCTGATTGAAGGCGGTCTGAAGCAGGAAGATTGGAACCTTATTAAAAATCAGGTGTTAAGTGAGGATACTGACCTTGTAATGGAATTTAATTCTTTTGCTTCTCCCACAGCTGATAATGTACAACAGGATGTTATGGAATTTATTAAGGCAGATTGGACAGGATGGATCGGCCGGTATTTCCCTTCTCTTGAAGGCGAAGAAGTGCCGGCATGGATGATTGATCAATATGAGAATACCCAGGGTGACTGGCAGTATGAAGGCGAGGGATTCGTCTTGTTAAACGAATCTTCGGACAGCATTCTCGTCCTTGATCACAATGATTTTGACGAAACAGCAATCAGTTTGAATTTTACTGAAAAAGGAACAGAACTTTTTGACCTTGAAGATAGCCCCGGTTATCGTTATTGGTTTGATATTTTGCTTCCACAGGATGAAGAAGACGTTGCCGCCTGGTATGACTGGTCGACAAACGCAACCGGCAGCGAGAAGTTGAAAACGGCAGGAATTCCTGATCAATTTCCAGCTGTGCTGCATCATACAAAACAAGAGGCGAATATAACCTACTTCGCTGGAGACTATGCTGATGCTGAAAATCTGCCGTCTTTTTTTCAGGTGTCAGGCATGGCAACTGTACAGAGCTGGCTATCACCTGAATCATTTTCTCCTGACAAAAGCTTTTTCTGGCGCACGGCTGCACCGATGATTACTAAAACCTTTGATCGTGCTGCAGAAAAATCAGCTTCAACCACAGACGAAAGCTCGTCTAAAGAAGCTCAGGCTTCAATCAATAATATTTCATATCCTGCAAGAATTAACGGACAACAGTATGAGGTTTATCAAGACAATGAATGGCAGCCAATTACGATCAAAGGCGTTAATATGGGAATGGGCAAGCCAGGTTATTTCCCCGGAGAGGCTGCAATTACAAGAGAAGAATATGATAGATGGTTCAAGATGATTGGAGAAATGAATGCCAATACAGTAAGAGTCTACACCCTTCACCCTCCTGCATTTTATGACGCACTTGCTGCTTATAATGAACAGGCAGAAGAGCCAATCTATCTGATGCACGGTGTATGGGCTGATGAAGAGCCGCTTGAGGAGACGCTTGATGCTTTCAACAAAGAAAGTACAGAATCTTTCAGAGAAGAGATTCAGCACATAACAGATGCCATACATGGAAATGCGAATATTGACCACGTACCTGGCCATGCTTCTGGCGTATACCGGTCAGATATATCTCAATATGTGATCGGCTGGATGATCGGAATAGAGTGGTATCCGCTAATGGTTGATCAAATGAAAACTCAGTATCCTGATATGGAAGACTTTTCAGGAGAATTTATTTCTACTGAAAATGCCGAACCGATGGAAATTTGGCTTGCAGAACAATTTGAATACCTTGTCAAATATGAGCTTGAAGAATACAAGAGTATGCGCCCATTAAGCTTTACAAACTGGGTAACAACAGATAACCTTGAGCATCCGGCAGAGCCATCTGAACAGGAAGATCTTGCGACAGTGGATCCAAACCACATCAATGTATTCGGTGATGTGAAAGAAGCAGGAATGTTTGCTTCTTATCATGTGTATCCATATTATCCGGACTTTTTAAACCTGGAGGAAAAATACACAGAGTTTATCGATCACAGGGGCGAGCCTAATAACTATGCAGGCTATTTAGCTGACCTGAAGGCAAGTCACGATCTTCCTATACTCATTGCAGAATTCGGCATCCCTGCTTCTAGAGGTAAAACGCATGAAAATCCTTTTGGATGGAATCAGGGCTTTATTGAAGAAACAGAGCAGGGAGAAATTCTTACAAGACTTTATGAAGATATGATAGAGCTTGATATGCTTGGCGGACTCGTATTCACCTGGCAGGATGAGTGGTTCAAGAGGACGTGGAATACAATGGATTATGACAATCCTGACAGGCGCCCATACTGGTCAAATGCCCAGACAAATGAACAGCAATTCGGTCTCCTAAGCTTCGATAGACACCTGGGAAGAATCAATGGAGAAGAAGATGAAGAGGCTGAAAGTCTTGGACAATACTCAGGTCTAATTAAAGAACTTAAGACGTTGCATGACGAACGATATCTGTACCTTCAACTTGATGTAGCGGAGCTTTCAGACGGTTTCTTTGACGACCAGTGGCTTGACCTCTACTTCAGTATTAGATCTGATAAAGGGATTGAAACCGGTCAGGGGCCAGCTGACTTCAGAGCCAGATTCAAAGGACAAGAAGCTGATCTGGAAGTAGCCGGTGACTATGATACTTTTTACTTTGATTATGCTACAACGCTTGATATGATTCCGGCCGATGAAAAGCCTGACGAATTTCATCCGATTCGACTTGCACTGAATAAAGCGTTTGTCAGACCTGACACGAATGAACTGGTTCCTTTTGACAGTTATGAAACAGGTGAATTGAAGTTCGGAATTGGTGATCCTGATCATGAGGATTATGATTCGTTAGCCGACTATTATTACACTGAAGAAGGTTTGCTCGAAGTCCGCATTCCATGGATGCTGCTAAATGCCAAGGACCCAAGTCAGCGTGAATTTACAGGAGATATCCTAAATGATGGACTGACATCATCAATTGAGATTGAAGCTATTAACATTTCAGCTGCGGTTGTAAGCAGTGCTGATCAGAAAGTAATAGAACAGACACCTTTTGAACCTTATACGTGGGAAAAGTGGGATATTCCTCAATCTGAAGAAAGATTAAAGGATTCATATTATATCCTTCAGGAATTATTTAAATCCACTGAATAAGTAAAAGTCCGGAGCCTAAATGGCTCCGGACTTTCTTATGCCGCTTCCTCTTCAGAAATCCCTTTACGCTGCATATTCCCCCATGAACCCTTCTGGCGGATTGCAGCAATCAGTCCTTCACATCTCCATAAGACAGTCAGCGGACGATACCAGAATGCTTCTGTCAGAGACCATACGAATAATTTCAACAGACTCTTCACGTCTGGGTACTTATGATATGTCCATTCTTCGAGTAGTACTGCCAGACTGGAGATCAGTGAGCCGTATACAACGGTTGCAATGAACATAATCAACGTGATTTCCCAGGAAATAAAGGCAAATACAAGACCTGCAATAATGATGACATATCCGAGCAACTCAAAAATCGCACTCAATAGCTCCACAAATAAATAGTAAGGAAGTGCAAAAAGACCGATTCCTTTATATTTAGGATTTAACAGCATCGATTTATGAGTCCATAAAGTTTCAGCGAGCCCTCTTTGCCATCTTCTCCGCTGAGATCTGAGCGAGCTGATAGTAGATGGAGCTTCCGTCCAGCAGACCGGGTCCTGAATATACTCGATCCGCTGATCAGACCGCTCATCTTTGATCGACTTATGCATCCTGACGATGAGCTCCATATCCTCACCAACCGTGTTCACCTTATAGCCGCCAGCCTTAATGACACGATTCTTCTCAAATACACCGAATGCACCTGAGACGATCAATAGCATATTCATTCTGCTTAAGCCCAGGCGACCGATTAAAAATGCTCTGAAATACTCGATAATCTGCATTAGCACAATCGGTGTCTTCGGCAGAGCAATTTCTTCCACTTCACTTCTGACAATCCTTGAGCCGTTAGCAATCCGGACCGTTCCGCCAGTTGCCGTTACCTTACCATTAGAATCAATGATTGGTTTCATCGTTTTTAACAGCGCATCGCGGTCTAATAATGAGTCACCGTCAATTGCTGCAAAATAAGGATACTTTGAAAAGTTGATGCCAGCGTTTAGCGCATCCGCCTTTCCGCCATTCTGCTTTTGAATTAAAAAGAGATGCGGAAACAATGTAGACTGATACGCACGCTCTACTTCTGCAGTATCAAAGTAGCGGCGTATAGCAAGATCAATTTCCTTCATCCTGAACTCAGCGATCACACGCTCACTGGTTCTGTCAGAAGAACCATCATCAATCACAATGACTTCAAACTGCGGATAATTTAAGGCAAGCATCGACCTTGCCGTACTGACAACTCCGACCTCTTCATTGTAAGCCGGTACCAGTACTGAAATAGGAAACGTATCCTTATTCATTGAGATCTCTTCAATATGTGCTTCTCTGTTAAGCTGACGTTCTTTTCTGATTCGCGGCCCTGCCACCAGAAACATTCCGATATAAAGCAGGGAAACTGATGCCATATAGATGATAATCACGATGGCAGCAGTATAAACGAGCCAATTCAACCAATCCATTATCTGCTCACCCCTGTTTTCAAAGTCTGGAGCTGCTTAGCCATATCTCTTGCGTACAGATCTTCATGTCCTTCAGCTGCAAAGGTGAGCAGAACTTCACCATCCGGCATCTGCTTAAGCGCTTCACACGCTGCAAATCGAACCCACCAGTTTGAATCGCCTGCCAGCTTCATTAGCGTGGTAGAATACCTGGTCAGTTGCAGCAAGCCGGTCAACCTTGATGCATACATTCTTTCTTCCCAGAACTCAGAAGACAGAAATGGTGAGATCTTATCCGCTGAAGAAATATATCTGTACTGACATAATGAAGCAAAAGCTTTTAATCTGACTTCTTTTTCTTCATGTGTAAGATGTGCCTCCACGTAAGGCAGATGCTCATAGTAGCCTGTTTCACCGAAGTAAGAAATCAGACCCAGCTTTATTTGCACTGGCAGCTCTGAATCTTTTTTCAATGTTTCAATTAGGGCTGCCGGCAATCTTCTGAAGCATTCCTTCATAAACCCAACCGCAATGTCCTCATCATTCTTTAGCATTCCTAGTACGCTGTCATCCCCGAATGAAGCAAGTACACGGAGGGACTGCCTGTACTCCTCATCTTTATCCTTAAGTGATAGATAATGAGTTTTTACTTCCGGCTGCAATACGTTCATCTGGTAATCCTCAATAAAGAAAAGCGTATTCACCCGCTCTGCCCAGCTTCCTTTTTGAAGCACATGTTTATAGTGATCAGCAAGAAAACGCTCAGCTGTCCGTCTCATACGCTGCTCATTTTCAGAACCTTTTATATTGGATGCATAACCGGATAAGAGCTTTTCAAGCACCTTAACCCGGATCTGCTCCTCCTGAGGGAGTGAAGGCTCCTGATCTGTTTCACCGTCAAGATAAGCGAGATAATCAACTAATACATGCTTATATATCTGATGGACCTTTTGATCATGACGGATCCCTTTTTGCTTGGAAACGGACAGATACAATAACACAATGACCTGCAGCAGCAAAAACGCACCTGAAATCCATAAAATCACTGTGATCATTAGCTGAACATCCTTTCCATCATACGGTCTATTCTTGACGCCACTTCACGTACATTGAACGGCTTCACCATATAATCATCAGCACCCAGGCCAAGCGCCCTTTCAACCTCCTGGTCACCCTGTCTTGCAGTCAGCATAGAAACCAGAATATTTCTTGTTCCATAAGCCTCCCGAAGCTTTGCAAGCACTTCAATTCCGTCCATTTTCGGCATCATACCATCGAGCAGAATCATATATTTTTTACCAGCTACATACCAGTCACCCTGCAAAAAGTCGACGCCGTTAGAATAAGTTTTAACATCAACAGATCTTCCTCCAACCTTACCGCGGCGCTCAAAGTGATCCTTCAGCATTTCTCTTACTAATTCATCATCATCGACGACAATCAGCATCATTTGTTCTGTCGCAAGCTGCAGTCTGATCACCTCTGAATAGCGGACTGTGCAGTTACGCCCATTTTCCTTGGCGTAATAAAGAGATTTATCAGCACATTCCAGAATTTCCTTCACGTGAACCGCATGATGCCATTCATGAAGACCTGCTGAGAATTCGACGCTGAATTCCTGCTCTCCTGCTGTAAAAACCTGCTGATTAAAAGTCTCACGCCATACCCCGATCTTTTTTTCTGCCTCCTCGTAAGTGGCACCCGGAAGGATCACTGAAAATTCCTCTCCGCCAAACCTGATCAGTCTGTCTGCGGGGTCTTTAGTGTTCATAATGACCTTAGCAAAAGCTTTCAGTACTTCATCTCCTGCCGGATGTCCATAAGAGTCGTTCACCTGCTTAAAGTGATCAAGGTCAATCATGGCAAATACGGCAGAATCCATTTCCCCTTCAGCTATTTTCTTTGTAACATGAAGCACTTCCTGATCGAGGCAGTCTCTCTTAAGTGCCCCTGTTAGAAAATCGTTTCTGATCTGACCAAGCAGCATGTTCCGCTGAAAAAGTCTGTTTTTCAAAAAAGGAATAATGATATTTTCATTGATTGGCTTTCCGATCACATCGAGTACACCGGTTTCATAAGCGGCAATCCTTTTCTCATCTGTCAACTCACTGCTAACAAGTACAATCGGTGTCAGATCCTTTCTCGCCTTTTTCATCATTTCACTAATCAAATGCTCTTCACCTTCAGAAAGCAAATCGAGATCCACAATTAATAAATCTGGTGAAAGGTCATAGTAATGTTCAAGGCCTTTTGAGAGGTTCACTGTTGTAATCACCTGAAAATCATGTTCTTCTAAAAAGCCCTTCATTCTTGTGATGAATTCAACATCTCTTTCAATCATCAAAATAAACGGGATGTCTTCTGACTGGTCCTCTAACTGCTCGTCCAATACGTCAACTCGGTCTAAAGCTGCCGCCTGCTGCACAAAAGCAACTGTCTGTTCATCAGTAAAGAACCTTCTCCATTCACTGCCTGTAAGGACCTTTGTTCCGTCTTCATTCAGCTCAGAGAGGGCGCGTTCTGCCTGTTCTGATAAATCCATCAGTCCAATCGTTCCGGCAGTGCCCTTTAGGCCATGGAAAAAACGATAGCATTCATCCTCAGTGACAGCATCCTTTGCACTCCATTCCATTACTGTCTGTTCGATTCTTTTATTTAACATTTCCTGATATTTCGTACTCATATGCTCCACATCCTATGTAAATGTTCGTATTTCCACTACACTGTTTCGTTCTTTTTTCCCTATTATACAATTCTTTTTGCAATGAAAAAGAACTTTCCCGTAAATTTTGGGAAAGTTCTTTCAAATTCAGCCTGTATTAAAGTTTGCTGCTGTTTGTGCAAGCAACAATTGTCTTTAACGGAGCATAGGCTTAAGGCTTCATGGCTTTCCAGCTTTCAGTATGGTGAATAGCAAAGCCGTTAAAACTCGAATAACTCTGCACCTGATTATAGACTTTGTTCAGCTCCTGATTCATGAACGCTTCACCTTCCTGATAAAACGTCAGGTAATCTCCTTCTGCTGTCTGACCGGTTTCCACTCCAATGACTACAGGCTTCCCAAGCTTCTGCCCATTGGCAAGCTCATGAAGGGTTAACGGTGCAATTGCTGCAGCCGAGTCCCGATAAGCCATTATCGTAATACCATCAGTTTGCTGCTGAACCCAGTCAGAGAGCAGCCCATTTCCATATGTGTTTTTATATTTAATTTCATCAAACCAGAAAGGTACATCAGCTTCCATACGGATTTTCAGCTGATTCGCCTTCACTGATGCTTCTTTTATAATAGACTGATACGCTTTAATAACCGTTGCACGCTTTGTATTCCAGCCGCTATATAAATAGGGCTCAACGTCTAGATGTATGCCTTTAAAATCAGATTCTGCCGGAGATGCCTTCTGGTATTGTTCAACCCAACCAAGAAGCTGTCTAAGCTGGAGATAGCCTTTTGGTGCAGCCCAGTCTGGTGCCCCGTCAAGTGCGTATACATCGATTCCTCTTGTCGTTGCACCTCTAATAAATTCGCGGTAGACTTCAGAAGAAACATCGCGATCAATCTGCACATAAACTTTTGTTACCTGTTTTTCGGCTAGAAAGTCCAAAGTTTCCTGCGATCCTTCCACAAGTGACCATGGATTCCATAACCATGTGGCTTTTTCCATTGCGGAAGCCTTTGCCGGAACTGCCATATTAACCACCAATCCCACAACCAGACATAAAAACACAGAACAAATAACCTTTTTCATTTTGTCCTCCATTCTATAAGGTGGGCCTCATAGAATGAGAACCCGGCAGCCAGACAACCATTTGAAAAACAGGCAGGCTCACGGCTTTGCGTCCTTCCCTTTCGGAGAAGTTTGCCCTTATCAGATTCATTTTTAAAAATTATACGATCATTTTTGAAAGTCGTCTATGCAAAAATAATTTGCTTTATTTTTTCTCAGGCTTTATCAGCTGCATCCGTTCGTTAAAGAGTGTCGGATAGGATAAAAAGCCGAGCATTGCACTTGTAACGACTGCTGTTGTCAGCAACAGGAAGATAATTAGAAGCTGGAACATAACGGCCTGCAGTGGATCTGCCCCTGCGATAATTTGACCGCTCATCATACCAGGAAGCTGGACAAGCCCGATCGTTTTCTGGCTTTCAATTGTTGGAATTGTGCTTGCCTGAATCGATGAGATCAGCGGGCGGTGAATCGCCTGCTTTGGTGTTCCGCCAAGCGACAGGATCAGCTCGGTTTCAGCTTCCCGCGATTCAATTTCCGAGGTGAAGCGGTTTAAAAACAGAATAGATAAGACCATTGAATTACCGATCACCATGCCGCTGATTGGGATAATATACTGAGCAGTCGCCGGTGTAATATTCAGTCCGAGTAAAATACCCTGCGTTAATACTTCTATGAAAACGAATGTCACAATCAGCTTCCATGTGATCCCTTTAATCGATACACCTTTTTTACGCGCATTTTGAACGGCTGCACCGATGATCAATACAACCATCAAAAAGATATAGAAAAAGTTTTCTGCATCGAAGACGAACTGCAGAATGTACCCGACTGCCAGCAGCTGAATAATAGCGCGGATAGTTGCTACAACTGCATCTTTTTCAAGACCGAGGTTCAATGTTTTCGATAATACAAGGGGGATAAGAACGAAAATTAGAGATAAACCGAGTAATAGAAAACTCATTCCGCTTCCCCCTTTACAAAGGTCTGGACACGCGGATTCTGAGGATCTTTCAGCAGACTGCTTTCTCCAGTCTCTACAAGTTCCCCGTCCATCATGACCCACGTGTATTCGCCGATTGAAAGTGCCTGTCTGAGATTATGGGTAATCCACATAATCGTTGTATGATAAGTCTCATTAATTCTAACAATCAATTCTTCTATCTCCTGCTGTGAGACCCGGTCCAGTGAGGATGTGATCTCATCAAGCAGCAGAATCTCAGGCTTCATCACAAGCGTCCGTGCGATCGATACCTTCTGACGCTGACCGCCTGATAAATCCTTTGCATCACGCTCAAGGAAACTTTCATCGAGACCTACAAGCCTGATCATCTCTTCTGCTGTTTCAGCAGGAAGTTCCTCCCCCTGGAGTTCAAAAGGGAGTGCCATGTTTTTACGGACGGTTCCAGGCACCATGGTCGCTGTCTGCAGCGCAATTCCTACTTTTCTTCTGAGCTCAACCGGCTCATAGGAGGAAATCTTTTTATCATCTATATAAATTTCACCTGCATCAGGGGAAATAAGCCCATTACAGAGCCTGAAGAGAGTCGTCTTCCCTGCACCCGATGGTCCTACAAGTGTGGTAATGCTGTTTTTGGGAAACCAGCCGGTAATATTGTGAAGAATTTTTGTATCGCCTGATTGATAATATACATGGCTGAACTGAATAGCAGCCTGAGCATCCTTCGTCATGATCATTACTTCCTTTTCTCTTATTTATAATTATTATAATGTAATAATGATAATAAATAAATCACAAAAAGGCAAGCTGAGCAGCCTGCCTTTTTACTGTTCCAGAAGAGCAGTCATTTTATTTAAGGATTCTCTGAATTCTTCTACTCTGATAAAGCGTGCATCTCTCAGCAGTTCTTTCCCTTCAGAAAAAATCATCACAACCGGTACGGTAAAAATTGATAATTTACCTGCTACTTCTTCGTATTCATCTGCCAGAATATGACCGAATTCAACTTCGGGATATTCCTCCATGATCTGCTGGATTTTCGGGAGGAGGGCATGACAAACACTGCAGCCTTCTCTCGAAATATACACAACACTCAACGGCTGATTCATCATCTGATCCAGCTCTTCATTTGAACGAATTTCAGTATACTGCCTCATATACAGGTCACCTCTACTCTGTCATTACCCCTGATTCCCTCTGTCTACACCGTCAGTCTGCTTTTTTAAGCGTCGTACGATCTGCTGTTACCCATAGCATGACCTGAAGCACACCCATCATACAGATAATTGCTGTCATGCCATAAAGTGCGTTCAAATAACTGCCAGTTATATCGTACACAGCTCCTACGCCAAGCGGTCCAAGCGCTGAAATCACATAGCCGCCGCCCTGCGACATCGCTGCCCACGCACTCGCTTTCTGATAGGAATCCGTCTCGATGATCGGCAGCATTAAGGCTAGCGGGAACAGTCCACCCGCTCCAAGTCCGATCAATAGCATTGCGATCAGCGGCTGTCCGCCTGCAATCAGCAGGATGACACCTGAAAGCTCAACTACGGTACAGCCGATCAGAGTTGGAAATACATAGCCGAACCTTGCAACAAGACTCGGGATGATAAAGGAGGAAGGAATCTGAATTAAGACAAATGCAGTCAGCATAGACCCTGCCACTACCGAGCTGTATCCCATGCTCTGAATAATCGGTGCCCCCCAGGCAGTAACTGAATAGAATATACTCGACATCAGCCCAAAGAATAATAAAATGAGCCACGCACGTCCGCTAGTCCATGGCAGCGCGGTTTTTTCAGGCAGACCTGACTGCTTCTTAGACGGGAATCTGATCCAGATCACCATTGCCGCAAGCCCAAGCACAGCCCAGATTGCAAGTGCAGGCTCCCAGTTGCCAAGCGATTGATAAATCGGCGCTGAGATTCCGGTTGCACTGCCTGCACCTATTGCCATCGACACGGTATAGACACCGACAACCCCAGGCCTGGTCGGAAAATACTGCTTAATAAAGCCGGATACAAGCGGTCCAGCCACACCAATTCCGACACCCGCTAAAAATGCTGTTACAATTAGTAATGGTACCGTTCCGAAAAAACCTCTTAATGCTGTTGCAATTGTAATCAGGACAAGAGAGTAAAAGATACCACGCTCAAGTCCAACACGCTCACTGATTTTTGTTGCAAGCGGGGCAAAAATCCCCATACACAAAACAGGCAGCGTCGTTAAAAGCCCGGCAGTTGTTCCGCTCATCCCGAGATCCTGCTGAATCGTATCCAGGAGTGGTGCTACTGATGTAATTGCCGGTCGTAAATTAATTGATATTAAAAATAAAGCAATAATCAACATCCATGTTTTCAACTTTTTCACCTGCTTACTTCAATCATAAGAGCCTTGCCGGAGTGGCAAAGCTCTATATTAACCTTACTGCTTTTTGGTGTGAATCTCTACCAATTCAACTGATTTTCTCTCTGCTGCTAATCATAACATGCGGGCAAAAGGACATTTGTCCTGAAAAATCCAACCATATGTCTGACAAAGGAGATTTAATTATGATTATTATTGGCATTGATTTATCAGGACCTTCCAATCATCAGGATACGGTTGCCTCAGCTTTTTATATGGAGGAGTTTTTGACGCTAAAGAAAACTGTAGCAGGCGCTTCAGATCACGATATCCTGAACCTCGTACAGGAATGCCTGACGGAAGGAGAAGTGATAATCGGTATTGATGCGCCGCTGTCCTATCAGGATGGAGGCGGTGACAGGCCGCACGATAAAGCACTCCGTCATATAATGAAGGTAGGCGGGTTAAACGGAAGCTCCATTATGACCCCAACCATGACAAGGATGGTCTATATTACACTTAGAGGCATCCAACTCACGAGAATGCTGAGTGAACTGAGCGAAGCGATAACCATTCTCGAAGTCCATCCGGGTGCTGCCATCGGGTTAAGAATGAAAGACCCCGCTCCCGCACTCAGCTATAAAAAAGATTCTTCCATGAGAGCAGAAATATTTTTCTGGCTTCAACGTCAGGGAATGAATGGACTGACAGAAAAAAATGCAGCTACAACCCATTCCATTGATTCATGCGGTGCCGCCCTTGCAGCCTGGCATTACACAGCAAGTGATAAACAGCCGGTCTGGTCATATGAACAAACATCAGCAGCACATCCTTATGTGATGTGCTGCTGACTAAGAGATCGTATCCATTTTATCGTTATGCATTTTACCAATGATTTTATAGACGACCAGCAGTAATATAAATAATATCGCCGTTCCATACCACGGCAGCTCGTGGATCGCTCCGCCAAAAGCGGTATAAATGACAGCCGGCGCAATCACACCAAGCATCGAATAGATCATATATTCTTTACGGGTTTCAGTCATTTCCATCAGATAAAATGATAACAGGTGAAAATGAACAAACGGCATAATCCGGAGTACCATGATCTGTCCGACTGATAAATGGCGATCCGGCAGCACTTTATCTTTCAGCTTTGAAAGCTTTTGCTTAAAAGTCGGGAAACGATAGATTAATGCGTATGAGACAAAGCTCATTAAAGTAAGACCGATAAACGAAAGAATAGCTCCTTCTAAAAAGCCGAATAGCAGGCCACCTGCCACGCATACCAGGATCACCGGCAGGAATAGCAGCGGTCTGATCAGGTGCAGCAGGATAAACAGGGCCGGACCAAGCCAGCCTGACTCTTCGATTAAATATTGAACTTCTGCCAGCTCTTCCAACTGCATCCCCTCCCTGCATATTTAAATATATGTGTAAAATCATCATATAGGCTTTATTTAAAAATTGCATCATGAAAAACCGGACCTGCTGTCAGATCCGGTTTTTTTTCTCTATTATGACGTTTCTACGCCGGCTTTTTCAAGCGACATTTCTCTCAGCACGTATTTCTGAATCTTACCCGAAGCCGTCATCGGATAAGAGTCTGTAAATTCGATGTACCGCGGGATCTTGTGATGTGAAATCTTCCCGCGGCAGTAGCCTCTTAATTCTTCTTCCTGCATAGACGAGCCTTCTTTTAAAATAATCCAGGCCATCAGCTCTTCCCCATATTTCGCATCCGGGACCCCGACAACCTGTACATCCTGAATAGACGGATGCTGATAAAGAAATTCTTCAATTTCACGTGGATAAATGTTCTCCCCGCCTCTGATGATCATATCCTTGATGCGTCCTGTAATAGCAATATAACCATCTTCATCCATGACAGCAATGTCTCCCGTGTGAAGCCAGCCTTCATGATCAATCGCAGCATCTGTTGCTTCCTGATTTTTATAATATCCTTTCATAATCAGGTAGCCTCTTGTACATAATTCGCCCGGCTCACCGGTTTTCACTTCCTGCCCAGTTACCGGATCGATGATTTTCACTTCCACATCCGGGTGCGGCTTACCGACTGTTGCAACGCGTTTTTCAATGGCATCATCGGGCCTTGTTTGGGTAATCACCGGTGAGGATTCGGTCTGGCCATAACAGATCGTAATTTCATCCGCTCCCATATCATGAATGACCTTTTTCATCACTTCAATCGGGCACGGGGATCCCGCCATAATACCAGTACGCAGTGATGATGTATCAAATGTATGATAGTCCGGATGATTCAGCTCAGCAATGAACATTGTTGGTACGCCGTGTAATGCCGTGCACTTTTCTTTCTGTACAGCCTGCAGCACCTTCAGCGGGTCAAACTGTTCAAGCAATACCATCGTTGAGCCATGCGTCACAGCTGCAAGCGTTCCTAATACGCAGCCGAAGCAGTGAAAGAAAGGCACCGGAATGCACACTCTGTCTTTGGTTGTCAGCTTCATATAGTCACCGATCAGCTGCGCGTTGTTGACGATATTATGATGCGTCAGCATAACCCCTTTTGGAAAACCGGTCGTGCCTGAGGTGTACTGAATATTAATGACGTCCTGCACGTCAAGTTCCTGGAGTCTCTCAGGCAGTGCCTGGTCTGAGATCTTGCGGGCAAATTGCTGAAATTCCGACCATGTGTAAATCCCTGGATAGTCATTGTCACTCATCACAATGACCCGTTTTAAATGTGGCAGCTTATTCTGCTGCAGGTTCCCTTTTTCGGAAGAAGCAAGCGCCGGACATACTGTGTTGATGATATCTATGTAAGAGGTGCCTTTAAATTCCTCTCCAAGGATCAGTGTTGTGGCATCAGACTGCTCCAGCAGATAAGTGAGTTCCGCCTGCTGATAGTTTGTATTCACAGTGACCAGAACAGCGCCCATTTTCCCTGTGGCATATTGACTCAAAAGCCACTCGCGCTTATTTTCTGACCAGATCGCCACATGTTCCCCTTTTTCAATGCCAATTCCCATAAATGCTTTTGCGAGTTCATCCGTTTCCTGATCAAACTCGCTATACGTTTTTCGAATGTTGTGTTCAGGATACACATACGCTTCCACATCCCCATATGAATGCGCCATCTCCTTCACAATCTGACCGACCGTCTTCTCAACCATGTTCATACCCCTTTCTCCCAGTTGTTCCCTTTTATATTATCACAATGTTCAGAAAGATATAGTCAGGGGGTGAGAATTGGGTGATTGGATGGAGGGGTAGTGATGAAGGTAGGGGGGATGGACATAGAGGGGGGGCGACGGGGGATGGGCGATGAGGGTGACAGGATTTCCTTCATTTCAGGACTTATTCCATCAAAAACGAATTTAATTCCATCAATCTGAAATTTTTTCACTCAGAATTCAAAAAGATTCATTCATTTGGATTTCCCGACGCCTTTTTACATCAGCACCGCACTTAATTCCTTCAAAATGGACACCAATTCCTTCAAAAAACCACCTGATTCCTTCACCGACTCAATACCGGCCGGCTGCCGTGCCCACGACCTTAACCCCCCTCCATAGGCAAAAGAAAAAGAGCTGGTACGTACCTCCAGCTCCATCAAACTATACTTTTTCTACAATATAAGCACGCTTCGTCTGGTAGGATGCACCGTGACTGTGAAAGCCCTCATACCATGAAACCACTCTATATTCACGTGACGCATCAGTAAATAACTGATCTTCGTTAGAGGACAGCAGTAAAACATCTTCACTTTCACTGATTTTCTGAAGCTCTTCCCCTGTGTAATTTCTGCCCGGCTCAAGTAATTGGGTCATCTTACCACTCCTTTTTATGAATTGGTAAGTCTTTTCCCACTATATCATCTCTTAAACCAATTAAAGCCCACGCTCAGTTTGCAGTCTGCGAATATATTTCTGTGCTTCAGGCTGATTCAGGCCTGTTTCATCTCTGACAAAACGTACAATAATTTCCTGATCCTGACCGCTTCTGATTAGATTGACTACCTGCTGCTCAAGTTTTTTATCATTACTCAGTCTGCCTGAGACATCCTGATGGATCTTTTTGTTATTGTTCATGACAACAGCAATGATTAAAGCGAGCATCATCAGCGTCATAATTAATGCCACATACACCATATAAAAACGCCCTCCCTGACTGTTATTTTACATCAGGAAGAGCGTCTTGAGAAAGTTATTTTACCTCGACTGTCCAGTTGAACTCATCAGGTCGTCTGCCTGTCTGAATGCCGGTAATCGTGTCATACAGTTTTTGAGACAGCTCTCCTATATTATGGTCATTAAATACCATCTTTTTATCTCCCCAGTTCAGCTCGCCAACCGGTGAAATAACAGCTGCTGTACCTGTTCCGAAAGCTTCTTCCACATGCCCTTTTTCATAAAGGTCATACAGCTCATCAATTGCGATGCGGCGTTCAGTAACAGGGATCCCCCAGCTTTTCAGCACTTCGATAATCGACATACGCGTGACGCCTTTTAAGATACTGCCGCTGAGTGCAGGTGTGACCACTTCTCCATTGATTTTGAAGAAAATGTTCATGCTACCGACTTCTTCAATGTAGCGCTTCTCAATTCCGTCAAGCCACAGCACGTCTGCATTTCCTGCTTTTTTAGCGCCTGCCTGCGCCTGATAGCCTGAAGAGTAGTTTCCTGCAGTCTTCGCCATGCCTGTCCCGCCTTTTACAGCGCGAGTGAACTCCTGCTCCACATGAATTGTAACCGGCTTCAGACCACCCGGGAAATAAGGGCCGACCGGTGAAAGCAGAATCATCATCCGGTATGTTTTAGACGGACTGACTGCAAGGTTCGGTTCTGTTGCAATAATAAACGGACGAATATATAAAGAGTGTCCCGGTGTAGATGGCACCCAGTCTTTTTCAAGCTCGATCAGTGTTTTCAGGTATTCAAGCACCCGCTCTTCGTCAACCGGCGGAATGCTGAGGCGTTCACCTGACAGATTCAAGCGCTCAAAGTTTTTCTCAGGACGGAACAGAAGAATCCGGTCGTCTTCTGTACGATAAGCTTTTAACCCTTCAAAAATGGTCTGTCCATAGTGGAAAATCATAGCTGCAGGATCAAGCGTCAGCGGTGAGTAAGGTGTAATCCGCGCATCGTGCCAGCCGCGCCCTTCTTCATACTCCATAATGAACATGTGATCTGTAAACGTCGTACCAAAAGGAACCCCCTCAGATGGCTTCTCTTTCAGCTGCTGTCTTTTTACAATTTCAAGGTCTTTTATCTTCATCTGTCATAACTCCTTTTTGGCTCTTTATTTGAACCATTGTACACAGAAGTTTTAATGATTAAAAGTACTAAAGTGAAAAAATTCAGAAATAATTGTATTTTCATAGTGTGCGGTTTGACGTGGTTCGGGTTAAAACCCGTGATGTTCGATGGATAAGTCGCCTGGTTCGTCACTAAGCATGCACACTTCAACACTTAACCTCACACCTTCAACGCTAATCACCTAACCTTCGACACTTCATGACTTTTGACCCGTATAAAAAAGCTCCACCCGGCTGCTTAAACAGCTGTCGGGTGGAACTTCTTATTCTTTCTTTAACACTTTGTCTACAAACTCCCTCAACACACGCGCTGTCAGGCCCCAGATCACCCTGCCTTCATAGTGATAGAAGTACTCTGAATACTGCCTTGTCTGCCACTTGTATTCCCGGCCATTGGCAATCAGTTCATAAGGAAAACCGTCTTCAGGCTTCACTTCTACCTTAATAATATGCTCATCCGGCTTTTCATTTAAAAAGTAAGAAAGCGGTACGGTGAATACTTCTTCCACTTCTGAAGGGTTCGGCTGGATTTCGGATTCCTGATCAATAAAACCGACATATGTGCTGATTGTCATACCAAAAGGAGATACCAGCTTTCCAAAAGAATAGACGCGCCCGATCGATGCGTCGCGCAGTCCAAGCTCTTCCCGTGCTTCACGGATCGCTGCACCCTTTGCACTATCGTCATCACGGTCGACTTTTCCACCCGGGAAGCAGATTTCGCCCGGCTGCCTCCGCATAGTCAGTGATCGCACTTCAAACAGCAGATGAAGCCCGTCTTCTTTTTTAATAAAAGGAATTAAAATCGAATAATTTCGTACGGCTTCTTCTCCGAGAATAATCGGTTCATGCGCCTGAAGCCGTTCAATGATTTTATGTTCTTCCATGTCATCAGCCCCGTTACTCTTTTCTTCAACTATATCAGAGTTTTACATCCGGCTGTCAGTTGACCACCTACTCAATATGTTAGTGAAAGCTGCCGTGCCTGAAAAAGTGATTGATCAGCCGGGCAGTTTCCTGCTGATGATGAATCTGCTTGTGATGATAGGGAAGAATCAGAAAATCTTTTATATCCGGCAGCCAGACTGATGCCGTCTCAACACGTCCATCGTTGCGCTGTCTGAGCAGTTTCCCAAGTAAAAGGCCTGCGCGGTCACCTGCAATAGCCCCAACCTCAACACCCGAAGCAGCAAACGGATACCCGCTGAGAAAAGCAGGTGTAATGGAAAACAGCGTTTTGTATACTGCTGTAAAAGGACGGATCAGGTGAGCAGCGCCAGCGAGACCGCTCCCCTGGTTCGGTGTGGCAATCAGTACAGCACGCTCGACCTTCCTGGCACAGTCAGGATCTGAGAGCACCTTGCGAATCACAATGCCTCCTGTGCTGTGACCGACTAGAAATACTTTTTCATCTCTAAGTACTTTATTTTTCAGCAGACCTGACAACACTTCTGCTGCGTGCTCAAAAGGGTGGTATCTGAGCTCGAAGGAGAGGGTGATACAGTCATAACCCATCTGACTCAGAAAGCGTTCAAGAGGATACATATCTGCTGCACTTTTATTGAAGCCATGAATTAAAAACACTTTTGCACCCAACTGCAACCTGCTCCTTCCTCCTCCTGATTATCACGATCATTACACATCGCAAACGACGACACAAATATGGTGCGCCCCGTCATATAATTGCATACAAAAAAACTGCCGGTATCTTCGGCAGTTTCTCAGCTATTCGTCTGCAGTGCAGCACCTGTTGAGTGTCTGACAACAAGTTCAGGCTCGACAGCAACTGTACTGGATTCAATATGATTTTTAATCAGATCAAGTAAAATGTGAGCAGCCATCTTGCCCATTTTCACTTTATCCTGTCTGATCGTTGTAAGCGGTGGCTCCACATATCTTGCCGGCAGAATATCATCACACCCGATAACGGAAATATCATCAGGCACGTGAAGTCCGCGCTCTTTTGCCGCTTTCATTGCACCAATCGCCATCAGGTCTGCGCTTGCAAAAACAGCAGTTGGTGTATCTTCTAGATCAAGCAGGCGGTTCATCCCGTCATATCCGCTCTTTTCGAAGAAATCACCCTCGTAAAACCATTCATCCTTCATCGGAAGACCATAGTACTTTAGCGTCTGCTTAAATGCACTTAATCTGGAATCAGCAACAAGAGATCCATTTGTACCGCCGATATAGGCAATTTTACGGTGCCCGTTCAGGTAAAAATGTTCAACCACTTTTGCTGCGATACTGTTGCTGTCACTCATGACATAGCTTGAAAACGGTCCTGTCAGTTCAATATCCACACCTACACACGGAATTGGACTCTGGTCAAGTTCATATACTGAGGACTCGACCTGATCACCTGCAATAATCAGGCAGCCATCCACATCGAAATGCTGACATCTGGCAAGATAGTTTTCCCGCACTTCAAAAAACTGTTCATTGGAAAATAAAATCAGGTCATAGCCTAATTGACCAATTGTTTTTTTGAATTCATTCAGCACTTCAACAAAAACCGGATGGGTTAAATCAGCGTTAACCCGTCCGGCAAATACGACTCCAACTACGTTGGTTTTTTTATCATTGATCATGCGTGACTGGGAAGGACGATAGCCTTCGCGCTCCATAATTTCTATGACGCGCTTTCTCGTTTCCTGCCCGACATCATGATAATTATTAATAATTTTAGAAACAGTCGCCTGAGAAACGCCGGCTAATTTGGCGATATCTTTTATGGTTACCTTCATTTTTCTAGACTCCCCGGTCTTCAGCACACTCAACTCTTTACAGCCCCTTGTGTAAGACTGCTGATAAACGCTTTGTTGAATAGCAGGAAGACAATGATTAATGGTACTGTTGCCCAGAATGTACCTGATAATATCATACCATAATCACGGTTATAAGAATCACTTAACGCACGAAGCGCTACCTGTAACGTGTGGCTAGACTGGTCCTGAAGTACGACTAACGGCCATAGGAAATCGTTCCATACATTCATGAATACGATAATGCCAAGTGTTGCGAATGCCGGCAGGATAGCCGGTGTAACAATGTTCCAGTACACTCTGAAAATCGAGCACCCATCAATTCGTGCTGCTTCAATCAGTTCGTCAGGTACAGCTTCTTTAATATACTGACGCATCCAGAAGATTCCGAACGCATTGATCAGACCTGGTACGATGATTGCCTTCAGATCACTTAACCAGCCAAGCTGACTGATGATGTAATACGTTGGAATTAATCCAAGCTGAGGCGGGATCATCATTGTAATTAGAATCAGAACGAACAGTACATCGCGTCCTTTAAACTTAAGCTTTGCAAATGCAAATCCTGCAAGTGAACATAAGAACAGACTTCCTGCAGTAACAGCTACTGAGACAATCAGTGAATTCATCATTGCACCGAAGAAATCAATTGTTCCAAGTACGTTCGTAAAGTTAGTGACAAGCTCTGCACCAGGTAATAATGCAGGCGGTGTCTGGTTAATCACGTGGTTTGGCTGAGTCGCCATGACAAACATCCAGTAGAACGGGAAAAGTGATACGAGTCCGGCGAAAATCAGTAAGCCGTACAGGATAAATCTTCCCGGCTGCTTTTTAGGTTGATTAATTGCTACTTGTTTCATTTAAGCCTTCCTCGCTTTCCCGCGGCCAAGCCGGTTTGTAACTAACAGGTTGATCACTGAGAACACCATGATGATCACAAACAGTACAATTGCTACTGCTGATGCTGTGCCAAAGAAGTTATTTTCAAAAGCGTCACGATACAGATACGCTACTACTGTAATTCCTTCTTCACGAAGGTTTCCACCAAAGAAGATTAATGGCTCTGTAAAGATCTGAAGTGATCCGATTGTTCCCATAAACACAGTAAACAATACGAATGGCTTCAGCATTGGCAGCGTAATATAACGCAGCTGCTGTGTAAGTGTTGCCCCATCAATTTTTGCAGCTTCATATAAATCATTTGAAATACTCTGCATCCCTGCAAGGTAAATGATCGTATTATAACCAACCCAGCGCCAGAAGATCATCGCTGCAATCGCAATTTTCGCACCCCACTCAGACTGCGTAAAGACGATTGGCTCTACACCGAAAATGCCGAGGAAGCTGTTAACTAATCCGAAAGATTGATTGTTAAAGATAATACTGAATAGAATCGCCACAGCTACAATTGATGTAACGTACGGCATAAAGATCGCTACTCTGAATGTATTTTTAAAGCGGAGAACCTGTGAATTCAGTGCATATGCCAGTAAAAATGCGACGATCAGCTGCGGCACCGTTCCCAAAAGCCCAATGATAACTGTGTTATAGATTGACTTCCAAAAAATCGGATCGTTAAAAATAATTGTGAAGTTGTTAATACCGTTATACGTCATTTCTCCAAGGCCGTTCCACTTAAAGAAAGCAAGATAGAAGCTGAACAGCATCGGGAATAAGCCGAAAATCGCAAAGAGAATGAAAAACGGAGAGACAAACAGGTAGCCTGCAATACTATGACGTTTTTCTTCGCTTAAAGATCGCCTTGCTTTTTTCTCAGTGTATTTCTCAGAATTTGATACCATTTTACAAGGTCATCTCCTTTTAATAAAAAGGGCAAGGAACCGGCTAAAGCGGACCTCACCCTTCATGAATCCTATCTACTCACGCTCAAGACGCTGTTTGATTCTTTCCATTGCATCTTCCCACTCCTGGTCAGGATCTCCACCGCTGCTTAATACGTTATTAAGCGCCGTCATGATCTCACCCTGTACAAGCAGGTAGTTACGGCCTTTATATACATCGTTTACTTGCTCAGCAGCTTCTGCGAATACTGCTGCTGTATTGATTCCACCGAAGTACTCATCAGAATAATTGTTGAACTCTTCTGCAGCATAAGTCTCAGGAGTTGATGGGAATAGACCCATATCCTTGAATGACTCAAGCTGGTTTTCAGGAGATACTAACCACTCGATGAATGCATATGCTTCTTCCTGCTGCTCAGACTCTTCAGAGATTGTCAGGTAAGAACCACCCCAGTTACCAGCACCCTCAGGCATTGTTGTGATCATCCACTCAGTAGCATCAGGCGCATTTCCTTTTACTACACCCTGCATCCAGGCTGGTCCAAGAAGTGTTGCGTAAGAACCTTCAGCCATACCCTGACCCCATTCAGGCGTCCATAGCGGCATGTTTCCTACAGCATCTGCATTAATCAAGTCTACTGTGTAATCATATGCTTCACGAATTTCAGCATTTTCTTCAACAATCAGTTCATTATCACGATTAAAGTAATGTTCAGATGCCTGATCACGCTTAGCGTTAAAGATCAGCTCTGCATTATCTACAACCGGCTTACCAGTTGCTTCTGCAATGTCTTTTGCAAAAGTTGCATATTTATCCCAAGTGTCAACTTCAGCAGCAAGTTCTGCCGGATCAGTCGGGTAACCTGCTTCTGATACTACATCTGTACGGTAGTACATTGCAGTTGGTCCGATATCAGTTGGAAGACCAAACTGGAATTCACCGTCAGCACTTCCACCTACGTTCCAAACCCAGTCAAGATAGTTGCCCTGAACGTCTCCTGCACCAAGGTCATAAAGGTTCACGAAACGATCCTGCGCTTCACGGTAACGCTCGATTTCCCCAACCTCGATCATTGCAATATCAGGTGCACCCTGTCCTGCTGATAGTGCAGTGAATAAGTTGTTGTGGTGGTCACCCATTTCAGTCGTCTGAATGTTGATCTCAACATCCGGATTTTCTTCCATGTAAGCTTCTGCAAGCTTTTCGTAACCTGTTGTACCAAATACCCACATATCAATGACGCCTGAATCACCGCCGCTGCTGCCTGCTGTACCACTTTCCCCTTCATCACTTGAACATCCTGCAAGTATTGCCATAACTCCCCCAGCTACAAGCCCTGCTTTTAGTACCTTATTCATTCCTTCATCCCCTTAAGTATATTGTTGTTGAATCTTTAACCCATTGTTCAAAATAACCTGCTGAAACCATTTTGCACTTTCTTTCGGAATTCTTTGCTGTGTTTCAAAATCAACATATACCAGGCCAAAGCGTTTGCAATAGCCGAATGCCCATTCAAAATTATCAAGGAAGCTCCATGCGAAGTAACCTCTCAGATCAACATCTGCATCAATCGCGTCCAGGCAGGCATCCAGATGCTCCTGTAAATATTGAACGCGTTCAGGATCATGAACTTCTCCATTTGTTACCTCATCATCGTATGCTGCGCCATTTTCAGTGACGTAAATCACCGGGTTATCATAATCGTTTTTCAATCTGATAAGCAGATCAGATAGTCCTTTTGCGTATACTTCCCAGCCCATTGATGTGCGTCTGTGACCGCCGCCTTCGTGCCCGGCTTCAAGCCATGCGCCCGGCTGATGCGTCAGGTAGGAAATTGAGTAATAATTAATCCCAAGGAAATCTACAGCTGCTGACATTGTGTCAAGGTCTCCTTCTTTTACGAAAGAGAAGTCTGTGTATACGCTGTAGTGTTCAAGCATGTCAGCAGGATATTGCCCTTTGAATACCGGATCAAGGAACCAGCGATTCAGGAAACCGTCCCATCTGACAGCCGCTTCAACTGATGAAGCGTTTTCATTAAATGGATAAGAAGAATTTAAATTAAGTGTAATGCCGATCTCACCCTGTAGGCCTCTTTCTCTAAAGCGCTTAACAACTACCCCGTGAGATAAAAGCACGTGGTGTGCAGCCTTCAGAAATCCTGGTATATCGCGATAACCTGGTGCGTGCTCTCCGGAACCATATCCAAGCCAGCTGACTACCCAGGGCTCATTGTGTGTGATCCAGTTAGACACTCTGTCACCAAAGCAGTCAAAGATCACGTCACAGTAATGAGCGAATTCTTCCACAATGTCTCTGTTCATCCAGCCGCCTTTATCCTGAAGCGCCTGTGGCAGGTCCCAGTGATAAAGTGTTACAGCCGGTTTAATTCCCTGCTGCTCAAGCTCTGTTAGCAGGTTATCGTAGAACTGAAGTCCTTCTTCATTTACGACTCTGTCGCCGTTTGGAAAAATGCGTGACCATGAAATCGAAAAACGGTACCATGGTACATTCAGATCCTTCATTAGTTGAACGTCTTCTTTATAACGGTTAATGTGATCACAAGCTACCTCACCATGATCTCCGTTCAAAACCTTACCTGGATTCTTACAAAACTGATCCCAGATTGATTCTCCTCTTGATTCTCTTCCGCCTTCGATCTGGAAGGAAGAAGTTGCTGTACCCCAGACGAAATGTTCAGGAAACTTTCTCATAGCCACCATCCTCAAAAACAACGAAAACTTTTCGTTTAGTTTTTTATTTAAGTAAAATGTTTCGTTAATTTGGATTTTAAACTCATTTTAAAGCGCTGTCAATACATTATTTACGTTTTTATTCGTATTTTTTAGAAAATATTTACGAAACATATTCGTAAATAAGCAAAAAGACTGCTGCATCAATATTCGATGCAGCAGTCCTTACCTTTTTACAGGTTGTATTTCTTTTTAAATCGTTCAGCACGTCCATCTTTATCAGCGAATTTCTGGCGCCCTGTATAGAAAGGATGAGAATCAGAGCTTACTTCTACCTTAAGCAGCGGGTAAGTGTTCCCGTCTTCCCACTCTATCGTTTCATTAGACCCTTTCGTTGATCCAGTTAAAAACTTATATCCGCTATTGGTATCCATAAATACGACTTTACGGTATTCAGGGTGTGTGTTTTGTTTCATAATATAAAACCTCCTGTTTGATTAAATCGTAACCATTACGTTTTATATTAAAACATGAATAACAGATTGTTGCAAGTCAGATGCTTCTATAAAATCTTCTATTGAATGAAGTTTTTTATTTTGTGCTAAACTTAAAGGAATGAATTGATTATGAAAGGTTGATATAGATGACAAACACAATCAGATTAACTTCACTATCTTCAAAAGGCGGATGCGGCTGTAAGATCGGTCCTGCTGATCTGTCACAGGTACTTAAAAACCTCCCGCAGGCAGAAGCAAACCCAAACCTGCTTGTCGGTCTGGATACGAGTGATGATGCAGGCGTTTATAAGATCAATGAAGAAACTGCTCTTGTACAGACACTTGATTTTTTTACACCAATTGTTGATGACCCTTATGATTTCGGCCAGATTGCTGCTGCCAATGCAATTAGTGATGTCTATGCAATGGGCGGTACACCACTGACTGCATTGAACATCGTGGCATTTCCAATCTCAACGCTTGATAAGAGTATTCTGACTGATATCCTTCGCGGTGCAGGTGATAAGTTGAAAGAAGCCGGCGTCACACTTGTAGGCGGACACTCAATTGATGATCAGGAACCGAAGTTTGGCCTTGCTGTAACCGGTACTGTTCACCCTGATAAGGTCAGAGCCAATGCCGGAGCGAAGCCTGGTGATAAACTGATTCTGACGAAGCCGATCGGGGTAGGAATTTCGACAACTGCACTTAAGAATGGTTTGTTAAATGATGAAGAAACGAAAAACGTTACAAAAGTGATGGCCACTCTTAATAAAAAGGCCGCTGAAACGATGGCTGATTTTGATGTGCATGCAGCAACAGATGTAACCGGCTTTGGATTGCTTGGACACGCTTCAGAAATGGCAGAAGGCAGTCATACCGGGATCCGCATCTACAGTGATCAGGTTCCGGTTCTTCCACGTGTACGTGAGCTGGCTGAGGGCGGCACTATCCCAGGTGGTACGAAAAATAACTATGCTCACCTCGATGGCAAGGTGATCTTCCCTGAGGAGATGGATCAGATTGACCGATATATTCTGTGTGATGCTGTAACATCAGGCGGGCTTTTAATCTCAGTTTCTGATCAGGATGCCGATGAGTTGCTGAAAAAGCTGCGCTCAGAACAGGTGGATGCACATATCATTGGTGAAGTTACAGATGATCATGCAGGAAAGATCAATGTTCAATCGTCTGAAGGTGAACAGCGTTGACCCGGGAGATCAGCTTAGATGACTTGATGAAAGTACATGAGAATAACGAACGGATCCTTGTTGATGTGCGTTCCCCGGGAGAATTTGAGGAAGGCTCTATCCCGGGAAGTATTAACATTCCTGTTTTTGATAATGAAGAGCGTGCAGAAATCGGTACGATCTACAAACAGGTTGGACAAGAAGAAGCAAAAGAGCGTGGACTCGAAATTTTCGCTGCAAAGCTGCCCCAATTTGTGAAACAGTTCAAGTCATTAGGCGGGCCGGTCTCTGTTTTCTGCTGGCGCGGCGGGATGAGAAGTAAAACAGCTGCTACTATGACTGAATTAATGGGCGTGGATGTGAACCGTCTGACAGGCGGGATACGGACTTATCGTCAGTGGGTTGTGAAGTCCCTTGAGGAATATGAATTCACCCCTGAATTGCTTGTATTAAATGGATACACCGGAACAGGTAAGACTGTCATTCTGAACCGTCTGAAGGATGAGGGCTATCCAGTCATTGACCTTGAAATGATGGCAGGCCACAGAGGCTCTGTGTTTGGACAGATCGGCCTGAATCCGAGTAATCAGAAGAAGTTTGATTCATTACTAGTGACTGAACTGAGAAAACTGAAGCATTCTCCTTATATTTTGATTGAAGGTGAAAGCAGAAGAATTGGCCGGGTTCATATGCCTGACTTTTTACACACAAAGAAGGAAAAAGCACCTCAGCTGTTTCTTGATTTGCCGGCTGATGTCCGCGTGCAGAATATTCTTGATGATTATCAACCTGACGAGATGCCTGAACAGTTCATGGAAGCCTTCAGTAAAATCGAACGCAGAATTCACACGCCAATTTCCCGGGAAATAAAACAGTATTTGACGAATGGTGATTTCAGAGAAGCGTTTCGTCTTCTCCTCATTCATTATTATGATCCCCGCTATGAGCATGCAATCAGCTCACAGGACGGTGATCACGCCTTTATCCAGGCTGATTCAATGGAAGAGGCATATGAAAAAGTAAAAGCAGCAGCGGATTCATTTCGCCTTACTTCAAGCCGTCAGCACTGATGACGGCTTGATTTTTAACTTTCTGATGAGCAGGTGATGACATGAATGTGCTATGGGTGGGAATAGGTGGTGCTGCAGGGGTCTGCCTCAGGGCTTTAGTGAACATACTGATCCAGAGCAGCTTTCCTTTTTCGACACTTCTCGTAAATCTTTTAGGCTCATTTTTACTCGGACTGCTATCAACGGCTCCTGTTCGAATGAGTAAGGGCATCAGACTTGCGCTGACCACCGGACTGATCGGTTCTTTTACCACTCTGTCAGCTGTCAGTGCTGAATTGTTCGTCTTTTTACAAGAGGCACAATATGGGTTTGCTATTCTTTATTTCGCTGTAAGTCTGGCAGGTGGATTTATTTTGGCATTTTGCGGTATCAGGGCAGGTGAACGGATATGAATATTTTATTGCTGGGAGCCGGTGGATTTTTTGGCGCCATAGCTCGTTACATCATTTCTACATATGGTAATAAAACATTTCCCTACGGAACGCTTACAGTCAATCTTCTCGGTTCTTTCCTGCTTGGAATAGCTGTTGCAATCGAACTTTCTACCGTGTATAACGTGCTATTTGCCACAGGATTTCTTGGTGCATTCACCACCTTTTCAACGATGCAGATTGAAGCATTGAAGCTTTTTGATGATAAGAAGCGGTTCAAGGCGACGGCTTATTTAATACTGACATTTTCGGCAGGAACTTTAGCTGCAGCGCTTGGATATATGCTGGTTATCTTCTAAAACGCGAAAAAATCCCTGGCAGCTGCCAGAGATGTCCGCAATTCATTTATGTGGGAAAGAATGTATGCCCTCTTAATCGCCAATTCGGGTGGTTGGATCCTTTTCTTTAAGAAAGCCGCTGTCTTTCCGGCAGTCACTACAATGCAGCAAAATAGCGGTTCATTTATCCGCCACCCCACCGTTGTTTTACGTGGTCACAAAGAATATTTACCCACGGTTTCCGAGATTAAAACCACCTTAAACACATTGATGCTATTCTCCCAGATTGAACTGCCATGAGATACCAAAGCGGTCTGTTATCTGGCCATAAAGCTCACTCCAGAAGGTCTTCTGAAGGTCCATTTGAACAACTCCGCCTTCTTTGATCCGATCAAACTGAGCTCTGAGTTTTTCTTCCTCATTTATGACTACAGCAAGGGTTATGTTATCACCCTTTGTTAAAGCAGAACCAGGGAAAGTATCCGAAAACATAACATCGCTTCCGTTGATATTCAACTTCCCGTGCATTACCCGTTGCTTTTCTTCCTCACTTAGAGGATGTGCCGGATGTGCCGGTGCTTCCCCGAATGTCATGATTTCCGCCTGATCCGTTTTAAAAACGTCCTGATAAAAATTAATTGCTTCCTTTGCATTCCCATCAAAAACCATATATACGTTAATAGCCATTGAGTATCCCCCCTGACTCATTATTTCGATAAAATCAGCGAGATTTCCTTCTATAGCTTTTAGTTTTAGAATTTCTCAATTACACTATAAAAAAGAATAAAGGAGCGTACCAAATGAACCAAAAAGAAAAAGAAGCTTTTATTATCAAACAGTATCAGGAAGATGAACAAGTCATGGTACGCATATTCATTCAATGGTGCCATGAGCATAATCTGGACCCTGAAAAAGTTTACCATGAGGCTTATCCTGCACAGGCTCCTAACCCTCTTTTAAAGAAACTGAAAGAAGAAAGCGAAGTGTTCGATATGACCGTAGATTCCGGAACACTTATCAATGTTCTGCAGGTATTCGGGAATGACGACCTTGCTTTTGTGGTTTCAGAGCATGCAAAAAAATAACGTCAGGCTGCTACGGCAGCAACCTGAAGAAATTCCTCCATTCATGCGGAAGCTGATCTACACCAACCGCCTGTAGATTCTCATCCTCACCAGTAATAACTACCTGCCAGTACAAATCTGATTGTACCGGTTCAGACCGTTCTCTCTCTTAAGGTATCCACATTTAAGAAGGTTAATTTTTCTCTCAGTCTATTTTTTTCAACATCATTTAAGCCTGAAGGTATAAAATCAACTTTCTCATCATTGACGATTCCGGATCTTAATATATGCCCTTTTTCGAAATCAATAATTGTACGATAGGAAGTCCCCACTGTCCCGGAAATCCGGATCTCAAGCTGCTTCAGTTTTTTACTGTCCAAGCCCCTCACTCCGTCTTTTACTTTATATTTTATCAAATAACGCAATGATGTGCGCAGTTATAATAAGTTCTTTAGACTTTAATAAAATGTAACTTTTTACACTCAAATCACATTATAACCGTGACATACGTCACCATTCGCATTATGATAGAAGTAATTATTTATTTCTTATATATATGTTCGTTTGTTTGGAGGAGGAAAATAGATGGCGCATCTGAAAGCGGACCCCCAATACCTGTTTGATTTTTTCACCGGACTTTATAAAATGGTCTTTCTAATGGAAGTGGATACACAAGGCTACAAATACACAGATGTTACTTCAGAAGCAGTCCGTCTTGCTTCACTTCCAGAAGATTGGAAGGGTCGCTATATTCACGAAATCTATGAAGAAAAAGTCGCAGCTCCTCTCATCAGTCAGTATGATGAAGCGGCTTCTTCAGGAGAGCCTGTGTTTTATTCTGATCAGATGAACAAGTTTTCCAACATATCAGAATACGCCGCTTCAGCGCTCATGCCGATCACAGATGAGCATGGCCGCGTCGGATATATTATCGGACTGACAAACGATCTTTCAGACTCAACATCCAGCAAACTGCTCGCTTCAATTGAAAATATTGATTACTTAACCGGACTCCCAAGTCTGCTGCAGGTAAAAGCGGAACTACTACCTAAAATGGAGCATTCCGCGTTTTCAATTCTGTATCTGAATATCGACAGGTTTAAGCTCATTAACGAATGGCTCGGTATTGAAGCGACGAATGAGTTATTAAAGAAAATCGCAAAGCAGACCGCCGCTCTTTTACCACCTGAGTCGATCCTTGGAAGAATCGACGGTGACGAGTTCATTGTGACTGTAGCTGACCATTCTGAAGACCAGACGATTCATCTTGCTGAAAAAATACTTTCTTCCTTATCTCAATTCACTTATGAGGTGAATGGCGTATCTATTCCGGTGACAGGCTGCATTGGTATCTGTATGAGTCCCGGTCACCCTAATTCAATGATTACGAATGCCTGCGCTGCTATGGTCGAAGCGAAGCGTGAGGGAAGAAATTCCATCCGCCTGTTCAAAACAGAAAATCAGCACCAGACCATGATTGATGAAGCCATTATGGAGGCTGAACTATACAAAGCACTCGATCAGGACGAACTGACCGTCTACTACCAGCCGAAATTGAATGTACGGACGAACCGTGTTCATTATGAGGCACTGGTCAGATGGTTCAGCCCCGTGCTTGGAACAGTGCCGCCTTTGAAGTTCATACCGGTTGCTGAAAACACTACACTGATTCAGGATGTAACAAGAGCCGTCGTATATAAAGTCTGTGAAGATATTAAGCATACTCCCGAACTTTTTAAAGATGCAGTTACTTCAATTAACCTGTCCGCCGCTTTATTTGAGCCGGATTTAATTGACGCTCATTTTATTCAGGTCGTACGCGAGAGTGGAATTACCCCTTCAAATATTGAAGTTGAAATTACTGAGAATATGCTGATGAAGGATCCAATTAAAGGCGTGGAAATCATCAATCATCTAAAAGAGCTTGGCTTTCGCGTTGTCATTGATGACTTTGGTGTCAGCTATTCTTCTTTAAATTATTTGAGAAGCTTTTCACTGGACGGAATTAAAATTGACCGGTCCTTTATCTCGCAGATTGATCAGCACCATAATGAAAAGGATATCAGCATCGTACATTTTATTATTCAGCTCGCGAAAAAGCTGGATCTCTATGTTACGGCTGAGGGTGTGGAAACGAAAGAACAATTTGATATTCTGACGAGCCTTGGCTGTGATGAAATTCAAGGGTATTACTTCAGCAGACCCCTGCCTCTTGAGAAAATTAAAAGTACGATTCATCACTTTTTTGATTATATTCTTTTGAAAGACCAGTTTTATCAGGAAGCAGCCGTTACACAGGAAAGAACCGGGGAAGAACGCAGACTGAAGGAAATTGAGCGTCTCCACATTCTTGATACACCGGTTGAAGAACGATTTGATCGAATTACGCGGACAATTAAAGGTGCTTTTCATGTGCCGATCTGTTTTATCTCGATTATTGATGATAAACGCCAGTGGTTCAAATCATGTATCGGGCTTCCTGAACCGGTACAAACAACGAGGGAAGTCCTCAGGGAGTTCACGTTATGCGATTATGTGATCAGAGAGCAGAAAGCGCTCATCATTGAAAATATAGCTGAACATCCTGACGAAGAGATCCGTAAATTCTTCACATTAAGCGGACTTCAATTTTACGCCGGCATTCCCCTTATCTCGAAGGGTCAGATGATCGGAACGCTTTGCATTACTGATTATCTGCCGCGCACATTTACTGAGCATCAGTTTGAAACGATATTAGATTACTCAAAGTGGGTAGAGTCTGAGATCGAGCTCTATAGCATGAGGGTTTGATGTAATCTGACAAAAAGACAGCGCGGGTGCGCTGTCTTTTTGTTAATCTGCTGATACAAACTCATATACGCGGGCTTCATATGGCTTTAAGTCAAGCGTTTCAGGCAGTATAGACCTTGCCTCAGCGTCAACCTTGTAGTTGCCGATCACAAGGCGCGTCGCTTCACCTGCAAGGGTTTTCGGACTTTTCACTGAGAGTGCCTGCTCTGAGTGATTCAGTGCAATCAGCCATGTCGTATTTTTATATGTTCTTTTATACATGTACAGTGGTTCTTTCCCTTTTGAAAGATCCTCATAATCACCATAAACCATTACAGGATGCTCTTTGCGCAGTTCGATCAAGTTCTGATACGTATAGAAAACGGAGCTTTGATCATCTAGCGCCTGCTCTACATTGATTTCCTGATAATTTGGATTCACTTTCATCCAGGGAGTTCCCTCAGTAAATCCTGCATGTTCCTTACCGTTCCACTGCATTGGCGTCCGGGAATTGTCACGGCTGAGCAGCAGCAGATCCTCAAATACTTCTTCAGGATTCCTTCCTTTTGCCACTTCTTCTTTGTATTTATTTTTCATCGCAATATCATTGTAGTCATCAATGGAATCAAACCGGACACCGGTCATCCCGATCTCTTCCCCCTGATAAATATAAGGCATGCCGGGCAGTGTATGAAGCATGATTCCGAGAAGCTTTGCGGACTCAGTCCGGTACTGGTCGTCATTCCCGTAACGCGTGACCTGCCTGGTATGGTCGTGATTATTTAAAAACTGAGAGTTCCAGCCTTTTTCAAACACACCCTTATACCAGCTCTCCTGAATTTCCTTATATTTTGGCAAATCCATCACAGGCATCTCATCGGCTACCTGAAAATGAAATAATGTGTTAAGCTCATCACGGTCTTCATGGACATATAAAAGTCCTGTCTCTGGATTCACAAAAGGAATTTCTCCTACAGTCATCACATCGTATTGCGACAGTACTTCACGATTCATTTCCTGCAGATAATCATGGATGCCCGGATTGTCAGCTAGATAACTGATCTGCTCAGGGTTGTCAGCATCCGGGAAACCTTCCTGCTTTGCCAGCAAATTAATGACATCCATTCTGAATCCGTCAATGCCAAGGTCGAGCCACGAGCGCATCATGCGAAAAATTTCCTGTCTGACGTCAGTATTCTCCCAGTTCAGATCAGGCTGTTCCTTTGCAAAAGAATGAAAGTAATATTCTTCTGTCTCCTCATCTTTTGTCCAGGTTGAAGGTTCAAAGTAAGAGCGCCAGTTATTCGGTGGCCTGTCATTTTTTCCTTCCTTCCAGATATACCAGTCACGCTTCGGGTGATCTTTAGAAGATTTTGAATCAAGGAACCACGGATGCTGATCTGAAGTATGGTTTACGACCAGGTCCATGATCACTTTCATCCCTTTATCATGAATAGCTTCAAGCAATTCTTTAAACGTATCCAAATCACCCGCTTTTTCCATTACAGCCTCATAGTCTGATATATCATAGCCATTATCACGGTCAGGCGATTCATAAAATGGATTCAGCCAGATCACATCAACACCGAGCTTTTTTATGTAGTCCAGCTTCTCAAGTACACCCCGTAGATCTCCATATCCATCACCGTTACTGTCATAAAAGCTGCGCCAGTAGACCTGATAAACAACAGCTTCCTTCCACCACGTTTTCTTCATGCAAATCCCTCCCTGCAAATGTAGCTCCATTATAACCGCTTACAAATGAGATTACTGCTCAGAACCATTATAATTCAGTAGAGGAGTGATCAAATGAATGCATGGGATAGAAGGTTTCAGAACAAAGCCTATATTTACGGAAAAGAACCGAATGAATTTGTTGTATACGCACAGAACAAACTGAACTTGAAGAAGGGTTCCTTGCTTGCAGTTGCTGAAGGAGAAGGCAGAAATGCTGTATTTATGGCCGAAAAAGGACTCAGCGTGACAGCGTGGGATTACGCGGAAGAAGGACTGAAGAAAACGCAGGCCCTGGCTGCTGAAAGACACGTTCACGTTCAGACCGCACTGGCTGATCTGACTGATGCAGATTGGATGCCTGAAGCTTATGATGCTGTCGTGAATGTATTTGGTCATATTGAGCCTGCGGGGAGAGAGTCAATGCTTGAGGGAATTAAGAGCACCATTAAACCAGGCGGCTATTATATCAGTGAGGTGTATTCAAAGCATCAGCTTCCTTATAAATCAGGTGGTCCACCAAAGGAAGATTTTTTATATGATGCAGGAAAAATGCTTGAGACTTTTAAAGGCTGGAAGATCATTCACTTCTTCACCGGTGAAGTCACAAGGCAGGAAGGTAAGCTGCATAATGGCCTGTCGCATGTGATTCAGATTATTGCACAAAAAATCTGAAAATGTTTCACGTGGAACAATGAAAAGCGTAAGGCGCTTGGTCAGCTCTGACGGGCATAAGCCACGGAGCGGAAAATGGGCGCCCTTCCCATTTACCGATGCGTGGCTTATGACCCGAAGAGTTAGCGCCTGGAGCTAGATCTAATGAAAAGTGGAGGGCGCTCGTTCAGCTCCGACAGGCATAAGACGCGGAGCGGAAAACGGGTGGTCTTTCCCGTTTACCGATTCGTGGCTTATGTCCCGAGGAGTTAGCGCCTGGAGCTGGATCTAATGAAAGGCGGAAGCAGGCGTTCAGGTCCGACAAGCATAAGACGGCTTGAGAGAAATGGGTGACCTTTCCCATTTTCTCAAGGTGACTTATGACTCGAGGACCTGCCTGCTGGAGCTGGATCTAATGAAAAGTGGAAGGCGCCCTTTCAACTCTTATAATCATAAAAAGCACCCTCAACTTTACATATCTTCCATTACTGCCTTAACAAATTTACTGTAGCGCTCGTAAATCTTTACATATTCCTTATGCTGTTCTTCATCAGGTTCAACTCGCTCACCTAAAGGAATGTTTTCTTTTATCTGCTGCAGCGAGCTCTTTTCACCCAGTGATGTCAGCACCAGCCATGCTGCTCCCCACGCAGCACTATGGTGGCTTTCAGTCCGCTGTACTGGCTTATTGAAAATATCTGAAAGAATTTGAACCCAGAGAGTTGATCTGGATAGTCCCCCATTTACATAAATCACTTCTGCTTCTTCTCCAGCAGTACCGAGTGAAAGGTAAATCTGATAGAGATTGAATGTAATCCCTTCAAGCACAGCTCTCGCATATTGCGGAATACCATGAGATATCGAAAGACCAATTAAACTCCCTCTGGCATCCTGATCCCATAACGGCGCACGTTCACCGTTAATATACGGTAAAAAGAGCAAGCCATCCGCTCCAGGACTGACTGCTTCTGCTTCCATGATCAATTCTTCATAAGTACCGTGATAATTCAACGTCTTTTTTAACCAATCTATCACTACTCCTCCATTATTAGTAGGTCCTCCAGTTATATAATGCTCCGGTGTGAATGCATAACAAAAGACTTCCTGTCCGTTACTGACATTGAAGCGATTTGTCCATTTACGAACCGCTCCACTCGTACCGGCTGAAATCGTCAAACAGTTTTCTTCAAGTCCACTACTGCCAAGATTAGCAAGCTGACCATCAGCCGATCCCACGACAAATGGTATGTCCTGTGGAAGTTTTAAGTAGTTTGCGATAATTGGATTCAACTCTGTCAGCTGATAATCAGGAGATACCGTTTCACCAAGCTGTTCTTCCTTCAAACCTGCTGTATTAAGTATTTCTTCATCCCAGGTCAGTGTCTGTCCATTCATCATGCCGGTCGCTGCTGCCATTGCATAATCTGTGACCCTTTCATCAAACCACTGATAGATGATGTATTCTTTGATTGACATGATATATCCGGACTCCAGGTAAGGGACGTAGCCGGTTTCCTTCATCCATATCAGCTTGGTTAAAGGCGACATTGGATGAATCGGTGTGCCTGTAAGCTTGTAGAAATCAGGACCTTTAGAGCTCATCAATTCCTTTGCCTGCTTACGGCTTCTGCCATCCGCCCATATCATTGCTTTTGAAAGCGCGCGGCCATCACCATCTGTGCAGATCAGGGAATGCATTGCGCTTGAAAAACCGATTCCAAGAATATTTTCTGCGCTGGCACCGGTCTCATCTAAAACGCTTTTTAATGCAAAAACGGCAGATGACACGATGACATCAGGGTCCTGTTCTGCATGTCCATCTGTTGAATAGAAGGTTTTTATCAACTGTTCCGCTTCAGCTTTTACTTTTCCACCTCTCGTAAACATGACTGCTTTCACACTCGTTGTACCCAAGTCAAGACCGATTACAAATTCCTTCATATCATCTCTTCCTTTATTAAAATCTTTTTTTACCTTAAATGAATGATTTACTTCATCAAGCATATCACAGGAAACTCTTATCATCGGTACAGATTTTCATTAGTAATCAGATGTCACCTCTCATTTAAGCATCTTTAGGCTCAATTACATCTATCCCATTCAGATCGATTTTTTTGCATAAAATAAGTTTGTGAAAAATTGAACAAAACACTTGCATTCCATTTCAAACCGTCGTATACTGAAGTTAATAAATTATTGTGAAATATTTCACAATCAAAACTTAGGAGGAATTATCTCATGAAAATCGCAGTCATCGGAAGTACTCACGCTGGAACAGCAGCTGTAACGAATATGGCCAATATGTATCCTGATGCAGATATTACAGTCTATGAGAAAAATGATAATGTGTCCTTTCTTTCATGTGGTTTAGCATTATATGTGGGCGGTGTCGTTGAAGATCCACAGGGGCTTTTCTACAGTTCACCTGAACAGCTTAGAAGCCTCGGCGTTACGATGAAGATGCAGCATGCCGTGCAGGAAATCGATACTGCTCGCAAGCAGATCAAAGCGTTAAATCTGGTCACTGGTGAAGAAGTGAATGACAGCTATGACAAGCTTGTGATGTCTACTGGCTCATGGCCAATCATTCCGCCAATCGACGGCATTAAGCTGGATAACATTTTGTTAGCGAAGAACTTCAACCAGGCGAATACCATTATTGAAAAGTCACGTGACGTAAAACACGTAACAGTTGTCGGTGCAGGCTATATTGGCGTTGAGCTTGTAGAAGCATTCCAGCAGGCGGGTAAAGAAGTAACGCTAATTGACGGTGTGGACCGTATTCTGAATAAATACCTTGATCAGGAATTTACAGATCAGGTCGAACAGGTATTCATTGACCGCGGCGTTGAACTCCGACTTGGAGAAACGGTTACACGCTTTGAAGGAGAAATATCTGTTGAAGCTGTAGTAACGAATGCAGGACGCGTTGAGACTGACCTTGTGATTATGTGTGTCGGCTTCCGCCCAAATACTGAGCTTTTAAAAGGGAAAGTCAATATGCTGCCAAACGGAGCAATCACAGTCGATGACTATATGCGCACAAGCGACCCTGACATCCTTGCAGCCGGTGACTGCTGTGCAGTGAAATACAATCCGACTGGTAAAGCGGCTTACATTCCGCTTGCAACAAACGCAGTCAGAATGGGTACACTCGTTGCACGCAACCTGATTGAACCGGTGATGAAAAATGTCGGTACGCAAGGAACTTCAGGCCTTCACATTTATGATCTGAATATGGCATCAACAGGATTAACTGAAACAAGTGCACAAGCGATGGACATTCATGTGAAAAGTGTCACAATCTCTGAAAAGCACCGTCCTGAATTTATGCCAACATCAGAAGACGTATTGCTGAAAGTCAGCTACCTGCCAGAAAGCCGGAAGATCATCGGTGCACAGGTACTGTCAAAAGCAGATGTGACACAGTCAATCAATACACTCAGCGTCTGCGTTCAGACCGGTATGACAATTGATGAACTCGCTTTTGTGGACTTCTTCTTCCAGCCGCACTTTAATCAGCCATGGAACTTCCTGAATAAAGCAGGGCTGGCAGCAGCTGAGACGCGCAAGCCTGAACTCGTTTAATTGCATACACAAAAAGCGCACTTTTGGGTGCGCTTTTTACCTTTTACGTCAGCTTATTAAAAAGCTACCCCTTCTTCATCTACAAAGACAGACTCAATCACTGTACGCTGGAATTTGTCTCCGGCTGGCGTAGTGCCTTCTACCTCTACAGTCATATTGTAAGTTCCCTCATTTGAAGGGATAGAGATTGTTTTACCGCTTTGCTTAAATTGACGCATTTGCTGTCCGAGTCCACGTTTTTCTTTCCCGTTCCCCGGCTTAAATCCAATGTCAGTAAACATCTGAATACCAGTAGGCCGGGCTTTATTTCTCAACCCGGGATTCGTTTCCAAAGCCCAGCTTCTCTTGTTGTCAGAAGGCTCAAGTACAAGCTGATCGTTTAAATCAGAAGTGAACGTCACCATTAAAGCATAAGCAGATGCCTGATCGGTTACCGTTTGTGCTGTCCATTTTCCGGCTGCAGGGTCAGTGATTTCGATTGTATGATGATAAGCACCGTTAAAAAACATTGTATCATCCGCATCAGCAGTCACTTCGTACTCTTTTGCAGGACCGCGTGGCGCTTTTAACGTAATAGTCTCATGCGGTGTTGCACTCATCCAGTTAATCACAAGACTTTCCGCCTCATCTTCAACATAAAAGCTTTCAGATGCTTTGCCATTCTGTTCTCCGCCCCTTAACAGCGTATCAAGCGGCTGAACCTCTTCTTCTTTTGCTTCCATCGTGCTAAAAGCTGAAAAAGGAGCTGCACGCTGTGTCGTTAAATAAGGCTGGAAGATCGATAGTGTATTGTATCCTTTGTTAATCTCACCGTGATTCCAATTGCCAACAGCCAGACTTCTGCTGTATGGTAGCTTGGCACTTGCAACTGATACAACTCCATCATTAGGACCCGAAATGAAACCGCTCCCAAACCAATACGCACTAAACCACGGTCCGGTACGGGTGCCAGCAAGTGAAAAGTAACTATTTTGAGAAGCTTCAAAACGGTTATCTGTAATCGATCTAAAGTAATTCATCGTTCCAGTCTGAAGACTCTGTGTCCCCTCACTGTTTTGTCCAATCAGACTGGCAAGCCAGCCGAGTGACGTACTATTTGCCAAATCAGCAAGCTCACTGCCATAGTGAGGCGAGCTTAGCGTGATCACGTTAGATACAAGCGGATATTTCCCCTCATGGATCAGGGCAACCTGCGTATCAACGCCTCCTTTACTAAATGCAACAATGACAAGTTTTTTCCCGCCAAAATGGGTAGAGATTTCTTCAAGCTGTCCTGCAAGCATCGCGCCATTATCCCAATAGCTTTTTGGCGTTCCACCAGAGTCATTCAGCTCGACAAAAGCCGTCTCGTAGCCCGCTGCAACAGCACGGCTGTACATATCATTTTCGTTATACCAGACAGTTGAATCATTTGTCAGACCCTGAACGAACACAATCGCAGGTTTTGCAGGGTCTATGTAAGCAGGGGCTTCACCAATACTGATCGTTCCGGGCACAAGCGAGTTACCGGGTGTCTTAAATCCTCCGGCAAAAGCGGCAGACGGCAGTGACAGAAGCAGAAACACAGCAATAAACAGGGAAAGCGTCTTTTTCATCCAATCTTCTCCTTTATAAATCAGCTGTACCGGGAACCCCCGACCACCTGTGTATTTCGACATTCGGCAGGTAAATCCTGTATGTTTCGGATAATTAAATTATTATTTATGTGTTGGCGATGGCGTATTTACGGAATGTCGCTGTTTCTTCTTAGAATGTAGCATCCCCCGCTTGAGTTGTAGCGATACACCCGGGGATTTGTAGGTGTTCTACCCGGATTTTCCTCTTTCCCGCCTCCACCTGTTTATATCCTGACCAATAGTTGTTTCCCTCACCCTCTTCATGCCTCTAAGAAACAAGAGCTTTTTTCTCAAGGGCATAAAGAGAATGTGACGGATCCGTCTTGGAGTTTGTCGCGATTTCCGGCTGAATTGTCTCTGTCTTCGCCCGGATTGTCGCGATACACCCGGGGATTTGTCGCAATCCATCCCGCATTTGTTGCAATCACCCGCTCTCCACGTCTCATCCGCCCCGCACACCGCCAAAAAAAGCCGGATATCCATTAAGATACCCGGCTCACCTACTATTCTTTTTTAAATGTTTTCGTACTTCTCACCGTATCAATCGGACGCACTCTGCTTTCGATTTCGTCACGTTTAGGCTCTAAAAACGGTGGCAGCGAAAGCTTTTCACCGAGCGTTTCATACGGTTCATCACCCATAAACCCTGGACCATCCGTAGCGAATTCGAACAAAATTTGTGGTGCGACTCTTGTATACAGGGATTTAAAGAAGAAGCGGTCTACAAAGCCTGACGTTGCAAAGCCGAAGCTCTTCATGCGCTCATCCCACTCATCAAGCATCTCTCTGTCTTCAAGTCTGAAGGCTGCATGGTGTACAGTGCCAAAGCCCTGCTGCGCCTGCGGTAAAAAGGTGTTATGCTCGACAATCACGCTTGCACCGTTACCACCTTCACCGACTTCAAATAAATGAAATGACTTCTCTGACGCCGTTTCTTTAAACAGCAATACCTTCTCAAGCATTTCCTTAAAATAATCAAAGCGGTCGACACGGACAAATAAAGGTCCGAGTCCTGTAATCGCGTATTCAAGCGGAACAGGTCCTTGTTGCCAAGGCGTCCCTGATTCTACACCATGATCATTTTCATCTGAAATCAGCTGATACTGCTGATCATCGAAATCAACAAATGAAATTGTCTTCTTACCAAACTGCTCCTGCACCCCTTTATGCTTCACATTCAGCCGGTCAAAACGCTTTTCCCAGTAATCAATCGCCGCATCACTCGGTACGCGGAAAGACGTCTTGGAGATTTCATTCGTTCCATGATTGCCTTTTGGAATGCCCGGGAAATCAAAGAACGTCATATCAGTCCCGGGACTTCCGGTATCATCAGCGAAAAACAGATGATACGTCTGAATATCATCCTGATTGACTGTCTTTTTGACCAGCCTCATTCCAAGTACATAAGTGAAAAACTCGTAATTTTTTTCAGCACTGCTTGTGATCGCAGTGACGTGATGAATGCCTTTTAGCGCTTTAATCGACATAATAAAAAGCCTCCTCTAGTGCAATTTTCATACACATAGCATCTAATGATTCCAGATTGAATGCAAGAATTATGACTGCTCAAGTGTTAAAAATGTAAATCCAGCTGAAAGTGCTTCATAATAAGAAGTAACTAACCTTATTTGAAAGGAGGAGTAATGATATGAGTATTCCCAAAGTCGATTTTTACTTTGGCGCACTGCTGTCACACCTTGTTAATCGCGGATTCTCACCTGTCATGAAAGAAGGCGGGCAGGACCGTAGAATTTATGCACTTGAAAATGAAACCGACAGCTACTTTATTTATGCAAAATACTCGTTTACACCCCGTTTTAAAAAAGAATCCCGTATCTGGACCTTCTCCTTTTACGATACAGAAATGGAAAAAACGCTCCGCAGCCGGCATGACAATCAGTATCTTTTCGCTTTCATCTGTGGTGAAGAAGACCTCCAGAATACTGAAATCATTTTACTGACTGCGAGCGAAGTTTCAGAGTGTATCAAAACGTCAGATGCCGGACGGAAATGGCTAACGATCGAGATGGCTGACCGCAAAAGAACCCTGACCGTACGCGGAAGTGCACATTCAAAGCCCGGATATTCACTTAAGATCACTCGCAGCACCGATCAGCGTCTTGAGGAGTTGCCAACTATGCTTTTTTAAAAGGAGCGTGCAGAAATGACGACCAGCTTACCGTCTAACTTAAGTAAACCCTCACAGCGTGCATTCGCTCAGGCAGGAATTCAGACGATGGATGATATCAGTCAGTATACTGAAAACGAGCTGCTCTCCCTTCACGGCGTCGGACCAAAAACCATCAGACAGCTAAAAGAAGCCGGTGGATCTTTCAAAAATACGTAAGAGGTGACGATTCATATGATGACCATCATTTTGATCTTTTTTGTGTTTTTCGTGACCTTCTGTATCAGTGCCCTGATGAATATTATAAATAAAACGACTCAGGGAAGGCACTGGTTCTACTCTGTATTGTTCAGTTTCGTGATTGCGGTAATCGGCGTGCTGATATTTGAACCGAGGGAATAAAGTCCATCTTACTTTTTTGCACAGCTGGTGGTTTCAGCGTAAGGGGACGACTCCAGCAGGAGAAGCCGGATAGGTGAGACCCCGCAGTGCGAAGCACGAGGAGGCCCACTTTATTAAACCTTAATAAAAAGGAATAATATGGTTCTAATTAGTTTTTCAAGGTATTGCACATTCCAATCTCTGGTGATATAGTGGTCGTGCACAGAAAATTAAATACCGTTATCTGCACTAGGGGTGCGAATTAGCTGAGATGTGAGCATTAGCTCCGATCCCTTATGACTCGATCAGGATAATACCTGCGTGAGGAAGTGTAGTGACTTCTCTTTTTATATCAGGAGCAGTGGCTACATCTTTCGCGGATGTGGTCTTTTTTTGTGCAAAAACTGCTCCTGGGAGGAATATAAAATGGAATGTGGAACAAGCAAAATTGTCGGGTGCCGTTTTTCACTGCACCCAATGGCGGGAGATTTTATTCCGGTGATTAAAGGCGCGCTCGAGGCAACTGATCTGACTGGCGTCTGGAAGCATACAGATGATGTATCGACCGTGATTCGCGGACAGGAACAGCATGTATTTAATGTGATCAAGGCGATTACGCTGCATGCTGCAAAAACAGGGGAACATGTAGCAATCAATGCGACCTTTTCAGCCGGCTGTCCGGGTGATACAGCAGGCGATTCTTATATGGACGTTGATCAAGAAGTGCACAACCATGATGAAACAAAGCAATATGTTTCTTCACAATTCGCACTATACCCGATGAACAATCCGGATTATATGAGTGTCATCTACAGGGAAGTAGATCGTGCAAAGGAACGCGGTGTATTCAATGACTCTATGCATTATGCAAGCGGAATACATGGAGATATTCATGAAGTGTTTAATTTTTATGAGGAGACTTTCGGTAAGGCAAGATCAGATGAGCACCAGCATTTAGTGATGACCATGTCAATGAGTATTAATAGTCCATCTCACAAGGGTGATCACCATGCTTAAGAGTTGGAAGCTGAAAGAAGTCGTTCTAATGTCGCTATTTGCAGTTGTATTCGGCATTATTTACTTATTGTTTGTACATATCGGAAACATCTGGGCATCTTTGATTGGTCCGATTGCATATGAATGGATCTTCGGTATCTGGTTTATTGTGTCTATTATTGTCATGGCGATCATCCGAAAGCCTGGTGCTGCAGTGATTCCTGAGACCATGGCTGCTGCGATTGAAGTCATGATTGGGAACGCACTCGGTCCCCGTCTGATTTTAGTAGGAGTGATTCAGGGACTTGGAGCTGAAGCTGTTTTTGCAGCCACGAGGTATCGCCATTTTAACCTTGGGATTTATATGATGGCTGGTGCGGGGGCCGCGGTGTTCAGCTTTGTGTACGGGTATCTGTTAGGCGGTTTTGCAGCGCTCAGCACTGAATATGTATTACTGATGTTTGTGATCCGTGTGATGAGTGGTGCCATTATTGCAGGAATTGGCGGGAAATACCTTGTAGATGCACTGCTTGCGACAGGTTCGCTGAGAGGCTATGCCATTACAAAGCGTGATGCACATGTATAAAGTCATCTCTTTGCAGGATGTGTCATTCCGTTTTCCGGATGATGTGGACCCGGTATTTGAACAGCTGAACTTTGAGGTAAGAGCCGGCGAACGTGTTGTGATCACAGGACCAAGCGGGTGCGGGAAGTCTACGCTTTTATACCTGCTTAACCGCCTTTATCCTGAAAACTGTGACGGGATCACCTCAGGACAGATTAAGCTGTTTGAAAAAGCGGCTTCTGACTATGCACCGGGTGAAATCAACCAGCGGATTGCCACTGTTTTTCAGGATCCTGACAGTCAGTTTTGTATGCAGACCGTTGAAGAAGAGCTCGCTTTTACACTTGAAAATGTGGGTGTACCTTCGGATAAAATTAATGACCGTATTGAAAAGGTGTTACAGGAAACCGGGCTGGAGTTATTCAAGGGTTCAGTCATCCAGACGTTGTCAGGCGGACAGAAGCAGCGTGTCGCTACTGCTTGTGCGTGGGTGTTGGAGCCCGAAATCCTTTTACTTGATGAGCCGCTCACACACTTAGATCCGGTGACCGCTCAGGAGTTTGTCGCTTGGCTCCGCGGCCTTCATGAGTCAAGAGACCTCACAGTGATTGCGATTGATCACCAGGTTGCTTTATGGGATGGCTTTTTTGACCGGGAATGGCAGATGGTTGCTTCAAAGCCTGTTGAACAGGTAATCGGACGGGTGCCATTAGAGACAGATCAGATCGCTTTGACAGCAAAAGACCTGACTGTAGAACCAATCGTCTCACCAGCCACTTTTTCATTAAAAAAAGGAGAGATTGCAGTGCTTGCAGGTCCAAATGGCAGTGGGAAATCCACGCTGTTGAAGGCATTATGCGGTCTGAAATCTACCGGCGGTCAGGTAGAGCCTAAGCGGATCGGTTATGTCCCGCAATCTCCTGAGTTCTTGTTTTTAACAAAGTCAGTCCGTGAAGAACTTTTATTTGGCGGAGGACATGGCGCTGACGACATACTGAAGCGGTTATACCTCGATGAAGTCAGTGAATCCAACCCTTTCGCTGTCAGCCATGGTCAAAAGAGACGGACTGCAATTGGCGCCATGCTTTGTGACGGCCGGCCTGTCATCGTCATGGACGAACCGACTGCAGGACAGGACCAGGCGGCTTTACGGGAGCTTGAAAACCTGATTACAGCGAGAGCGAATGAGGGTATCACGTTTTTGATTGTGACGCATGACATGAATTTTGCAGACCGTGTGGCAGATTCACTGCTTTTATTACATAAAGGCAGTCTGAGCGGTCCATTCAGTCCTACTACAGTCTGGCAAGATCAAGAGCTTCTTAAACAGCACCGCTTATGTCCGCCATTCGGAGGTGACCTGCATGATCAACCGTATGAATCCTTCGGTTAAATTCATTGCGATCACCGTTTCAATGATCGCAATGGCATTCTTTTTCAATCCATGGACGCCACTTGTGTTCTTTGTCGGTGTTGTATTGATCCAGTTGATTTTCGCAAAAATTTCATGGAAGGTGTGGAGCCTGATGATGCTTCCCTTCCTGCTTGGCGCAGTCGGTTATTTCTGGACAACACTTGTATTTGGCAGTGAAGACAGCACGCTTGGCACTGCACTGTCCCTAAGCTTCAGGGTGCTTGCATTCTCCAGCCTGTCTCTGCTTTTTGTCTTTACCACAAAACCGGTTGATTTCATCTTAAGCCTGATGCAGCAGATGAAGCTGTCTCCAAAAATTGCGTACAGCATCCTCGTCGGATATCAGTTCCTGCCTGTATTAAAGGATGAATTTTTTCAGATTCGCCAGGCACAGCAGCTAAGGGGACTTGAAGTGCCAAAGTCTCCTGTAAAAAGGGTGCTTGCGATGCGGCATGTCCTGATTCCAATGCTCGCGGGTGCCGTGCGAAAAGCGGAGCGGACAGCTTTTGCAATGGAAGCGCGCGGGTTTACCGGTGAAGGCAAGCGAGATTTTTACCGGAAAATTACAGTCGACCGGGTTGATGTAGCAGGTGTTGCGTTATTTGTGATCCTGCTTTGCGGGAGTATGGCTGCAGGATTGATTTGAGAAACAGCCGGCCCGCGCCGGCTGTTTTTCGTTCTGGAGGCGTAGGGCTATATACACTTTTCTACGAACATGGTGTGGTTTTCTGAGAACGGTCCATGTTTTTCTCCGAACACCGTTCACTTTTCTACGAACACTTTCCTCTATTCTGTGAACAACACCCACTTTTCCACGAACCATTACCCCGGCAATTCCTTTACACCTCCCCCAATTAAGCATAAAATTTAACTATTGTTCAAAATCAGAATGAAAAGAGGAAGATCAATATGAAAAAAATGATGTTATCAGCTGCTGCACTATCAACTGCTTTAGTGCTTGCTGCATGCGGAAACGCTGAAGAAACCGAGGACACAGACCAACAAAGCTCCGGGGACGATACTTTTACAATCGGCGTTATTCCTGCGCAAACTGAGGGTGAAATGGAAGGCGCGATGAATAAACTTCAGGACGTGCTGACAGAATCTCTTGGCAGGGAAACTGAAATTGACGTATACCCGGACTATAACGGTGTCGTGGAAGCGATGAACTTTGACCAGATTGATATGGCTTACCTTGGGCCATTAACATATGTGATTGCTCAGGAAAGAAGCGATGCAAAAGCGATTATTACCCAGCTTGTAAATGGTGAACCGTTTTACCATTCATATATCATTACGCACCAGGACCAGCCTTTTGAATCAATTGAAGATCTCTTAAGTGACCCGTCAGCAATCGATTTTGCGTTTGGTGATCCGAACTCAACTTCAGGCTCTCTGATCCCTTCGATCGAACTGCAGGACCGCGGTGTGTATGAATCTGAAGACAACTATGAATTCAGTACTGTCAGATTCACAGGCTCACATGATGCAACGGCGCTTGCTGTGCAGAATGAACAGGTTGATGCCGGAGCGATTGACAGTGCAATTTATAACCAGCTGATTGAATCCGGGAAAATTGATGATAGTCAGTTAAAAGTAATCTGGACATCTGAACCGCTGTTCCAATATCCATGGGCTGTTACGGCAGGTACCGATGAAGAAACTATCGCTGCGCTGCAGGAAGCATTTTTAGCGATTGAAGACCCTGAAATCCTGGATGCGTTCGGTGCATCAGGCTTTACAGAAGCGACACCTGAAGATTATGACAGTATTTTGGACGCAGCTGAAAAGCAGGGCATTTTAGATGCTGAATAGGACTGAGTGAAGTGTGGTTTAAGAAAAAGCATGTTGCACTTGCTGTTATTCTGACTGCTTTTGTCATCCTCAGTATGCGGATCACTGAGTTTGATCTCGCAAAATTCCGAGACTTTGGAAATATGATTGAGTTTTTAGGCCAATGGTTTCCAATGGATACATCAAAGCTGCCGCTGATGCTTGAGGACGCAGGAGAAACGCTTGCTATGGCGTTTCTCGGCAGCTTTTTGGCGTTGCTCGTGGCACTTCCAATCAGTTTTCTCGCAGCTAAAAACACTGCGCCAAAAGGATTCTTTTACTTTTTAAGAACGAGCCTGAGCTTTATACGCTCCGTGCCTGAGATCGTCATCGGACTCATTCTGCTGACGATGCTGGGTCTTGGTCCATTCCCGGCAGTGATCGCCATCATGATTCACAACGTAGGCGTGCTTGGTAAGCTGATTTCAGAGCTGATTGAAGCCGCTGATCCAGGTCCACAGGAGGCGATGCGAGCTGTTGGGGCGAAGCGCTGGACTGCGCATCTATTCAGCATATTGCCTCAGATCTGGCCAAATGTGTTATCACACTTCTTCTATCGTTTTGAAGTCGCGATCCGCACCTCACTAGTACTTGGATTCATCGGTGGTGGCGGAATTGGGCAGCGTCTGTTCAATGATTTTAAAACCTTTCAATATAACGCAGTCGCACTGGATGTGTTGATTATCATGGTGATGGTCATTGTGATCGATTTTCTCACCAGCTATATCAGAAACCGTGTCATTTAAGGAGGGAACCGGATGATCGAATGCAGAGAAATATCAGTAACGTATCCTGGTTCTCAGACAAAAGCACTCCAGGCGGTTAATCTGACATTTACAAAAGGTGAATTTATCTGTGTGCTCGGTAAAAGCGGCGCCGGCAAATCGACGTTTATCCGCTGCCTGAATGGGCTGCAGATACCGACTGAAGGTGAAGTCATTTACAGTGATCAGTCTCTTAATAAATTGAGTGAAGCTGAACTCAGACCGATTCGTCAGCGTACAGGCATGATTTTTCAGCAGTTTAATCTGATCCCACGTCTGTCTGTCATGCAAAATGTTCTAACTGGTCTGTTTGGGAGCCGTCCTTCATTTAAAAATCTGACGGGTCTTTTTACAAAAGATGAAAAATCAGCTGCTCGTAACGCCATCCGTAGTGTTGGACTGAATGGATTTGAAAATCGCAGGGTAGAGCAGCTCTCAGGCGGACAAAAGCAGCGTGTCGGTATCGCCAGAGCACTCGTTCAGCAGCCAGCCGTCATGCTCGGCGATGAACCGGTTGCTTCACTGGACCCCGGAACAGCTAATCAGATTTTTACGTTGCTGCGAAATATGCATGATGACCTTGGACTGCTCACGATTATTAATGTCCATGACCTGCAGCTGGCAAAGAAGTATGCTGACCGGGTGATTGCGTTGAAAGATGGAAAAGTGATATTCAACGGGTTGCCGGAGATGTTTGGTGACAGAGAATATGAAGAAACTTATGGTGATGAATAAATACTGCCGGACGCGATTGTGGCGTCGGGCAGTTTTTGTATGCGATTGGTGATACGAAAGTCCCGAAGTGGCGAAGTTCTGCTGAGATACGGCGAAGTCAGGATCATAAGCGGCGAAGTTCACAGGTTTTCCTCCGAACGTTGACTGGGATACGATGAACTCTACATATCTTCCGTCGAACCACATCAGAAAAACTTCAGCCTAATGAATGATTGGTTTTTACAGGGGAAATATGGTTCAGTAGTACATGAAGGAGTGATTCAAATGACTGAAGAAAATCGCTTTAAAAGAGATGTAAAAGATCATTGGAGAGTTTCTTATAATCAAAATGGATATCCTCACGTCCAGCAGGGTTGGATTTTGCCGCCTGAACGGATGAAGGAATTTGATCCATTTATTTTAATGGCAGATGACTGGTTCAAGCGCGGGACATTTTCAGACCACCCGCACAGAGGGTTCCAGACGATCACCTATGTAGTAGATGGCAGACTTGAGCATATAGATAATCACGGCGGACATTCCATTCTTGACGCGGGAGATGTGCAGTATATGAATGCCGGCTGGGCTGCGCGCCACGGTGAGGAAGCGGTGGATGATGACCTGATTCATACGTTCCAGCTCTGGCTGAACCTGCCGCATGAGCTGCGGACAACCACTACTTCATATCAGAATGTCTACCTTGAAGATGCACCGGTAGCAGAGGTTGAAGGCGGCAGTGTACGCGTCTATTCAGGTGAGATTGCCGGAGTCAAAGGACCGATGGAAAGCCTTGTGCCGATCACCATGACAGAAATCCGCCTGAAAGAAGGCGCGGAATACAAGCACGTAATCCCTGAAAATCATAATGGATTTTTCTATGTGACAGCAGGCGAAATCGAAGCGGGAGAATCATCCGTTCCACTTGCAAAAACGGATGTTGGAATCCTGACGTACAAAGAAGATGGAAGCGATGCAGAGAGTGAATTTACAATCCGTGCGAAGACACGTGCACGCCTGCTTCTTTATTCAGGCGTTCCGCTGAAAGAAGATTATGTTGCACACGGCCCATTTGTGATGAGTAACATGGATGAGATCCGTGATGCGATGCGTGATTTCCAGGCTGGGAAGTTCGGCAAGCCTGCAGTGAAATAAGCGTTTTGTTTTGGAGGCACCCTTACAATGATAAGGGTGCTTTTTTATGAGCCGCCTGCAGCTCCTCCGCCACTACCAGCACTTCGATTTCGTTTCTCAATCGCATTCACACCCATAATCACAGCAATCAGTTCATCCGCTTCAAACAGCTCTGAGTGATTCACCAGCTCATAAGCAGCCGTTTGAAAAAAGCCGCTGACTTTACGGAAAAAGACGACTTCTTCTCTGGATTCATTTAAAACTGTATACTCTTTAGAAAAGGCAGGTGACTCAATCTCATACTCTAGTCCGTCTTTGAAGTAGCGATATTTTTTCGTGAAAAAGGAAAACGCATTTTTCACATAGCCAAGCTCTTCCTCCCCCCGTTTAATTGTCCATTTATTCGAGAAGAAACCAAACCCCGCTTCAATTCCGGTAGTTCTATGTACACCTTCGATTCTGATACCTGAAGTGAACATACTCATGTGATCCAGCGTGCCGATTTTTTCCTGTGATTCATTATAAATATCCGTCATTCCCGCTGAAAAGAATTGATCTGAAAAATACACTTTGTTTTCCATTTTTATCACCCCTTAGCTTTTATACGAAGAGAAGTGGAAAATGTTTCATTTTGGATGGGGATGCAACGGATGCTTGAAATCGTAGAAAGGTGTTCGAATAAATGTGAATGGTGATCGAAAAAACAAAAAGCTGATAGATAAATTCCGGTCCAGCACGCTATAAGACGAATACTGCAGATTGATGAGCTAATTCATCCAAAAGGTCATAGATAAATCCGAAGAGGTGATTGATATCTCACCCATCTCCCCCCACCATATAAAAAACCTCCAGCCGAAGCTGAAGGTTCAGTCCTGATTAAAAAGCACATACACGAGTGGCCCGGCAAACATAAACGCCAGTAGTACATAAATTCCCAGCACGCCAAAAATATCTTCCAGGTTGCCATTTCCAATGCCAATCGCAAAATACATCACAAACGTCACAAGCATCCAGGTCCAGGCTTTGCGCCAGCCGGCTTTCTGATCAGGCTTTTGCCATCTGGCGAATAAATACGTCACCAGCCCGGCAGGTATAGCCGTTAACAAAAATTCAAGGTTCAGATACTGACGATACTCCGCCTCGGGAAGCGCCCAGACATCCTGTGTTCCAAACGGCAGCGTCACCAGAAATTCCATGATCATCACCACAACAAAGATCACGACACCGAAGAGAACATCCTTTACCAGGGCTTTCATCGTCAGCCTCTCCTTTCAAAAAAGGTTCTACTTATCTATACCCCTTTTTGAAAAGAATGCAGCGCTATATTATTGTGATTCTTTGTACAATTTCATTGGATTTTCCAGGTCGTCTTCAAGCTCTACCTTCTTCATTTGAAGTGAGCGTTCACTACGAGGCTTTCTGAGATCGGCATATATGTCTGCTGATTTCTCAAGCCCTGCCTTAGCTGCTTCTTCGACTGTAGCACAGTAATAAATATCAGTCATTCCGGCAAAAGTCATTGTCGTAAAGCACATCGGACACGGCTCACCGCTTGCATACATCGTATAGCCGGAAAGATCATGAGACTGGATCTTCTCTTGAAGCTTTCTGATTGCAAGCATTTCAGCATGACCGCTCACATCATAATGAAGGTGAAGTTCATTCACGCCTTCAGCAACAATTTCATCATCCTTTACAATGACAGCGCCAAAAGGGTGTCCACCTTCTCTTACATTATCAGCTGCTAATTCCACTGCCCTTTTCATAAATGCATTCATCTCTTCCGCCTCCTATAATCTGATTCTTCATCAGTATAGAACAATCCAACCCGCTTTTAGAATAAAACGCTTCCAAAAATGTTCAATGTCATAATTGTGTCACTTGCTCTCAGGAAGCAACGCCTGCTACACTTAACAGAACGTTTTTAGAAAGAAGGTGTCACGCTTGCTACAAGCATTGATTATTTTTGTTGCCCAGCTGATTTTTGTTCCCGTACTGACCCTTCGTACAATCATGATGGTAAAAGGAATGAAAGGGAAAGCCTCAGCGCTTGGTACGCTTGAAGGTGTTATTTATGTTATTGCCCTTGGGCTTGTGTTTAGTGACCTATCAAACTATTTAAATATGGCAGCCTATGCATTAGGTTTTGGTCTAGGTGTCTACCTTGGACAAATCTTAGAACAACGCCTCGCAATCGGGTTTGTCTCGATAGAAGTTAATATCATGAAGAAAAATGAAGAGTTAATTCAGAACCTGCGAAATGAAGGCTTCAGTGTATCAACATCTGAAGTAGAAGGAATGAACGAGGCACGCCGCTACCGACTGGACTGCACAGCCCGCCGTGATCGCGAGCGTGAATTTATTAATATCGTCAGCACGCATGAACCAAATGCGTTCATCGTTTCCTATGAGCCGCGAAACTTTAAAGGCGGCTATATCACAAAGGCCATGAAGCGCAACAGAAAACGTGGTCTTCAGAAAAAAGAAGCATTAAAGAATTCTTAAAAAACCGGCTATCGGGATTTTTTCCCGGCCGGTTTTTTCTATAATTTGCGTTCAAACATCACCAGGTCAAGACCATGAATGCCATGCTCATAGACCGGTGGATCATAGTCTGCAAAGTAGTCTTTCATAATCGAAAACATACGAAAGCCCGCTTTTTGATAAAATGCCAGATTTTCAATACTTGAGTTTGCCGTACCAACATTCATCTGCTTAAAACCATTATCCTTGTATAACTTTACAGCTGCTTCTATAGCTTTCTTTCCAATTCCTTTTCCCCGCTGATTCTCAGTCAGAGCCATATTTTTCAGTTCTACTGCATGCTCAGACAGTGTAACAAATAGCATTACTCCGACAATTTGTTGTTCAATATGTATAACATATAAATCTCCATAATCCAGATAAGAACGAACCGCATTTTCACTATCATCGGCTAACAGCAGCCAATTAACATAGTCATGCCGTCGCTCATAAGGTACAGCTTCCAATCTCATGAAAATACCTCCAAATAATAAATAAACCCCCTGATCCAAAGACCAGGGGGTTCCTCAAAATTTGCGGCGCCGGACCACGCTCCACAACGTGATAACATCCGAACGTCTTATGCAAACGAGCTCATCGCAACGTTTACTTTACGTGATCAAAAGAAAAGTGTCAATCTATTTTTCCTTCCTCACGCAGTACTTCCTCAAACAACTCCACCACTGTCTCATCATATAAATCGCCTTTATGCGCCTTGATCTCCTCTAAAGCACTCTGGGGAGTCCAGGCTTTACGGTAAATCCTGTCTTCAGTCAGCGCATCAAAGGTATCACTGACTGCAATAATTTTTGCCTCAATCAGGATCTCGTCACCTTTCAGCCCGTCCGGATAACCGGAACCGTCAAGCCGTTCATGATGCTGGTGAATGATCGGAGCCAGGTCCTTATAATAAGTCTGTTCAACCATCGCAGCGCCGTCTGCAGGATGTTTTTTCATAATTTTATATTCTTCTTCTGTCAATTTTCCCGGTTTATTCAGGATTTCTTCCGGGACGTTAACTTTGCCGATATCGTGTAGAAAAGCAGCCCGGTTAAGTCTTTTTAAATGAGTAGCATCCATTTTCATCTTTCTAGCTATACTGACCGAGTATTCAGCCACCCTCTGACTATGTTTTGCAGTATACCGGTCCTTATACTCAACCTTTTTTGCTACATCTCGTAATACAGTTAATTTTTCGCTAATGTGATAAAAAGACTCCTCACTTGAGAAAATTAATATCTTTACTTTCTCAAGTACTTTAAAATGCACTGGCTCTTCTAATCCTTGGGCACAAATATAATCACCACTATTTAGTTCAGACTTTTCTCCTTCATAATCTTCACATCTGACATGACCATCAACAATATAATAAAATTCTAATGCTTCAGGATGTTCACCAGGATAAATATAAAAACTGTTGCCCTTGTCTATATATTGTTGCATGATCTCTAAACCTGAACTGTTAAGTAATAAATCTATTTTTGTAATATCATTATTAACCTGCTCAAGGAACTGACCTGCTTTTTTAATGCTGAACCCCCTCATATTAATAGCTGACCTCCTAACATTCAAAATAAAATGAGTTCTCAAGAGAACTCATTTTATTTCTTCAGGCTTTTTAAATATTATTTAGTACCGCCACCCACAACCTCAATCGGATCAATCCACTCTCTCGTATCACCAAAGCGTACATGCACCCAGCTGCATTTCGCCAGTAATCCAAGTTCAGCTGCTTCCTGAATGCCCTGATCTGTTAACGCAAGCGTCACATCATATACATGCTTGATGATTGCATCACGCTCAGCTTCATATGCTGCAGTTAGTTCAAGGTATGCCTGTACCTGTTCAGAATCTGGATTTAATGCCCCATGCGCCTGTTCAAGCTGCACTTCTTTATTATCCAACGCCTTGTTTAGACCCGGGTTTTCCTGACCTGATGCTTCCAGTGCTACTAAAATTGCTGTTTTTTCCTGCTTTAATGACAGAATATGTGCAACTTCCTCAAGTTGACTGATTTCATCAAAGTAGTTGTCTTTTAAAGCCTCTGTGGCTGCAACACCATGATCAATTTCTGAATAGATTTCGGAATTTTTCTCATCGACTACCTCAAGTGCTTCTGCGTTCGAAGTGTCTCCCGTCGCAAATGCCGGTGTTGCCAAACTTAATAGTAAAACGAGTGAAAATAGAGCTGTCATCAATTTTTTCATTATTACATCTCCTGTCCTATTAGTTGCAATGCACCTTCTCAAATTCTTTTTCGAAATAACATCTTACCTGATATTACCTCTACTTTATCCCCCCTTTATTATACAGGCGCTAAGACAATATGGCTATTATTTTTAAAATATTTCGATTATTCATGTATAAATATTCAGGTATTATGTATACAAAAAATCCTCCCTTTAAAATGAGAAGGAGGATTTCATTGTTATATAGTCATTTCATCATAACTTTGCTGCATATTCTTTAAGTTTCACACTCATTTCTTCAATTTAATTAATAAATGATGAAATGTCTTCTGTTGCCGAAGCCTGCTCGCGGTCAACAGTAACCACGTTTTCTACCATAGACTGAATTTCATGTATGGATGTCTGCATCATTTTTAATGTCGAACTGATTTTTTCTGTAGATTCGAGCGTATCATTTGATAATTTGCGGATTTCTTTCGCGACAATATTAAATCCCCGTCCGTGCTCACCCGCTCTCGCTGCTTCAATGGATGCATTTAGCCCGAGAATATTTGTCTGGCTTGCGATCTTCTTAATGATATGAATGACTTCATCAGTATTTTTCATCGCCTCAGATGCTTCAGTCGATTGCTGCAGTAGTGAAGAGGAATATGCAGCAAGCCCTTCAGATCCGGTATGGATAGAAGTAATTCTTTCGTTTGCCTGGTTGATTGATTCAAAAATCTGGTCAGAGATTTCCTGCAGGGCTTTTTCATTCTGTTCCTGAATCTGGATCGCGATCGCACCGATCACCTGTCCATTTTCTATAATCGGCGCTGCCAGACCTCTAAAAGAAACACCAAAAAACGCTTCCAATTTATTTGAAATTGTGACATTTGAATATGCTAAAGATTGTATGAATAGAACCCCTTTTATGTTTATACCTTTACTAGTTATCCAATATTTTAGAATGATAAACTAAAGACCTATTCATTATATACGTTAAACTGACATAGTGGCACACTGATCAGCACGTTCAGGTTTAAGCCAAATACTTCAGGGAAAAATGATAGAAAACTCACGAAGGAGCTTACTTATGACAAAAATACCTGAATGGACAATGCATAATGGCTATAAAATTCCTGCCACAGGCCTTGGTACATATACATTAAAAGGTGAAAAAGGCGTGGAGGCAATGACTGCTGCAATTAAAAATGGCTATCGGCTATTCGACTCTGCCATCCGCTATGATAATGAAGGTACATTAGGCGAAGCTGTGAAGAGATCCGGGATTTCACGGGACGATTTATTTTTAACTTCAAAGCTGCGTGCACAGTATTATGACTACGACCGAGCACTTGAGATGATTCAGGAGTCGCTGTATCGTGCCAACTTAAATTATTGGGACCTGTATCTGCTTCACTGGCCAAATCCGAAACAGGATCAGTATGTGGAAGCATGGAAAGCGCTGATCACTGCACAGGAAAAAGGATGGGTCCGCTCAATCGGTGTATGTAACTTCATGCCTGAGCACCTGGAGCGCCTCGAAAAAGAAACAGGTGTAAAGCCCGTCATCAACCAAATAGAAATGCATCCTTATTTTTCTCAAAAAGAACAGCGTGAATACAATAAAAAGCATGACATCATTACGGAAGCCTGGAGCCCGCTTGAAAGAGCAGGCAGCGTGCTGAACGATGAGACTCTTCAAAACATTGCCAATCAGCACAACAAATCGGTAGGGCAGGTCATTCTGAGATGGATCTACCAGCTTGATACGATCTCACTCCCAAGATCCACTAATGCGCATAGACAGCGCGAAAATCTTGAACTATTTGATTTTGAGTTATCTGATGCAGAAGTTGAGAAAATCAATGGACTGACGCGCGAAGATGGCAGAATCGCTGACCAGGACCCGCGTGAATACGAAGAATTTTGATCAACGGAATCAGCAGTCTGCACTGCTGATTTTTTCTGCACAGTAAATTTTTTAACAATTGATGTTAGATGTCCCATTTAAAAGGGAAGAGTATAGGTGGTGGAAAAATTACATATCAAAGGAGTGGAGAAAATGAATCAGGAGCAATTTGACAAGGTCAAGAACGGAAAAGGTTTTATCGCAGCACTCGATCAGAGCGGTGGCAGCACACCGAAGGCACTAAAAGCTTACGGCGTTGAGGAAAGTGCATATTCCAATGAAGATGAAATGTTCGACATGGTCCATGAAATGCGCACAAGAATCATTACTTCTCCTGCTTTTACATCTGAAAAAATACTCGGCGCGATTCTCTTTGAACAGACAATGGATCGTGATATTGAAGGCAAGCATACAGGCGACTATCTGTGGGAAGAAAAGGGCGTTGTGCCATTTCTGAAAGTCGATAAAGGCCTCGCAGATGAAAAGAACGGCGTACAGCTTATGAAGCCGATTCATGATCTGGATGAAACACTTAGCCGGGCAAATGAAAGACACATTTTCGGTACAAAAATGCGCTCAGTCATTAATGAACCAAATGAAGAAGGCATCAAAGAAGTCATTGATCAGCAATTTGAAGTCGGCAAACAGATTATTGCTGCAGGGCTTGTGCCGATCATTGAACCTGAAGTCAATATTCATAGTAAAGATAAAGAACAGTGCGAATCGATAATGAAGGATGAGATTTTAAAGCATCTTAATAATCTTCCTGAAGATCAGAACGTCATGCTGAAGCTGTCGATTCCAACTAAAGCAAATTTCTTTAAAGAACTCGTAGACCACCCACGTGTGGTGCGTGTGGTCGCACTATCAGGCGGATACTCACGCAAAGAGGCAAACGAAAAGCTGCGTGAAAATGATGGCTTAATCGCAAGTTTCTCTCGTGCACTTGCATCTGATCTGCGCCACGGCCAGACACAGGAGCAATTTGACGCTGGACTGAAAGATGCGATTGATACGATTTATGATGCATCAGTGAACAAGAAATAAACACTTTATGCTGCCTGAAGCGATCATGCTTCAGGCAGTTTTTTGTTTGTTTCGGGTAGGTCAAATGTCACTTTTCTACGAAGGTGAGGTGATTTTCTAAGAACATGATCGTTTTTTCTGAGAACACTTATGGTTTTTCTAAGGACATTCAAGCCTATTCTAAGAACCACCACACCTTTTCTACGAACCAGCCTCTCACCACCAAATAAAAAACACCGCAGACTCTAAAAGCCCACGGCATTTCATCAGATCATACAGTTGTTGTCTCAGCTTTAATTGGATCTTCAGCAATCGCAGCACCGGCATTTACCAGGCCAAGCGCTTCTGAAGTCGTCTCGTTAATTTCTTTAATTAAGTCAGGATGCTCAAGCAGATTTTTTCCGTAAGAAGGAATCATCTCTTTGATCTTAGGCTCCCATCCTTTCATTTCCTCAGGGAAACAGCGGCTCAGTACATCGAGCATAACGGATACTGATGTAGAAGCGCCCGGTGAAGCGCCCAGCAGTGCAGCAATTGATCCATTTGCGCCGCTGATGACCTCCGTTCCAAACTGAAGCGTCCCTTTTCCACCCTGTTTCGTATCCTTAATCACCTGCACACGCTGGCCGGCTACAACAAGCTCCCAGTCGTCACTGTTTGCATTCGGTACAAATTCACGCAGCGCTTCCATACGCTGTTCCTTGGATTGCAGCACCTGCTCAATCAAATACTTTGTCAGCGGCATATTTTTCAAGCCTGCTGAAACCATTGTTGTCAGGTTGTCCTTTTTTACTGAAGTAATCAGGTCCATATTCGAACCTGTCTTTAAAAACTTTGGTGAAAAGCCTGCAAACGGTCCAAAAAATAACGACTCTTTCCCGTCAATCAGGCGAGTATCAAGGTGAGGCACGGACATTGGCGGTGCGCCAACCGGTGCTTTCCCGTACACTTTCGCATAGTGCTTCTCAACGATTTCAGGCTTTTTACACACCATGAACAACCCGCTAACCGGGAATCCGCCAACATTTTTACTTTCAGGAATACCTGATTTCTGAAGCAGATGCAGACTTCCGCCACCTGCGCCAATAAAGACAAACTTCGCCTTATGATACTCAAGACGATCGTTTTTGAGATCGCGGATTTTCAGTTCCCATTCACCATCTTCAGTACGCGTCATATCGTCAACCTGATGCTTATAATTAACTGAAACGCCTTCTTCTGCTAAATGAGCGAATAACTTACGTGTTAGCGCGCCGAAATTCACATCTGTTCCAGCATCAATTTTTGTAGCTGCGATCGGCTGGTTCACTTGGCGATTTTCCATAATTAACGGGATCCATTCCTTCAGCTTCTCCGGATCATCCGAATACTCCATACCGGAAAACAATGGATTATCTGAAAGCGCTTTAAATCGGTTTTTTAAAAAATTAACATCTTTTTCACCATGAACAAGACTCATATGAGGAAGTGCCATGATGAATTCCTTCGGGTTTTTAATCAGGCCGCTATTAACAAGATGCGCCCAAAACTGTTTGGAAACCTGAAATTCCTCGTTAACCTTATTCGCTTTTGTTACATCAATCGTGCCATCTGGCAATTCATTTGTATAATTCAATTCACATAAAGATGAATGGCCTGTTCCTGCATTATTCCATTCATTTGAGCTCTCTTCGCCTGCACTGTCAAGCCGTTCAAAAGCTTTTATATTCCAATCCGGCGCCAGTTCCTTCAGCAAAGATCCAAGCGTTGCACTCATAATACCGGCACCAATTAAGATAACGTCTGATTTAATATGTTTGTTACTCATTTTTACCGTCCTTTTGTATGCTTAAATTTGTTTTGAAAGTATAAATATTATTTTTCGAACTATTTCTACATATTAATATTGTATCATTCTGGGGGATTCTTTCAAATCTTTATTTGTTACCAGCAAATTGGGGACGGAGGTTAAAGTGCCGTCATATCACACTCTAACCTCCGTCCCCACGGTGCATATCCTATATCAGCAAAACTCATTCTAGCTGATTCCCTGATAAATTCTTCTGGCGCTCAAGCTCCTTCTTCAACTTTTCACGCTGTCCTCTCAATTCACGCGTAATCACCAATTCATCCTTTACATCAGATGTTTTCAGCTTCAAATATTGATTCATCGCTTTTTCAAATCCGCGGCTGACTTCATCAATTGCTTCGATCAGCGTATGATGCGTAATTGGAATTTTATCCTGTTGCGTGGCTTTATTCACTTTTTGCATCAAAATCGTCTCTGCATATAAAAGGTTGGCATATGTTTCAATAGATTCCCTGTTAACCGCCATCCCCCTGATATCAGAAGCCATCTGGATCGTCCTCACAATCATACCCGTCATCGCATCAGGATCCAATTTCTTTCTCATAATCTTCCTGACCTTCGTCTCCCCGACACCATTTCTCAAAGACTTCTCAAACGTCTGTAACGTCTGCACAAACATCGAACGAAACCGCTGCTCTTCCATGTTCTTCTTTATATTGTCAAACATGAGACCTCTCCCTTGCTAATTGAAGGATTTTAGGTCATTATAGCAAAATTTGGGGTGCGGGGTGGGGATTAGAATGATTTTAAAAATGACACAGCGGGGACGGAGATGAGTGCGCCACTTTTAGAATCATTCTAAAAATGAATCACTGAACTCCGTCCCCGCTGTGCCGCTTATCTCAAAGGACAATTCCCGCAATACGGCTGCTCCTGACCTTCCTTAATCTGATACAGCCTGCAGCACGTCTCCCTCACAGGAATCACATCCCAGCTTTCAGGCCGCTGGAGGTATTTTGTAAAGGGGTTCGTATCCACACCTGTCCATTCTGCTTCAGGATCAGTTATTTCAATAAATAATGCTTCAAGCTGTTCCTGAGGATACTCAGCAGCTTTTTTACGAAACACGGCCTGCATGCGCACGGCGATATTTTCCCATAAGATCCTTTGGGGGATTTTACACGTTTTAGAGAAGTGATGAACCATTGGTGTCAGGTGTTCTGCGAAAACAACTGTTTTCCAGTCCCGGTCCATGTCAGGCATCTGATCTCCTTCAAGCAATACGAAATGATCAAAGTGAAATGCCGCTTCTTTCAGCCAATCTTTTTTCCCTTCATAAAGACCGTAATATTCCAGCGCTGCAGCTGCCGTCATGACGGCATATCTTTTCATGACGAGTGAGGCTGCAGTTGACTCAAGTTTGATATCACTGACGCGGGCATAACGGCCAACGACTTCTGCAATGACTTCAGGATTTTCAAGCTGTTTGATTGGCACACCTTCTCTGCCATGCTGTTTTTCAATCCGGTATTGTTCTAAGTTCATGATCAGTCTCCTTTTAAAAACGATTAGTCACTAACATTATTGATTCCGATAGCGAAACAGCAGATAGAGGAAAAATGGTGCGCCGATTGCTGCAGTAAACACGCCTGCCGGAATATCAAGCGGCAGGAACACAGTTCGCGCCACAAGGTCTGCAATGAGCACGAGAAATGCACCAATGAGCGCCGTCAGTACAGCCAGTCCCGGGAATGATCGATGAACGAGGCGTCTTGCGATATGAGGTGCCATCAGTCCCACAAACTCGATTCCTCCCGCATAAGCGGCTGCAGTTCCTGCAAGCATCACACTGCACATCAGAAAGATAAACTGCTGGAGCTGTACGCGGATACCTACATTGACTGAAAAATCCTCACCAAGCTCTGTCACATTCAACCCTCTGCCAAATACGATTAAAAACGGAATCGGGATGAGCAGCCACCAGATCATTGAAGTAACTTCACTCCATGAGGCAGCATAAATACTGCCAGTCAGCCATATATAGGCCTGGGTAGTGGTAGCTGTATCACTCATTACCAGCATGAACGTCACACACGCCTTCATAATGGCAGAGAGCCCGACGCCGATCAGCACAAGCCTGATCGGCGTTACCCCTTTATTCCAGGAAATCAGATAAATCAGCAGAGCCGCAAGTAAGCCACCCGCAATTGCTGCAAGAGGTAAATATTGCAGACTGATGATCCCTGCACCAAATGAAATGAAAGTAACCGCACCCAGAGAGGCACCACTTGTAATCCCGATAATATCAGGTGCAGCAAGCGGATTTCTCACCAGACTCTGCAGGATCAGACCAGCTACACCAAGTGCCGCTCCGACTAAAATCGCCATCAGTGCCCGCGGCAAACGGAGTGTTTCTATAACAAATGAATGCTGATCAATCTGACCTGTGATCTGCATAAATACTTCAGTCAGTGGAATCCAATTACTTCCTGATGAGAGGCTCAGTAAAAAAACCATCATGACTGCAAGCAGCCAGACACCTGTCACAATAAGCCAGCGCGACGAAAGCTGGATGGATACACGATCGTTAAATAAACGGAATGTCCACTGTTTCATTTTTTCGACACTCCTTTTTTAGCAAGGTAAATAAAGAAAGGTCCGCCTATAAATGCGGTCATCACACCGATTGGCACTTCCTGAGGTGCGATTACAATACGGGCGATAATATCTGCAGCAAGCAGCACCGCCGCTCCTAAAAGACCACTGTAAGGCAGGATCCAGCGGTAATCATTACCGACAAGACTTTTAGCCATGTGAGGCACAATCAGACCAATAAAACCGACTGAACCGACAACGGCAACAGAACCGCCTGCAAGGACAATGACCAGCATGCCCATCACAAGCTTCGTCAGCCATACCTTCTGCCCAAGTCCCTTAGCGACGTCATCACCTGATGAGAAAACCCCCATTGGGCGCGCCATAAATATGCTGATGACTAAAGCAGTTAACAGAAATGGCAGCACGGACATCAGCATCTCAAGGTCACGCCCTGCAACAGATCCTGAAATCCAGAAAAGAACCGTCTGAATCGACTGCTCATCCAGTACGAGCATCCCCTGTGTAAATGACACAAATAATGCTGACAATGCAACGCCTGCCAGAATAACCTTAATGGGTGTAAGACCATCACGGCCAAGACTTCCGAGGAAAAACACGGTCCCTCCGGCTATAGCAGCACCTAAAAACGCAAACCACATATAACCTGAAAGCGACGAAACCTCAAGCCAAGTGATCGCAAATACAATAAAGAAAATAGCCCCTGCATTAATCCCTAACAGATCAGGAGCAGCAAGCGGGTTTCTCGTCAGCGCCTGTACAAAAACCCCTGCAAGCGCAAGGTTCATCCCGATCACTAAGGAAATCAATCCTCTGGAAAGACGCGAGGTACCGATAATCAGATGGTTCGTATTATTCGGGTCATAGCTGATAATCGCTTCCCACGTTTCAGACAGGGGAATTGCCGTCTGACCAACAGCCAGACTTGTCAAAAACAGAAAGATAACCGTTGCGATTAAGCTGATCAGACCGATTAGTTTTAGAATTGGGGAACGTAACATGATAACGCCTCTTCTTTCATGAGAAAAAGGGGACGCAATATGCCTCCCCTTCACTCAAATCTTATTGCTCAAGCTCAAAATATTCATACATATCATCAAGCATCAGGTTCGCAGCCTGCAAACCGCCAGCCATATTCCATGCAACTTCATCCACTGTAAATACATTGTCGTTCTTCACAGCTTCAAGGTTCTGATAAAGCGGGTGAGCCGTCCAGTCTTCAAATGTATTCTGCACATCCGGTGTATCCTCCATGAACTGGAAGAACACGTCTGCATTCATCTGTGGAATCGCTTCCTTATCATTCAACATCACAATTTCTTCATTTTGACCCTGCAATTCAATCGGCTCTTCAAATCCTGCTTCCTGCAGAATCGATCCGGCAAAGCCAGTCACATAAATACGTGCGTGATCTGCACGGTAGTTCAGTACAGCAGCACTCATCGGCCAATTCTCATTAGAAGCGATCTTTTCCTGAAAATCAGCAATGCGGCTGTCCCAATCAGCTAAAAGTGTTTCAGCCTTCTCTTCTTCTCCGAGCGCCTGACCAATCAGGTTTGTTGTTTCTTTAAAATCATAGATTGTTTCATTAACAATTGTTGGTGCAATCTGTGACAGCTGCTCATAAATCTCTTCATGCCGGATCTGTGAAGCAAAGATCACATCCGGCTCTAAAGCAGCAATTTCTTCAAGGTTAGGCTGTGTTTCCTGCCCTACATATGTTACGTCCTGAAGATCTTCCTTTATGTAATCGTACATTGGTACCTGAACCCATGACTCGACAACCCCAACCGGTGTTACATCAAACTCAAGAACAGTGTCAGTTGCACCCTGATAAAGTGATACAACACGTTCAGGCTTTTCTTCTAAAGTTGTCGTACCCATCGCATGCTCAACTTCAATCGCACCGCCTTCAGACTCTGCTGATTCTGAAGCAGTGCCGCTATCTGATTCAGTTGCATCCGTTGCTTCATCTTCACTGCCGCCACAAGCTGCAAGTACGAAAGCAGAAACCAGACATGCAACAATCAATAATAATAATTTTTTGTTCATTTTCTTAACTCCTTTAATTGATAATGATTTTCATTTGCAATATGATTGTATTATAAATGAAAACGATTATCAATAGGCGATTGAGAATTATTTTCAATTATATTTAGCGGCACATCGGGGACGGAGTTGAGTGCGCCACTTTTAGAATCATTCTAAAAATGAAACACTGAACTCCGTCCCCGCTGCGCACAATAAAAAGCAGCCCGCAGACTGCTTTCCATTTACTCATCATTCAATTGACGTAACATTTTCACCAGCAGTGGCACTACACTGAACACGGCCAGAAACATAAAGCCTTTAGCGAGTGTGAACTGAGTGGCAATATAGCCAAATCCTGTACCAGCAATGATCAGGACTGCATTAAAAACCAGTGATTGAAAGGATTCAAGTGTGGCCCTGATCCTGTTGTCTGCTTTTTCATGAAGCGCACCCAGGATGAGCGGCTCTGTCATGCCTGCAGCCAGTAAAAAGAAGATGATTGCTGCAGCGCCAAGCCAGTTGACTTGAAATGCTGAGAAGATCAGCGCCGATACACCAGTCAGGATCACAACTGTCAGCAGACTTTTACGCCTGAATCTTTTTCTTAACGCGTGAGCAGCCAGCGCACCGGGTATTTGAACGACCAGAATGACACCATAATATAAACCGAAAAATGATAGACCGATCCCGGCATCCACAAGATAAAGCTGCCAGAATTCTTCAACAAACCCTGCTGCAAGGCCGACTGTAATGCCTAAAAAGAGAACATATACCAAGGCAGGTTCCCTTTTAAAAAAACTGATTGCCTGAGTCACCTGACCGGACATGGAGTACGTCACGTCATCCACCAGATGGACGGTATCTCTTAATAAAAATGTTAGGATAAACGCAATGAATGTACTGATCAGCGACAGCCAGTAATTGATTTCAAGCGGCATATATAATGCTAAAAAGCTCCCTGACATTGCGGCAATAAATAATGACACCATTCTGACTGCCTGCAGCCTGCCTAAGTGCCAATCAAAGCGCTCTTCTTTGTTAAGGGCAGCCAGTGAATCATATAACAGTGCATTTTCTGCTCCACTCAAAAAAGCGGCTCCTGCTGCAGCAAAAGCAATCGCCAGCGCAAATTGCCAGAATGAATCGGCAAAAATCAGGATGGCAAACATGATTCCTTCGAACAAAACTCCTGTTATGATCAGCGGCTTTCTGCCAATCCGATCTGCCAACACACCTGATGGAACCTCCATTAACAGCATGACTGCACCAAAAATAATCTCTGTCAGCACTACATCAAGTACCGACATCCCGCGCATTTCCCAGAACAATCGTTCAATTACATAGGCAGGAATGAATGAAAAGAAAAAACTGATACCATATAAAACTTTTATATTCCGTTTTGCGTTCATCGCTCGGTCGCCCCTCTCTTGAAATGATGAGAAAGACGATCCGGCGCTTCACGCGCTAGTGCTTAACTGGGCGGACGGGGTAACGTATTCATACAGAATTCCTCCTTTTAGATGTGATTTCTATCTTCTATTATATCATTAATATCTAAAAATTCAGTTTTCTACAAGATCATAATTGTTCAATGACAAGCTGGATGATCAGGATTCCAGTCACGATACGCAGCAGCGGTTTTACCTGTGACGGCTTCATTTTCTGTGCAAGCCTGACACCCGTTTGCGCACCGAGAAAAGATCCTGTAAGCAGAGCAAGCGTCAGCGGCCAGATGATGTGACCGGCTGCAATATATGTCACCGCAGCCCCAAAGCAGCTTGAAAATGTAGCCAAACGCACAAGGCCGACTGCTTTAATATATGAGACCTTCAGCCAGTTGAACAGGTAGAGCATCAGCGTGCCCTGCCCCGGTCCGAACAATCCATCATAAATTCCGATCCCATACAGTCCGGCAGCCCCTAATCCGCCGCGTTTCAGTGTCTGATCATGCTCAAAAGTACTCTTATTTAAAAAAGAAGTTGTGAGTGCAAAGATCAAAAGAATGACTGCTATAATGGTCAGATTTTCAGCCGGTAGTGCAGATGCAATTAAACCACCAGTGATGCCCCCGGCTAAACTGAATGGAATAATCCAGAGTGATTCTTTCAAATTAATACTTTTATGGCGCAGCAGATAGAAAAAAGCTGAAAATGAACTGACTGTATTAGATACTTTATTTGCCCCGATCGCACTGTGTACCGGCAAACCCAGTAACAGCATGACCGGCAGACTGATCAATCCACCGCCACCTGCAAGTGTGCCGAGCGTTGTCGCAACGATCCCCGTTAAAAAGATGAATAGCAATTCCATACCGATCACTCCTCTTGTATTTATTGTAAAAGGAGTATTTATATAAGTAAAATCGATAATATTTATGCATTTTGATTAGTTTTGCTTATTAAAAATAGACGCCCTCTTGTGAAGGCGCCTATTTTAATTCATAGCTGCATTCTTTTTTAAAAACGGATAAGATAATGTCAGTCCAGCCACATAAATAATGACAAGCAAGTATACGGGCAGCAAATGAATAAATGTGGTGTACCCAATGACAAAGTGCGTTGCAATACCAGCTGTAAATGCCGGCAGCGCCCCAATCGCAATCGTATTCCACACCCACGCTGCACCTTCCCGGAACCCCCATAAAGCAAGCAGCAGTACCATCAGACCGACACTGATCAGCGCACTGCCAAAACCGGCCCGGTCATGTGCAATAACCGGAATCAACCGCTCATTGACAGCCTGCAGCATCTCAGGCGTTACACATAAGTAACCCAGATCCGTTGCGACAAAAACACCCGTCATTCCTATAATCGTAATCACAATGCCGCCAACCATAATCATTGCACCCAGCATGACAAATAACAGCTGGCCAATATTGCTGAGCTTCCAGGCACGGCTATTGGTTCGATTAGATGACGATGGAAATGCATGCGATTTTTTGGTGAGATAAAAACTGGCCAGATAGATCGGCAGCAAAACCAGCCAGAACACACCGTGAAGCCAGTCAAAATAGCCATAGCCAATAAATGCGAAAATCCCCAGAAATCCTGTGATCGCAGCTGTATGAAATGCGATCTTAACCCAATGAAGACGCTTGGAAAGTCCGTGCCGCGCCAGCTGTATATATAAAATCCCGCCACTGATCATCGTACCTGCAAGCGCCATCCGATCATGCGCCATAAACGCCAGCACAGCTGGGTTGAAAGCTTCAATCTCTGCTCTTGTCATACCAATAAACTGTTCATCATACGGCAGAATAATCCGGGTCATACTAAAACCCAGCGCAATCATGCCGCCGATCAGAATCGCAAGGCCAAAAAGCAACCCCCACATTGCACCTGCAGCATTTTCTTCCTTAGGCTCTTCTTCAAGCATCAATTCGTTTATGCGTTTTGGCAGCCCCGGTCCTGAAAAAACATACCCTTCCTCGAGTAAAAGAAGAGAAGCGCCTGCGTCACACAACATCTTCGCATCAGCAGGTTCTTTCACGGCGCCTTTTACGATGACCGTCAGCTCTTTGGAGACAGCATGTATTTCTTTAATGGCTTTCATACATGCAGGAAGTGCCTGGTCGTGTTCTGTAAATGTATACTGATATTCTTTTTTAGGCGATTCGATCACGACGCCTTTTATGTATGGCAATTCAAGCATTGTGGTATTCAGCGCATCAGCCTGCTGTAAGAGATAAGCAACTTCTGCATGCTCTGCAGCTTCTATCTGATGTTCACGCAGAATAAATCCTTTCGCAGCGCCTTTCATATCATTGATAATTTCTACTGATTGATCTGCTGTCATGCTTTTATCGATCGTAACAAGCGACGGTCCTTCGAACATGCTGACGGCACGTTTGCAGGTTTCAAGGCTCTGCGCCGGTTCCTTTGATGAAAAGTAGATTTTCTCTTTCTGCCAGTCAATTTCCGGATCAGGTGCATCTTTTGCCTGCAACGACACCGGTCCCGCTTCCAGCATACTGATCCCCAGTGAACCAAGCGTCTTTGCACCAGTTCCCTTCGGATCAAGCCGCGCACTCACACCGACCACACTCTTATAATGCACCCCATCTGTCACATGATGAAGCGAATCAGCAGGTGTCATATGGCCAAGTAACTTAATAAACGAGCGCCCGCCAGGCAGTGATGACACAACCCCCATACTTCTATAAATAAACTCCCTCGACCACCCCGCTCCAAGCCTTGATAACACCGGGCGAAACATCGGGTGATAACTCCAGTCAGGCATGAAATCCTCCTATGAAATAAATCTTATAAGGTAATTGTATCGTATGAGAGGGCGGGGTTCTATGGGGGATGGAAAATTGAAGTGGCGCAGCGGGGACGGAGTTTTCTGTTCCATTTTTATAATGATTCTAAAAACGAATCACTTAACTCCGTCCCCGCTGCGCCGCATAGAAAAAGACCATGCAGCTAACACATGGCCTCATCTATATTAAACGGGTCTTTGCCCGGTATACGTTACGACTTCGTTTCTTGTCAGCGTTTTCCGCTGGTCAAGTCTCGTGATAATATCCGGGTCATGTGATGGCAAATAAATGGTTTGATGATACAGGGCATAGGAGCGAATAGCGCCCATTGTTGCATATGCATGCTCAAAGGAAGCTGAGATACCTGGAATCCGTTTGTCAGCGAGCTGCGACTGGTTGAAAGTCACATCACCCGCAAAGAACAGCGACAGCTCACCATCTCGGACGATCACTGATAGATGTCCATCTGTATGTCCAGGCGTTGAAACAAGTGATAGCTGAGGATGCAGGGAATGATCCGCTCCTTTAAACAATGCATCTGTGTCCGGAAAATCCGTCAACTTGAATTCAATACCAGACGGCCATTTCTCTGATACCGCACCCAGAAGGAAACGCTGTGATTGATCAAACTCTTTTCTCGACATGACTACAGGAATACCTGCGAGATCGCTGAGACCACCTGCATGATCTGTATGAGAATGCGTTAGAATCGTATAATCAATCGTTCGAGGATCAATACCCGCCCGCTGTAGCTGAGCACCGATACCCTGAGAAAGCTCAATCTTAAAACGAATTAATCGTTTTAGCAGCCATTCATTTTTCGTACGCTCCTTAAACCAGCCTTCCTCATTTACACGCGGCGTCTCACCAGCATCAATCAGCACCTTCATATCAGGAAACTCGACGAGATAACTCCAGATCGGCAGCCACTCTGTCCACGAAGGAGAAGTAACAAGCGCAGGGATCCGCAGCGCCTCCACCCCTCTCCACTGACGATACGGTTTTTTCACAGCAACCTGACCAGTCGAAAACGCATGCACCCGGACACCCGACAACCTGTTATCATACACCAGCATGTTTATCGTCCTCCCGTATTGAAGTTTTATCTAATTATAAGAGGGGTTAAGGGAATTTGGGATGGCTGGAGGTGCTGTGGATGTGCGGGGAGGGGGCGGCGCAGCGGGGACGGAGTTGACTGTTCCATTTTCGTAATGATTCTAAAAACGAACCACTTAACTCCGTCCCCAGTGAGCCGCCTGCAACACAGAAAAACCGCCCTCCAAAAAGAGCGGTCTTCAACAGTTCATTATGCAGTCTGTGCATCCTGTTCAATTGCATCATCATCTTCCTGTTTTGTCATCGTCAAACCGGTAATCCCGTAGAAGATCGACACGATCGGCGTAACGAATGCAAGAAAACAGAATGGCAGGTATGCAAGGGTTGAGACGCCGAGTGCGCCTGCAGTGTATAATCCGCTTCCTGTCCATGGAAGCAGAGCTGCACTTTGTGTTCCTGTGTCTTCAAGTACGCGTGACAGGTTTTCAGGCTTCAGGTTCAGTCTGTCAAAAATCGGTTTCATCAGCGTACCACCCATCACGGTTGAAAAATAGACTGACCCACCAATTGCCAGTGTAAAGTAGCTGACTACACTTGTGACTGCAACAAGGACGCCCGTATGCTGAATCTTCTCAGCAAATGAAGCAATCATCGCTTCAAGTACACCTGCCTCAGCAAGCATACCGCCAAGACCGAGTGCAAATAAGAACAAAGCAACGAGCGCAAGCATACTGACAAGACCACCGCGAATCAGAAGACTGTCTACAATTTCGATGCCGGATTCAACCGTATAGCCGTTGTAAAAAGTGCTGATTGTCTCTGAAAAGCTGAATCCCTGTGCGAAAATCGCAACAAGTCCGCCTGTTGCTGCACCGATAAAAATAGATGGAATTGCAGGCTTTTTCATCATCAACAGTGTGATTAACACCACAACCGGGATGAGTGGTATAAGACCAAGGCTGAAGTTTTCACTCAGGTAAGTGGTCATCTGGGCAACTGATTCAGCATTTACTGAACCGTTGTATTGAAGACCGATCATTGTAAAAATGATCGCAGTGATAACATAAGCCGGCACAGTGGTCCACAGCATATGTCTGATATGAGAGAACAGATCTCCACCCGTCACTGCAGGCGCAAGATTCGTCGTATCAGACAGCGGAGACATTTTATCACCGAAGTACGCCCCACTGACAATCGCGCCAGCTGTAATACCTGCAGGAATACCAAGCGCTGCACCTACCCCCATCATGGCGATACCCGCAGTACCGATTGTTCCCCACGAAGTTCCTGTCGCTACTGCAACGAGTGAACAGAACAATAATGTTGTTACAAGGAAATACTGTGGCGAAATAGCTTCAACACCATAATAGATCAGCGTTGGCACAGTACCAGAAGCGATCCATGCACCAATTAAAATTCCGACGGTTAAAAGAATCAGTACAGGCTGAAGCGCCTTCCCCATCGATTCAAACATCGATTTTTCAATCTGCTTATAAGTAAAGCCCAGCCTTAGCATAAATGGCATTACAACAAGCATACTGATAAACATCAGAATTTGAATAGGTGCATCAAATACTAAAATACCAACTGACACGACTGCAACCGCAGCTGCAAGCATCAGCATCGCATACGTAAATGACGGCTTTTGAATATGATTATGACTATCGGTTTCCAACCAACCACTCCTTCTTGATCAACTATTATTTTAAAATAGTGATTATTTTTTCTCATGAATAATAAAATTATAGCTCAAACTGAATTGTCAGTAAATTTTGATATTCTATTGATTTTATAGGATCTTCATTGCTTATCCTTCCTGAGCGTACATTCATTCCCATTTTTCATAGAATTACGCTATCATACTGGACATTTGTATAGAAGATCGCAAATTAAAAGTAAAAATCCAGCTGCACTTGAGATGCAGCCGGATTTTTTAATCCCCTGATTCACTTTAAGTGGTTTCGAATCTCCTGTGTGACTTTTTGTTCACTTGACCCTTCAAGGTAAAGTGGATGCCACTCTCCAATGGCGCGATCAACCCGGTCGAGTGCAGCGAGCGCCTGTGATTTTTCACCATAAACAATCGCCAGATACGCATCGCGCATATAACGTGTAACGTCATTTTTATTACTAATCAGCTGAAGCTTTCTTTCAATATCAGGCTCTTCATGCAGTTTTCCTGCAAAATAAAGCCCTGTAGCTGTTGCTATGTCAATCATATCCTGCAGCACAACTGCTTTATTCGTTCTTTTTTTAAACGCTCTGCCATCGGTCAGCTCAAGAAAGCGATCAGGGTCAGATTTGTAATAATAAGGACCGATCGTAGCCAGTAAGGAGGCAGCGAGCGGCCAGTCCGGATAACGGTTTATAATCTGCTCTGCCCTCTCAACCGTCTCTTTCTTCCAATGCCCGGTACCCGTCGGATCCTCCTGCAGTAATTGATAGCTGACTAGAATCACCTCTGCACCAGGCTCTTTTTCTTTTAAAATAGAAATCATTTTACCATCAGTCAGGACACCCGTTGGCGTTTCAATACTCGCAAGGTTTGTTATACCAAGGAACAGACTGACCATCGCAAAAGTTAAAATAATGCCCGACGGCCAGATAAAATAACCAAGAATAAGCGCGGCTCCACCAGTGACAATATTTGAAACAGGTCCCGCATAAATCAGACGCAGCAGTTTTTTCTGCATCGCTTTGTCAGATACCCGCTCAGGAAAACGCATCATCGCACGACCAATATAACCGAGGGATGGCAGCTTAAAGAAAAACCGGCTTTTGCCGCTTACTTTCGCATATACAAACGGACCGTATGATAAATTCATCACTTCCATGCCACCAAGCTTTCCCCCGATCGCATGTCCCGTCTCATGAATCAACAGACTGATAATAAAACTGATCAAAGCCACAAACAAAATAAACAATACACCCGTCACTGTAATCGGCACTTCTTCACGCAACACAAAAGATGAAATCAGCACACCCATCAAAAGCCCAAAAAGCGCCTGCACCCCCTGCGTTTTAAACTTCGATCCCGGCTGCACCGTTTTCTTTTCAGTAACCTGCGTCATTGCACCCCTCCTCATCCCGGAAAAAAGTTGTTAAGTTATGTACGTGCGAGGTTGTGAAAAGGATTCACTGACTAGATAAGGCGGCACAGCGGGGACGGAGTTTAGTGTGCTGTTTTTATAGTGATTCTAAAAATGGAACACGTAGGGACGGAGTTGAATGCGCCACTTTTAGAATGATTCTAAAAATGAAACACACAACTCCGTCCCCGGCGTGCCGCCTAATAAATCCCATCAATCAAAAAACCCAAACCCGCTCTCCTCACTCAAATCTAAAACAAAAGCCTTCAACAATTCCTTCGTTGCTACTAAATCCTCCATATCAATCACTTCAACCGGTGAGTGCGCATAACGGGAAGGTATGGACAGCACACCTGTTGGAATGCCATGGTTAGCAAGGCTCATGGCCCCGCCGTCTGTCCCGATCCCAGGGAATACTTCAAGCTGGTAAGCGATTTTTTTGTCGTTCGCTAAATGGATCAGCTTTTCTTTTACAGCCGGGTGAGAAATCAGGCTGAAATCGAGCACTTTAATCCCGGTTCCGGCACCAAGCGCCAGTGAGGCATCCATCGTTTCTTCCGGTGTATCGCTGACCGCTGTTGTATCAAGGGCAATCGCCACGTCTGCTTCCACCTGCCTCGCAGCTACCTGAGCACCACGTAAGCCAACCTCTTCCTGAACCGTGAATACAGCTGTAACTGTTCCGGCAAACTGTTCATCCTGCAGTTCCTGAAGCGTCTGAATCAGCACCGCACAACCTGCACGATCATCAAAGCCTTTTCCGACAAAACGCCCTGTCGTTTCATTGCCCAAAAACTCCATATCAGGTTTCCAGGTAACAGGCGTCCCGATTTCGACGCCGAGCTCAATCGCATGTGCTTTATTTTTCGCACCAATATCTATGTATAACTGACGGTGATTTCGTACTTTCCCCGCATCATCAAACTTTGAATAGTGAGCAGAAATACTGCCGATCACACCAGTTAAAAGACCAGTTCGTGTTCGAAGCTGAACCTTCTGCGTCAACAGCAGACGGTCATCATTCCCTCCAAGCTTTTCAAACCGAATCAGACCACTCTCTTCAATCTTTTTAACGATGAAGCCAACCTCATCCATATGCGCGGTCATGACCATCGCAGGACCCGGCCTAGCACCCTTTTTCACTGCAATCACATTACCAAGCGCATCCACTTTCACCTCATCCACTAAAGGTTTGATTGTATCTCTCAACCATTTACTAACCGGCTGCTCATGACCACATGGACCATGCAAAGATGTTAATTGTTCTAAAAGCTGCTTCATGATGATTCCTCCTTATGTTCGTTTATGTGATTATACCATTTATTTAGACAAGCGAAAGATTAAGGTGCGACACATTAGGGACGGAGTTAAGTGTGCTACTTTTAGAATGATTACAGAAATGACACACATAACTCCGTCCCGGCATGAGTCATTTTTAGAATGACTACAAAAACGAATCACTAAACTCCGTCCCCAATGTGCCGGTGTATCACTAGCCACCCCACCCCAAAAATGAGAAACTATTAAAAAATCCATCCAGAAAAGGTGACCCACATGACAAGCGAAAAACAAAAAATGCTCGCTGGCGAAATGTACGATCCGGCTGACCCGATGTTAATGAAAGAGCGTGAAGAGGCAAGAAGGAAGGTCCGCCTCTTTAATCAGACGACTGAACCTGAAGGTGAGCAGCGCGTTGAGATGCTGAAGGATTTACTTGGCTCAACAGGGAACCACGTGTATATGGAGCCGAATATCCGTTTTGACTATGGCTACAATACGCACGTAGGCGAGAATTTCTTTGCTAATTTCGACTGCACGATTTTAGACGTATGTGAAGTCCGCTTTGGCGATAACTGTATGCTTGCGCCGGGCGGTCAGATCTATACAGCGACTCATCCGCTTGATCCGGCTGAACGGAATTCAGGCAGGGAGTATGCAAAGCCGATCACATTTGGACATAATGTGTGGATTGGCGGCAATGCAGTGATTAACCCAGGCATTACAGTTGGTGATAATGCGGTGATTGCTTCAGGGGCTGTTGTGACAAAGGATGTTCCGGCGAATGTAGTGGTTGGAGGCAATCCTGCGAGAGTGATTAAAGAAATTGAGATAAAATAACCTCACAAAAAAACCGTCTGCCAGGATTCGCAATGAACCCTAGCAGACGATTTTTTGATTAATTAAGCTGTTTTCTCTTTCTTTCTAAACGGAATTGCCATCAGCACCAGAATCACAATCAGACTGATCACAATTGCAATTGGTCCGGCAAAGTTGGCAAGTGATCCGAAGAAGATACCACTTACACCAAAGTCCGCGTCAGAGAATGTTGTGTTGGCAAATCCAAGATCTCCGAGTACCGGCAGCAGGAATACTGGCAGGAATGAGATAATGATCCCGTTCACAAAGGAACCGGCAACTGCTCCTTTGACGCCTCCTGTTGCATTTCCGAATACGCCGGCTGCGGCACCTGTGAAGAAGTGCGGCACAACGCCCGGAAGAATGATCGTACTGCCTGCAAGCGCCATGAAGATCATGCTGAATAATCCACCGGCAAAGCTTGAGAAGAAACCGATCAGAACTGCATTTGGTGCGAATGTGAAGACAATCGGCACATCAAGTGCAGGCTTTGCGTTCGGCACAAGCTTCGTTGAGATCCCTTTGAAGGCAGGGACGATTTCTGCAAGTACAAGACGTACACCAGCTAAGATCACGAATACACCTGCTGCAAAATTACCGGCCTGGATTAAAGAGAACACAAGGAAGTTTGTTCCGTCACTTAAGTTTGCTTCAATAAACGCAGGACCTGCTGCAATGGCAACGATAAAGTACATCACGACCATTGTGAGTGCAATACTGACTGTACTGTCACGCAGGAATCCAAGTCCTTTAGGAAAGTTAATTTTTTCAGTCGATGTCGGCTCTTTGCCGCCAACAGCTTTACCAACAAGACCGCTTAATGCATAACCAACTGCACTGAAGTGACCAAGCGCCACGTTATCATTACCTGTCAGCTTTCTCATAAATGGCTGAACAATTGCAGGGGACAGCGTCATGATAATCCCAAGCGCCACAGCACCTGCTGCAATTTGAGGAATCGTTGTGAAGCCTGCAACAGCCATGATCACTGCAAGCATACATGCCATATAAAGCGCATGGTGACCTGTCAGGAAAATGTATTTAAAACGCGTGAAGCGCGCGATAAACACATTGACAATCATACCGAAGAACATGATGAGCGCTGTACTTGAACCGTATTCAGTTAACGCTAAAGCAACGATCGCCTCATTGTTCGGTACAACACCCGCTACATTAAAGGCCTCTTCGAACATCGCGCCAAATGGTATCAAAGCGATTTCAAGAATGCCGGCTCCTGCTGCGATAACAAGGAATCCGACAAACGTTTTTGTCGTTCCTTTCATCGTGTCAGACAGATTCTTTCTCTGTGCAATCAGCCCGATCAGTGCAATCATCGCAACCAGAATGGCCGGCTGGCTTAAGATATCCACCAAAGTCGTCAAAACACCCGTCATATGCTCTCACCCTCTCATTTTTATATTCTCTATTTAAATTAAGTTTTTCTCTTCTGCCATCTGACGGACTTTCTCTCTCAGCTCGTCCATATCAATGATGTTATCAAGTACAATGACTTCTCCTAAATGCGAGCCGCCTTCTGCGATATCCTTCGCAAGGAAAAATACATCCGCATCACCCGCTGTTGCTGAGCTCAAATCTGAATGAGATACCTCTACACCTGTAATACCAAGCTCACCTAATACCTGATTAATATTCATCTCCACCATAAAGCTCGTTCCAAGTCCTGATCCACATACTGCTAAAATTTTCATGTTATTCTTCCCCCTCTTTAATAATTGAGATAATCTCTTCTGATGAATCTGCGTTTTTAATCCTCTGAAGCGCATCGTCATTTCCAAGCAGCTTTGTTAAATGTGCCAGTGCTTTTAAGTGTGCCTCATTATCAACTGCTGCGAGGCAGACAAATACGTCGATACTGTGCTCTTCCTGATCCAGTAACTTCACAGGCTTTCTTGTTCTGAAAAATGACATCCCAACCTGATTGACACCTGCATCCGGTCTTGCGTGAGGAATCGCAATGCCTTTACCGATATGAATGTAAGTGCCGACCTCTTCTACGTTGCTGATCATTGCATCTACATAGCGCGGTTCAACTGTCTCTGTTTCCACTAAAGGCTCCGCCGCTTTTCTAATTGCTGTTTTCCAGTCTAGTTCTTCGTTTGTAAAATGAATCGTGTTTTCTGTTAGTAATTCTGATAGCATCGGTTTTTCCCACCTTTTCTCTGTGTTCTTTGCATATAAAAGCTCGACTAACTCTGAGATGAGCTTTTTCTCATTTTTAACATCTGCGTTTCTTCTGACAATCTGCATAATCGACTCAACCGATAGATTCCGGTCATCAAGCTGTGGAAAAGCAGATGCTACCGCCTGTATTAAATGCGTTTTCTCCACAATCGACAGTAACGGCTTTACCTGATAGACAGGTTTGACTGACTCTACAGGCACAGTTGAAAAGATCAGGTCATAGTTCTCCGGTGAAATCCGGTCAATGTGCTCTGTTGTATAAATGCTTGAAAAATCAATCCCCGGGAACAGTTCACCAAGCTGAGACCTCAGCATCACGGAAGAACTGACACCGTTTGAACAGACGATTAACGCTTTAATCCGCTCAGCTTTTTCTTCGTTGTGCTTTTCAAGATATCCGCCAAAATGGAGTGTAAAGTATCCAATCTCTGCTTCGCTGATCGTCTTCCCAGTCCAGATTTCAAGCGGATGCAGGGACTTTGCAACAAACTGGAACAGTTCATGATAGTCCTCTTTAATTTTTTCCGTCATCGGATTGATAAGCGGAATACTGAACATAATGCGAAAGTACGTCGGTACAAGATGATTAAATAAACTTTTCACCAGATACGCCTTATGCCTGATCGGCAGCAGCGTATTCTTTTCGAACTCATCTACAATCTGCTCAGCAAGCTTCCGAAGCGGGACATGATACTGCGGATTTAACTCCTCTTGGCAGGTGAGCAATTGAATGGCAACGAAATACTTTTCAGCCTCTGCACTTTCCGGGAACAGGATCTTCGCGAGATCAGCTGCATAAGAGAAAATCTCCTGGTCCTCTAACAGCGTTTGTTCATCCTGTTTAAAATGAAGCTCTTTCTGTTCACCACGTGCTTTCGTGAAAATAAAGTGATACGTCATCTCCACTTCCCTGCTTCTGACAAGCTGTATCGGGTGACTCTTTAAAAAGGTGTTGATTCCTTTTTGAACTTCTACCAGTTCACTATCTTTATGCCAAGCTCTGAGCGTTGTGATTAGAATTTCTTTTCCAAGCGGCTTTGAAAGTAATGTATTAATACAATAGATCGCAAATCTTCTTTGATCCATTTCAGTTCCGCTGATGAGATAACCATTCATCCGCTGATACTCAAGCTGAACATGCCATTCGCGGCACATCTCTTTTGTTTTCTTCACGTCAGTCAGCGCTGTATTTTTACTGACGTTTAACAAAAGCTGATAGTGATAGCCTGAGATCATATCCTGCTTAATGAATGTGTACAGGTAGATCATCAGTGGACGATCTTCTTCAGAAACGATCAGGTCATTCCCATTTGCTGTCAGGGAAGCTTCTTTTTTCATAAATGTTCTGATCTTGTCATCTGTGACTAACACCTGGTTATTCATTTTGACTGTCGGCAGCTTCATCATACTCAGCGTGCTGTTTGCTTTTTCTAATAAATAATCAAACTGACGCTCAGTTAAATTCAACTCCATCATCATTTCAGGCTTCGTAATCTGCTGATACTGAGTGAGTCTTTCAAGAAACTCATAAGATTTCTGATCCAGCAAAGGTAGTCCCTCCGTTTCTTAAACCAATTTTAAAGCGCTTACAAAGCTGCTGCAATAACATTCAGACCCAAATGATGTGTGCGCTTTCAACACAGATTGGGCTCATCATTTCTTTGTCCGCATTTCATAACGACATTATACTTGAAGCAGGCAGACTGAAAAGGAGGCTTTTATAATGAAACCAAAAGCAATTGCACTTGATATGGACGGTACTTTATTAAATGCGGAGAACGAGGTGGCAGAGAATTTAGTTTCTCTCCTGCAGCATCTCCAGCAGAAAGAAAACATACGCGTATTTATCGCATCCGGCAGAACCCGACAGGAAATTGAAGAGGTGCTGCCAGGTGAACTAACACCTGATGGCATTGTTTCTGCAAACGGGATGGGAAGTTATATAGGAAGTGAGACTTTAGAAGAATATACGCTGAATCCCCAACTCGTGCAAAACGCGGTTAAAGATGCGCGTGAAAAAGGGATTTATTATGAAGCTCACCCACTTCACGGTGAACGCTTTGCACTGATTGAGGATCAGACTTATTTTAAGAACATGTTTAAGGCATCAAAGCCTGAAACGTTAATGGAAAACGAACTTCATTCCAGAAAAGAAGCAGTCAGCCAGCTGATTCACTGGACGGACGCGCCAAGCTATGAGGGGAATGTAAAGGTTTATTTTTTCAGTATGAGCATTAAGGAAATTGAAGCCTGGAAAGAAACACTGCAGCAGAAATCTGCAGCATATCAGTTTTCAACCTCTTCCTCTTCTATGCATAACGTAGAAATCATGGAACACGGGATTTCAAAAGCAACCGGAGTGAACAGCCTGCTGAAAGAGTACGGACTTACGCCTGCAGAGCTGATGGCGATCGGTGACGGTGAGAATGATTTGCCGATGCTTGAGCTTGCAGGACATTCAGTTGCGATGCAGAATGCTGAGAATCTGGTGAAAAGTGCTGTGGATGAAGTGACGGAGTACAGTTATAAGGAAGATGGATTGTATTTGTTTTTAAAAACGTATTTTGAAATCAAATAGACATGATTTTATAAAGTCTGGGACAAAGCTGTCTCAGGCTTTTTAATCGTTTCAGCTGAGTTAGTTCAATCTCCTATTCTCATTTTCGTGTGATACGATAAAAAGAAAAAGGACTGACGCACGTGAACCAAATCGATGCCATCATTCAATCTATCAATGATTTCCGCGAAGAAAGAAACTGGGGAGCAGCACATAACCCGAAGGATTTAGCGATTTCCCTATCTATTGAAGCCTCAGAGCTGCTGGAGGATTTCCAGTGGAAGAGCAGTGAACAGGCGATTGAGCAGAATATCGAGAACATTAAAGATGAAATTGCGGATGTGATGATCTATGCGCTGACCCTCAGCAGCGTGCTGGAGCTGGACGTTGAAGAGATTATCAGGGAAAAGATTAAGAAGAACGGAATCAAGTATCCGGCTAAAAAATAGCTTTTACTTTGAGAGGAGCAATGAACATGCCTTTATTTGAAATCAACCTTTCATCAGCAGCGCTCGGAATCCAGACAGCTGTAAACGTGATATTGCCAATCAGCGTGGATCAGAAAAAGTTATCAGAGGAACATACATATTCATATGGGGACCGGAAATTTCCTGTTCTGTACCTGCTGCACGGCGCTTCAGATGACTATTCCTGCTGGATGCGCTGGTCATCGATTGAACGCTATGCCAATGAAAAGGGAATTGCTGTAGTGATGCCGAGTGCGGACCTCAGCGCTTATACAAATATGAAGCACGGCCATGACTACTGGACCTATATCAGCGAGGAGCTGCCTGCTTTTATTGAAGCAACGTTCCCCGTTTCGACTAAACGAGAAGACACTTTCGCAGCGGGGCTGTCAATGGGCGGATATGGTGCATTCAAGCTCGCACTTCTTAAGCCTGAAAAGTTTGCGGCAGCAGCTTCACTGTCAGGTGCGCTTGATATGGCGGATCGCGTGCGAAAAGACCGGAAGTATGACAATGCTTTTGGCGATCATGCAGTGCTTGATGGGACTGAAAATGATTTACTGCATTTAGTGAAAATGGCTGAAGGTGATCTTCCAAGGCTGTTTCAAGCGTGTGGAACGGAAGATTTTCTGTATGAGGATAATATTCGTTTTAAGAAGCTTGCTGAAGAGCGCAATCTGGATTTGACGTATGAAGAGGAGCCGGGTGATCACGACTGGGCTTATTGGGATATGAAGATTCAGCGGGTGCTGGAGTGGCTTTAGAGCGGAATTGAGCAGCGGTATTCAATTAGCTGGAGAGGTGTTTCAATTATGCCGTCCGCTGAACCATTTAAATTCATTGATGATGCAATAACCTACAGGCAGAACGGTCGCGAATCAATAAACAGCGGCGCTGATGCTATTACGGCTCCCGTTGATCCAAATATGTTGCCGACTGATTCAATTACACACCACGGAAGCCGCTGTCCACTCCAGACAGCGGCTTTCCACATCATCACGAATACCAGTAGTAGCGATAGAGCTCAACCAGCTCATTCGCAGCTTCCTCGTGATACACAGCGACCTCCAGATCAATCCTTTTCATGTGAGCAGCATCCACTTGAATGAGAGGTTTCTGCAGCTTTCTGGACTTAATATATTTCAGCCGATACGTTGTTGGCGGGTGTGTTTCGTCTGCCCGTGCTTTTTCAAGCTCAGAGATCTTTTGAATTCTCAACTTTTCTTTTGCAGGCATGATGGCAAATTGCTCTTTCAACTCAGTGAGAAAATGAATCTTGCCGTTTGCAATCACTGTTTTTCTCATACTGTAAAGAAACGTTTCCCAGTACTCAAGTTTATTTAGCAACCTGACCACAGCAGCATTTCCTGCAACAGAGACTGCCAGCTGATCAGCGTAATACTCCGCACGCTGCATATTTTGGTACAGCAGATATAAAAGCGTGAGAAAAATGATTTTCGGTAAAAAGGCGACCAACCGCTGAAATTGCTGACTGATCCAGTTCAGCGGACCTAAGCCTACAGGGTTCATCTCTTCCATATGATCAAGCAGCCCCGTATCATAGACCGTTGTACGCTCAGGAATTAATACTGAAATCCAAGTGTAAATGGTAAATAACGCTGTTCCAATATAGCCACTTCGATTCAAATCCCCGTTAACCAGGTGGCCGATTTCATGACCAAGCAGTGCTATACGCTCCTCGTGATCAAGCACAGACCACAATGAAGAGCCTATCCTCAAAATCACTCGATTTCTCCACCCGAAATAACCAATTGACGCATTATAATCACCATTAATGACAACCCCATCAATTTTCGGACTGCCAAGCGCCAGACGTACTTGGTTCATTAATTCAAACAGCTCCGGCAGCTCATTTGCGGTATACACTTTTTCATCCTTTTCAAGCTTTTGCACCCTTGGCCTGGCAAGCCAGGCAATCGCAAGCAGAATCACACCTGCAAAAATAGCTGCTCCTGACTCATTCACTATAGTTAAACAGTATACAGCAGTCACCAACAGCAGCAGACTCGTTATATGTATCAGCGTCGCAACCACATATGCCATCCCGGTTTTATAAGTCATGCCAGGCTTTTCTGACTGATGGGACAGAACGGATTGCAGCAACTGCTCACCATTTTTCCTGCCAAGCCAGTCAAAGATCTTTGTCATCCAATGCTTTGGCGACTCCTCACTCTTTCGCTCCTGAATCTGATCAAGACAATGCTCACACCATTTAACATAACCAGGCACCACTTCAATCTGCTCGCCGCATGATAAACAGGTTTCGATTTTAATAGCAGCCTCCATCCGTTCCCCTCCAGTATCCTTTCCTTTATATTAATGGATTTTTAAGGGAATTTGAATATTTTTCTGAAAAATTAATCTATTCGTGCGCTACAATCTCAACCTTCATCCGATCCGGGTCTTCAATAAAGACAGCATAATAATCCTCCCCGCCTGCAAAAGGATGACGGTCTTCATATAAAATCGTCACGCCTCTATCTCGTAATTTCTCCGTCAGCTCATCCACATGTTCACGTGAATCTGCATGGAACGCCAAGTGATTTAATCCCGTACGCTTTCGGTGATAAGGAACGTCCAGGTAGTCGTCTTCAGTCTGCACAAACACCAGATACGTCTCGCCATACTTCCAGCTCCTGCCGCTCTCCCACTCCTGAAACAATTCATAACCAAGCTCCTCAAGCAGCCAGCCCCAGAACTCGGTGGATTTTTTTAAGTCGGATACATATAGTTCGATATGATGAATCATTGCGTCACCCCTTTCATGTATACGGCGCACTTCTCTTTTTTAAAATACAAAAGGCATAAGGCCGATCAATCGCCTTATACCTTTTACTTATGGTCGATTCTTTTACGAGATGTCATTCGTTCCCGCTGCGCTCTGAGCTCTCTGCTGATCTGTATTTCCTCGCGCATTCCCTCAGTCCGGAGCTCGTAATAATGATCAACCGTGTTCTCAAATCCAATGGCAATTTCCTCGATGGATTCCTGGATGGTTTCATTTCTGATCGATAACCTGTCTTTTTTGGCCTGAAGTACCTGCCTCATCAGGATTGTTTCTGAATACAGCAGATTCGCAAGCAGTTCTCCCCCATCCCTTGACCCGGCAATTTTCTGCACCTTGGACGTAATGCGCGCAGCTCTGATCATTGTCAGGTAATGAGGCTCAATCGGCTGATTGTTCTTCTGCGCTTTTTTGACCTTTTTTTCGTTTATATTTGATAGCAGTAACCCATGAAATTCATAAAGTGTGTTAATAAAATTGTTGCGGAATCTTCTTTGTTTGAAATAGGAGATTAGACTTTTCATGTTGTGGACTCCTTTTTTGGATCAATCATCATGTTTATTATAACAGGAACTGCCTGGTAAAGATTAAATCAGATATTAGATCCAGTGTTCCAAATAAATAGGATAATTATCTAAATTAATTCCAATTGTATACATACTTAAAGCTAAATTGATATGATGACTCTAACAATGCAACAAACGTGGAGGTATTTTATATGGTACAGAAGAAGCTGGGAGATCAACATGTCTTAGACGTCGCTAACGCTTTAAAAGCACGCCTGAATTTTGAAACGCCTTATCAGATTTCAAGAGTGCGCGTAACAGTTGATAAAATACTAAATGACTTTAAAAATATAAAAGACGTAAAAACTAAATTTGATTATAAAAGTGATCATAAAAATGATCTTTATTTAATTCTAGAGGATAAGAGAGTTATTCCCTTAAACCTGTTTCTTATAAGCGGAAATAGAGCAGTTCAACAAAAAAACCTTGGGGCTAAAAGCTTTTTGAAAAAGTATTTCCTATCAGATGCACTGCAGGAAAGATTTAATTATCAGATAGAACCTTACTATGAACAGTACTTAAAATCTGTTGCAGAGATACTCGACATCTCTTCGGATCAGCAAATATCCGAACTAAAGAAAACGATCACAGCAAAAACAAAGGGTAAAAAAGAGTTTGCAGACTCACTATCTGTAACCAGAACTACCTTATTATATCAACTTCGCAATATAGCATTTGAGTTACTAAGACATTCATATAATAGACGTGACGATGGAATGATCCACGCTTTTAAAACTCTAATGATGGCTGATGAAGTAAATTTAATTACAAGGTATTATGCAAATAAACCACCTGTAGCCGAAACTTTTACAGCTTCTATACCAGACTTTGGTTCTATTCGAGTTTATAAGAAAGGCAATGACACTATAGGAGTTTCTTTCGGTGCACAGGCAATGACTCTTCGCTTTAAATTTGAAAGTGATCCTGCTTCTTCATTGAAACTTGCAGTAAGTTATGAAAACACTCCTTCTAAATTGAAACGATCCAGTTTGAACACGGAGACACTTCGTCTAGTTGAGGACATCTTAAAGAAACATTCTTATGTTAACAACTCAAATGCCAGTAATGCTATCGGTAAATGCCACGAGGCCTTAACATACTATTACCTTTTAAAAGCTTTCCCTGATTTAGTCCAAGTAGACATGAAAGCTTGCACTGAGCAGTTAACAACGTATCAGCCTCTTGTAAAACCAGAAACGTTAAATCAGCTTTATAAGGCAACAGCAACTGTTATTGAACCGTTAAAATCAGCTTTGGATAATAAATATGACGATTATAAAATAGAAACAATCGAATTGGTTCCTGACGCATACGTTAGCAATAAACTGGATACAGCGGATATCCAACTAAATCTCTTTATAGATGGAAAAACGATTGTAGAACCTTTATCATTAAAAGCTGCTGCAAAATCCAACGTCAAACTGACGACTAAGAACCCTGGGGCCGGAACGATTCTGGGACCAACTTACTTTAATATAGGCGACCTTAGCCCAGTGGTAAACGAAGCTAAAGAAGATTATCAAATTGGCAAAATAGATCGTACGGAGAGTCTTACTTTAGTATCAAGATTTCTTGGTACTGCATTGAGAAAAAGTGACCAGGAATCTCTAAAAAGAGGATTGAAGAATATCATGAGCACTTCTTTATTAGTCGCTACTTTTTATGAAAAAGAGTATACGATTTGCAAAGAGCCTACTGAAGTGAAAGGAAACATCATCGTTAAAGAATGCGATCCAAGCCCAATTCAAACAACACTCTATTGGGACGATGAAAGAGATTCTTTATCATTAAGGGTCAAATTCAGTAAAGGTGAAAAGCACGGCTGGTCTTCAATCAAATTAGCCTGCGAATATCAATTAAAGATCTAGACTAATAAATGGGAATATATGTTTGGCCAGATTTTGAATACGATGTTATAATAATAATATTGGAGGGATGAACGTTGAAACTGGCAGAACGAGGAAGAGGCAAATTCAGACCAACATCAGATTACACAATCGACGACGTCCGAAAAGTATTATTTGAAAAAATAGAAGAAGAAACAATGAATATTATAGATGATGAAGATGACCTATCTGCATTAGATCAAGTTAAATATGATCCGAATAAATTTAATGTAATTAGTTTATTCTCAGGTTGCGGAGGACTTGATCTAGGTTTTGAGCTAGCCGGTTTGATACAGGAAATCGGCTACGAGAATGCAATGAGAGCATTTGATGATAAAGACACCTATAAAAAAGTTCGTGAACAAAGTATATTTCATACTTTATATACAAATGACATTTTTAAAGAGGCAGAGGAATCTTACAAACTTAACTTTCCTGAAACAGCTGTCCATCAGTTAAAGGATATACGAAAAATCCGTCACTTCCCTAAAGCTGATTTAATACTCGGCGGCTTTCCTTGTCCTGGGTTCAGTGAAGCTGGACCAAGACTCGTTGATGATGCGAGAAACTTTTTATACCTGCACTTTATAAGATGTATCATGCAAGCTCAGCCAGATGTTTTTGTAGCCGAAAATGTTAAAGGCATGCTGACTCTTGGTAAAGGTGAGGTCATTAAGCAAATTTCACAAGATTTTGCATCAGCAGGCTATGATGTTCAATATAAATTGCTAAACGCAAGAGACTATGGCGTTCCACAGTTAAGAGAACGAGTATTTATTATAGGTACAAAAAAAGGGCTAGGCTTTAAGTATAAGTACCCTGAAGCAACCCACGGAGATAAAGCTCATCAAAAACCTCATGTTTCCCTGGAAGATGCAATTGGTGACCTTCAAGGTGATCCTGGACCTTACTTTACTGGTTCATTTTCATCTATGTACCTATCAAGAAACAGAAAGAAGAAATGGTCTGAGCAGAGTTTCACTATTCAGGCTTCAGGTAGACAAGCACCCCTACACCCAAGCGGACCTGATATGAACAAACTTGGACCTGATCAGTGGGAACTTCCAGGAGATATAACTGAGCATCGCAGAATGTCAGTTAGGGAAGCAGCCCGCATCCAAACGTTTCCTGATTGGTTTCAGTTCTCTAATGGTGGGAAGTCTGGTGTATCTGAAAATAACCTGTTGGATAAACAATACAAGCAAATAGGAAATGCCGTTCCTGTTCTATTAGCTCAAGCTGTTGCTGGACCTATTGCTGAATGGGCATCAAAGCATGTGAAAGAACGTAATAAAGACGATGTTTTTACACAGATAAGTATGTTTTAGTAATGAAAATAGACCTTTAATTAAGTATTATAAATAGCATTAAAAGAGCGCTGATTATTTTTAAAATAATCAGCGCTCTTTATTTTAATATTTAATTGATCATCATTAAATCAATTATGATTTTTCAGCCTGAACTTCTTTTTCTTGCTGATTAATAAAATCATATACTAACTTTTTATATATTCTTTGCACCTTATCATCAGTATTTAAAGTGTCCTTCTTTATCTTGAATGTTTCAATAAGTAATTCTTTTTGTTCGCTTATAGTTAAATCATCAGGTCGGTTTATATATGAACTTTCTTTATAATTATATTTAATTTCATAATAAGCTGTCACAAAGGATTTAATTCTTGTGGGATCTATATGCTCACATTTTTTTGTTTTCTTAAGCAATTTATTTACTAACCAATCTAGATGGTACAAGAAAGTGGTATCATTAATTTGTGAGAAATAAAACAACCATCCATATGTATGCTCACTTTCTCTATTTCCACTTACCTTTTTGCTAATTGATCCAGTAATCTTTATGTTTAAATAATATAAGAACTGCTCTGGAGATATCTTGTTATTTCTTTGAAAGTTTATAAACAAGTCCACTATCGATTGAGCATATTTATTTTTATTGAATTTTTTTACATCCACTCTAAGTTCATCATCTTTTTTAAAGTTATACCCTAAAAAATCGAAACCCTCTGTTAATAAACCATCATAAGTTTTATTTTTGTTTATAGGTAGTGCATGTAATCCTTCAATGTCATAGAGTACTTCTTTATATATTTTTTCTTTTTCTTGCGCATCGCATAGTATAATAATGTCGTCCACATACCTAATATAAAATAACGAGTTTTTTTCTTGATACTTGTGATCTATATCCAGCAAGTATATGTGTGCTAATATATTTGAAATTGAAAGTCCTTGTGGCACTCCTTTTGTAATTGTTTCAGTAGGTTCATTTTTTTTATTAGACGTTTCAGTAGTAATTGATTTTTCAATTAAGTTGATAATTTCTTTCTTTCGTATCCTTTTATTCAATTTATCAAATAATATTTTATGATTTAAATTCCCATAAAAATTTGTTATATCAAATTTAATAAATGTATTATACTCATTTGCGTTTTTTGATATTAATTCCACACACCTCTGAGATAACCTTTGGTTTTCATTTGGAAAGCCCTTTTGAATTATTAGCTGTAAACCTTTTAAAGTTACTTTGTCTCTTAGGGTAGGTATTGAAATTACTCTAGGGAATCTATCTCTGCCTTTAAGTATTAATTTTTCTTTATAACGAGTAAATTTATATGTGTTTTGTTTTGTTTTTCTTTCAATTATCTCCAATTCATTATCTATATTTTCCACAAACTGCCTATAATTAACATTATCAATACCTATTGCTGAGCTTCTATGAATATATTTTTCAAATATATTCTTTAAACCTTTTTTTGTGTATAACAAATTAAACTCTTTCGCAGCAGACATTTATTTCACCTCAAAAATTTATAAAATATAAACTTACAAATGGAATAAGAAATAGTAGAGCTTTTGTAATAAAACTCTTAAATACAATCCAATAATATAGTTTATCTCTCTTTAAAAGTGGCTTGCTGCTGTTTTCGAATAAAATATAATCACCACTAGATTGGTTGTCATTTTTACTGAGTTCTTTCACATACATCTCTTGTATTTCCATAAAGTCATTCATTTTGTTATCGGAATCCATTTTTGCAGCAATGAGATGATCTAATTTTATTTCGATTAATCCTAGTGCTATATAGGAATCTTTGTAATTTAATGCTTTTTCTTTATATCCGTTGAAAGAAGAGAAAATAGATATTCCAAATAATGCTGTTGAGGCTATAAGCAGTATTACGACTAGGGCTTGCTGATTGTTAGTAAATGCTACTTGTACAATAGACAAAGCAAGGACCCAAAAAGTATAATAATTCAAAAAAAATATACAATAGTAGTGGTTTTTATTCATTCTTTCTTCTGCGTTCATTCGGATCTTTTTAGTTTTCCAAACTCGATCATCACGATAACTTTTAATAACTGCTTCTGAATTTGCCACGGTAGTTATACACCTCTCAAACTATAAGTTGGCCTCTCAATTAATTAACGGAGAATTAAGATTCGATATGAATCTACACTAGAGTGCAACAAAACGATTAGAGTACCTTTCAACAAGGTCGAATAGGAGGCCAACGTAAAAAATCATAACATAATACCCTATAATTTTACACTTATCCCCTAAATAAATTTGATAATAAATAATATTCTAACTTAAAATATTATCTTTATTCAGACGGTTCTATAGATGCGCGTTGGATTACTTCAAGTGTATGGTCATCAGGTTTGAAGGGAAACTCATATTTAGAAATTAAATAGCTATCGTTACATTCACCGACTACAACATTGATCGTACCGATTGTATCACCAATTTATAGGTTCTGATCAAGCATGTATTCAACCGTTCCCTACGTTACTGCAGGCACGCCGAACGTATTCGTCAGCATAATAGGTGACTCTAAAACACGAAGCTCATTTAGCTGCACAAGCCCGGTTGTTTTGCCAAAACCCTTCAGCACATAGCTTGCAGCCGTTACTTTTTCACGGAATTGATTTCCTTCATATGGAAGAATTACTGTCACTCCAGTGCAGGCATGAGGTTCACCAATTTGATGAACCAGTGTGACGTGACTGACTTTTACGCCATTTATTTCTGTGATGCAGTTCTTTTTTCCAACCGGAAGCCGACCACCCCTGATTCCTCTTTCTCTAACTTTCATATGTAACACCTCTTAATGATCTATTTTCAATGCATCAGTTTTCTCCCATGAAAAAAACTCCCGGCACATGCCGGAAGTTAAATGCCCCATACCCACCCTCACGATATGAAAATCAGTACCTGGTAGTGAATTGTGTATTGTCACTGTTATGATGTACGGTGTACTGGGCATAAATTGTAAGTCGGGAATCGAACCCATAGAGCTGCCCCTGTGCCCTACCATTAAATAGATGCCAATTTGCCCATTGGTGGGTTGGTACTCGCCTTTTCAATCGCTACCTGCTTACATTTATTTCACACATTCAGTCAGCCAGTTCAGCTCCTGAATTTTCGTATCCAGCTTTCGGTACTCCTGAGAAAGATCATCTACACGCTTTTGTGTTTCCTTTACATTGATCGTAGAAACTGACTTAATTTCTGATCGGGAATAACGATCCTGACGCATAGAGGCGTGTTCAGCAAGCTCGCTGAAAATACGGCGCTCCTGTCCGATCAGTTCACGTTCTGTCAGTGCATCAGCCAGTGACCGTTTATCATCAAATGGCGTTTGCAGGTTTGTCCGGTTGATGTCCTGAACCAGTGTCTTCAGCTGACTCAGAATCTGCTCAAGCTCTTTCTGCAATTCTTTCGGATCTTCATTCGGCTCCTCACCTTCCTGCACCCTTGCATTCTGGATAAGCCGGTGCCTTAACTGCTCAATTCTTTTTTGATAATCCGCACGTGTAATCAGTGCTTCTGCCAATTTCATCAGAATCTCTCCTTCAGCATTGATACTATATTACCTTATTTTAGCATTGAGGCATTCAGATTTCCAAAAACACACCAAAACTTTAGAAAATATTATAAAGTAATCTTATACAATACTTTTTAAAGAAAAGAAGTGATCACATGTCAGAAACACTGAAAAGCATCACAGCACTTAAAACAATCTGCGAGCAACACGACCGTTGCCAGCTGAAATTGAATGAAAATACGCTTGAGAGCGGGCAGGGGGCTAAGGTATTTGAGCATACTGAAAACGGGCAGCTTGTTGGATTCCTTGGCGTGTATGACTTTGGAGCGACAGCGGAAGTCTGCGGGATGGTGCATCCTGATTTCAGGAGACGAGGAATTTTCACAGCACTTTTCAAGGAAGCACTGGCGTTTATGGAGGATGCGGGATATAAAACCGTCCTGCTTAACTCACCTGCTTCATCAAGTGCCGGACAGGCGTTTATTCAAAAAACGGGCGCTGTTTATAAGATGACTGAATATCAGATGAAGTGGAATGGGAAGGCTGTGGCGCCCTCTTCTGACAATCTGACTTTGCGGAAAGCACAGCCGGCTGACCGGGCATTTCAGATTGACCTTGATGCGGATGGTTTTTCGATTCCGCGTGAAGAGGTGGAACAGTTTTTCGATGCAGAGACTGAAGACGCTACTACAGTCTCCTATATCATTGAATGGTATGATCAATCCGCTGGTAAGCTCAGAATCCATTTAATGAATGGCAAGTACTGGATTTACGGATTCGTGGTATCTGATGAGTTAAGAGGTAAAGGAATTGGCAGAAATGCGCTTTTGAGCGTGCTTGATCAGCTGCAGGCAGACGGACGCGAGGTGCATCTTGAAGTTGAAGCCGAGAATAAAGGTCCTCTGAAGCTTTATGAATCCTGCGGGTTTGAGGTATATCATGCGCAGGACTATTTTACGTACAAATCATGATCGTTTTCTCATTAAATTCTAATCTTCTTCCCAGTTTAATCTTATATTAGGAGAGTAATATACAGATTGAGAGAGATTAAAAGGAGAGAGACGATGAGAAAATTAGTATTGGCGTTCATGTTTAGTACACTATTTATTGCGGGCTGCAGTGCAACAGCTAACGAGAGTAACCTGAGTGCTTTTCCTGAGTATGACAACCTGATCGAGTATATTGATATAGAAAGTGTTTCAGCTGAGATTGCAGACGACAATCCCGGTGAACGTGTCATTCTTTTTAAAGATGAGAGCGGAGAAGTTCAGTATAAAAGCATTTTTGTAAAAGAGACGAATTGGCATAAAATTGTACAGACTGATGGACCAAATTTGTTTAATGATGTGATTGAGACGAATCTATAAAGTAAGGACAGAGCATTTTTGCCTCTGTCCTTGTTATATGAAGGTCAAAATTTCTAAGCTGATTCTTTATGAAGGAGGTGATTCAAATTAGACTTAATCAATAAATCTGTGTCATTGATGTTTACTTTTGCCTCAAAATCAACCTCTACCCACCACTGTGGTGAAAAATCCAATCGTATTTTCCGTACTAACAATTTTAGTGGTACGTCTCTTTTTAATAAAGCAAATAAAGCTTGATTATATATTCCTGGAACATATCCTAAATGAACCTGATTAGATGATAAAATTTTTACAGCGTAAGGATCTGCAAAGTTATCTGGTTCTATTTCCATGTGAAGACGATCACCACTGTCTATCTCGTTCAGCCATTCCTGATCATTGAATTCACGATGACGCATTCCATTTATAAAAAACGTAGCCGATAGGGTCTCATCATTTAATTTTAAAGGTTGTTCAAATGTATAAGGATCATTGGCTAATGCTCCTCTAGTAGCCTGAAGTATATCCATACGATCTGCTTGGTTTGTTAAATTAAGGTCAGATAAAAAATTTTCATATCCGATTCGCGACTGATCTGGAATCCGGCGATTAAATGCCTCAAATAAATGATCGGAAGTATAAACCTTATCTAAAGATGGAAATGCAGGGTGACCAGTATACCCATTATCAATAGCAGACTTTACATTTCTGGTTGAGTCACTATTGAATGAATACTCAAATGTGTATACTTCACCATTAAACGATAGTGTCCCGATATGATAATACAAATCGTTTTTATAGTTTTTCCACACTAATAATAATGACTTAATTTTACTCATTTCTCAGTCACCCCTTCAATTCACTTAATAATTGTTGCCGTCTATATGAAATAAATTCAAAGATAAACTTTTTCCTAACGTCTGATATCAACGGGAGGTTAGCGCAATATCCTTTTAAGTGCTGCATATCAAAGTTCTCTAATCTTTTCACAAAGCAGCCTGAGAACTCTGGATAACTGGTTTTCAACGCATGTAAAATCGTAGACACCTTAATTTTTGGAGATTGATTATTATCTAAACCAATTTTCAGCAGAGTATTTTTATATAAATTGTGCATCAATTTTGGAGAATCCATAATTGATTCCAATCGCTCATCAGGGAGTTGCCAGCCCAGAGATGCACCATTATCATACAAAGGACTTGCAAATGCTATACCTTCTCTAAAAAGCAGTTGCCAATTGTGACCATGGCGATCTTAATTCCCAATTAAAATATCAAATAAATTCATATTCACAAAAGTTTCTTTCAAAACATTATAATGCTTAAACTGCTCAAATAATACTAAAAAAGCTTTCATCCTTTCCACATTTGGCAACTTTGAAAGGTGTAAATGTTCATATTCTCCCTCAAATTGTGCTGCCATTAAAGACGCTACCGTTTCTCTATCTTCTGCGTTAAATTGCTGCGCGAAATTTTTCATTAGACATCCACGGTCACCTTTATAGTAAGCAACCTCTGCACTTACCGATAGTAAATCTAGCATTGAGGCAACCTTAGAAGCAATTACTTCATTTAAATCTTCCCAATTGGTTCTTTTTCCGTCAAAAGGTCTGGGGAATTTCATAACATATTGTGTTCCATCAGGAGAAACGATTTCAAACTTTTCTAATGTACTGTTCTCACCGTAACCAATGATCGGCCAGCTTGATACATCTTTCATATGTCACGTCTCCTTTCAACTCCATTAAAAAGCTATTGTTTCGATTAAATAAAATTCGTAAGCACTACTTTAATTCCCCTTAACAAGAACGTATATTCCCATAAATCGAAATTTTAATAGAGATTAAAAAATTAATACTTACATCTCCTCAGGCGCCTCAACTCCAAGCAAATACAAACCTTCCTTCAACACGACCTGAACTGCATGAACCAGCGCAAGCTTCTCCTGTCTGCCTTCTGCCGCATCCAGAATCCGCACGTTACCGTAATACTGATTGAACGATTTTGCCAGTTCAAGTACATATTTTGCGATCTGAGAAGGATCATTTCCATCAAATGCACGCTTCACCGCTTCCGGAAAATCCATCAGACTTTTAACCACACGCCATGCCTGATCATTGTCAAAAATCAGTGGTTCAGTGCTTTCCTGATAGCCACCTTTTCTTAAAATAGAAGATGCCCGCGCATAGGTGTACTGAACGTAAGGACCTGTCTCCCCTTCAAACTTCAGCATCGCATCAAGCGAGAACTCCACGTCATTCAAACGATGATTTTTTAAATCATGAAACATCACAGCACCTGTTCCTACCTGGTATGCAACCCGCTCTTTGTCAGTCAGAGAAGGATTCTTATCTGCAATATTCTTACGCGCAAGACTGACCGCTTCCTTCAGCACTTCCTCAAGCAGCACGACTTTCCCTTTTCGCGTAGACATCTTCTTGCCATCCTCCAGCATCATGCCAAATGGAACATGCTTCAGTCCCAGGCTCCACTCATACCCCATCTTCCCAAGCACCTCAAACAGCTGCTTGAAATGCAGCGTCTGTTCATTGCCGACAACATAGAGCGACCGCGATGACCCGTATGTTTCGTGACGATAGATCGCAGCTGCCAGATCACGCGTTGCATACAGCGTCGTGCCATCCTTCTTTTTAATCAGACAGGGCGGCACCCCTTCTGCCGTCTCCACTACAAGTGCACCTTCAGATTCCTCTAAAAGCTGCTTATCCTCAAGTAGCTTCACAACCCGATCCATTTTGTCATTGTAAAAAGCCTCTCCCTGCGTTGAATCAAACGTAACGCCAAGCAGCTCATAAATATGGTTAAACTCCTTCAGCGACTCCTCTCTGAACCACTTCCACAGCTCGCGCGCTTCCTGATCCTCGTCTTCAAGACGCTTAAACCAAAGGCGACCCTCATCAATCAGTGACGCGTCATGCTCCGCTTCATCATGAAATTTTACATAGAGTGTCAGAAGCTCTTTAATCGGGTTTTCACGGATCTTCTCTTCATTACCCCAGAGCTTATAAGCCGCAATGAGCTTGCCAAACTGCGTACCCCAGTCGCCAAGGTGATTAATGCGCACAACCTCAAAGCCGTTTTTCTCAGCAATCCTCGCAAGCGAATGACCAATCACTGTTGAGCGCAGATGTCCCATAGAAAAGGGTTTTGCGATGTTTGGAGAGGAAAAGTCAATCGTGATGACCTCGCCGCTTCCTTGATGCAGAGTGCCATAGTTCGCTTTCTCCTGAATCACTTCTGCAACGACTGAACCCGACACTTCCCCCTGTTTTAAAAAGACATTCACATAACCACCGACCGCTTCCACTTTTTCAAAAAGCGAAGGCAATTCAAGCTTATCAGCAAGTTCCCCGGCAATCTGATTAGGCGCTTTCCGAAAAATCTTTGCCAGCTCAAAGCACGGAAAAGCATAGTCACCCATGTCATCAAATTTCGGTTTTTCGATCAGCTGAACCACCTTTTCTAACTTAAGCTGGTCCTTTAACTGTTGATATAACGCTTCTGCAAATAACGATTGATAATCCACCAAAACCCCTCCTAAAATAAAAAACACCCGTCTCTTCTCCATACAGGAAAAGAGACGGGCGTTCGAATCGTCCGCGGTACCACTCTCATTGTTTTCACAACCACTCAAATTGATAACGGGGTTCTCCCCGGCAGCTCCTACTTCGTTTCAGACCTGCATCTCCAAAGTGCGCTTCACTCCCTGCTTCACAACCGGGCTCCCACCATCCCCGGCTCGCTTCACATCCACAGCAAGCTACTCTCTTTGTCATTGACGTTTGTTTTTACCTATTATAGCCATTTGATGAGGGATTACAAGCATTATTTTGAGGAGTCCTCAATCATTAATCTGTAAAAATCTGAAGGGTGAATCCTTTTTATAGTGCCAATCTGTTTAGGGAAACGTTTTGTATTAGAGGTTACAATCAGGTCACACTCTGCCTGAACAGCTGTGATCCAGACGTGAAAATCGTTTTGATCAAATTGATGCAGTGGTTCTTTAAGCTCACTTGATATGGCAAAGTCATCCGCTTCTTCAATTGAATAACCTGATAATAGTTCCAGCACTTCTTTTAGAGGACGGTGTTCTCGTATAACCGTTTCAATAGAGTAACGGCCAACAGCAGAATTCACGGGTGGATGAAGGTCCAGTATTGGGGAAATCATGTAGTGGATAAAAGTTTCAATTTCATCAGGGGTAAACGTAACCTGTCTCAGACCTTCGAGTGCTTTTCGGTAAAATTCAAGCAGGCACAACTTAGAAATGACAGGTTGATAAAGAAGATCGGTACGACCAAGTTTCAGGATTCTTTCATTGACGCCGCCCGGACGTCTGATCGCACCGCAAAGTACAGTAGTATCTATCAATACTTTAGGAGGGTCACGATACATCAAACTCATCCACCGGTCCTCCCGACAATGCTTTTGAATGAATCTTTTTCAATTGCTGCTCAGCATGCAATGCTTCTTGCGGAGACACTTTAAAATAGTTGGAGGGAATTCTCCAATGTCCTCCATCTGTCCGATTCGCTTCAGGAAACTTGCCATTGTCACACATTCTTCTGACAGTCTGATCGGACACTCCGAGAATCAGCGCAGTTTCAGAAGAAGTATAGAATTCCTTTGAAATTTTGCTGGGAGGACTTTCTTCTAAGCTGACCTGTTGATCGGAATTTGCTGCTACCTGGATCAGTGGACTGAAATAATACTTCCGCAACTGAGCCGCATGAGCATGATCCACACTTAAAAAATCAACAATTCCATCAAGGTACTCAACAAGTTTTTCCTGTAACTGATCTTGTTGCTGTAATTCTTTTAATTCTGAGAACTCTTTAGCCAAGTGCTTAAGGCGATCTAACTGTTTAAGATCAAACTGCTTTTTATGATCCATTGAAACTTTTGATTGCAACTGAACTGCTTTATTTCCCGTAGTAGAAGAAGCAATCGAATCAATTACTGAGATAGCCTCTTTCACCTTGTCAGCTTGAATCAGTGCTTTTGCTGCCTCCCAAAGTGCCAGATCCCTATTATCAATCACAAAATCACCTCCGTTTTTTATATTATATTTTCAAATTCCAACAAACTCAACAAAAATAACTTCTTTAATCTTTACATATTTTATTTTGAAATCTTCCTCAATTCATCCATAAAAGCAGGCTTCCTGTAATAAAGTCCCTGAAGTTCGCTAATGATACGGGATATCTCTTTCTCTCCTGCATATTTCCTAATCCCAGACCCAAGTGGAAGCATGTAATTCGGGGATTCCATCACATGCAGCATCTACTGCTTATTCGCGCGTCCATTCGTGACCGCAGTTTTTGCAATGATAATCCGGGGAGTCAGGCGACACGCAGCATCCGCCCAGCTGAAGATTACCTTTTTCTGATTCCAGATAGGCTTCATACGTTGGTTCACCGTATAGAATTTTCACCGCATTTTTCGCGCCGCATGACGGGCACTGCTTTCGGTTAATAGCCATCTGCAATCATCCTTTTGATCATCTTAGATCCTTCAAATAAGGCATCCCGCCTTGAGCACCTGCTGCTGTAACAGATAAGCTTGCCGCCTGAACTGCTTTTTCAACAGCTTGTCTCAGCTCAAATCCTTTATCTAAAAACACAGCAAGTGCACCGTTAAATGTATCACCGGCTCCCGTTGTATCAACCGCTTCGACTTCAGGTGCAGGAATCAATGTTTCTACTCCATTTTCAATAAAAGCTGCACCTCTACTACCATAAGTGATAACCAATTTTACTTTATACTCGTCTTTAAAGTTCTGATCCGCTTTTAAAGCTGCTGCTTCATGCTCATTAGGTGTAATATAGTCTGCCAATGCCCACCATTCAGCAGGAATCGGTTTAAATGGAGCCGGATTCAAAATCACTGTCATACCCTGCGCTTTTGCTATCGTCATCGCCTCTTCCACAGACTCATCAGGTACTTCAAGCTGCACGAGCAATACGCCCTTTTCAAGATCCTTCAGACTTTCATTCACATATGTCTTGCTAACAGCTCCGTTCGCGCCTGAAACAACGATGATTTGATTATCACCTTCAGCTACTGTGATTGCAGCCGTACCTGTCGGGTAATCTGACTCTTTGCTGACCCTTGTTACATTTATGTTTTCTGCTTTCAAATGCTGAATGTAGCTTTCACCATACAGATCATCCCCTACCTTTCCAACCATCTTCACCTGACCGCCGAGCCTTGCTGCTGCAACAGCCTGGTTTGCACCTTTGCCTCCAAAAACTGTGGAAAAACCTGACCCCCTAATGGTCTCTCCTGGTGTCGGAAACCTGTCTGTTATTGTCACTAAATCTATATTTAAACTGCCCATTACTGTAATCATGTCATCACTCCTCCCTTTATTATAAATCTGATCTCTAAAGGACTTCCAGATCATGTTGTCGAAACTTTTTAAGCAGAATCACAATTCATTGAAATGGAGGCGTTCAAATGCAATTAGGTGCTTTTTCAATCAGTTTGGCTGTAAAAGATATTCATGCATCAAAAGCATTTTATTAAAAATTGGGATTTGAGATATTTGGCGGTGACATAGAACAAAAATGGCTGATAGTAAAGAATGGTGAAACCGTCATTGGATTATTCGAGGGGATGTTCGAAAAGAACCTGCTAACTTTCAATCCGGGGTGGAATCAAAATGCAGAAAACCTGGATTCATTCACCGATATCCGTGAACTGCAACAACATTTGAAAACCTCAGGGATCCCTTTAATAAGCGAAGCGGATGAAACAGGGTCAGGCCCTGCAAGTCTCACACTCGAAGATCCGGACGGCAATCCAATTCTGATTGATCAGCACAGATAAAAGTGATTAAAAGCAATGATCATGAGGGTATGAGTAACTGTGGAACATTTAAAACAGGAGCTGATACACGATGAACATACAATTAATACGCAACGCTACACTAATTGTGCATTATGCCGGCAAAAAATTTCTTGTCGATCCATTTTTAGGGGATAAAGGGGCTTATCCGCCATTTCAAAACGCAGAAAGCCTGGAGAATAATCCACTCGTGGAACTGCCGATTTCACTTGATGAGATTGTAAAAGATGTTGATGCTGTGATTTTAACGCACCTGCACCTTGATCATTATGACGAAGCCGCGAAGCACGCTCTACCAAAGGACCTGAAGATTTTCGTACAAAACGAAGAAGATTTGGAGAAAGTGAAAGAGGATGGCTTCAGTCATTTGGAAATACTGACTCAGAACTCATCTTTTGGAGGTATCAGGCTGGCGAAAACAGTCGGTGAACATGGCAGAGGCGACATTCTTAAAAAGCTCGGCCACGTATCAGGCGTCGTTTTCAAACATGAAAGTGAAAAAACGCTTTATTTAGCTGGTGATACGGTCTGGTATAAGGGTGTGGAAAAAGAAATCAGTCAGCATGAGCCCGATATCATTGTTGCAAATGCCGGGGATAACCAGTTTCTTGAAGGCGGCTCACTCGTAATGGGCAAAGACGATGTGTATGAAACGGCGAAAGCTGCCCCAAATGCTAAAATCGTAGCGGTCCATATGGAAGCAGTCAATCACTGGACACTGTCACGTGAGGATCTGAGAGCTATTGCTGAGGAAAAAGGATTTTCTGGTCGGCTTTATGTGCCGGAGGATGGAGAGTCTTATACGTTTTAAGTTAGATTCCGTATAACACCTCATTCAGGATGTTATACGGATTTTTTGTAATACACTAAAGTTGCATAATCGTTCAGACGCTTGCTGACGCCGGTTTTAAGATAGCCGGCTTTTTCATATAAATAGCAGTTCTTCTCTTCTTCTAAGATTGTGGCAAGTTCCCATGAAACAGCTACCGGATAAAGTTTTTCAACTTGAAATATCACTTGTTGCGCAATGCCTCTACTTTGAAATGAAGGTCTTATAAACATCGGACTGATCCAAAAATGACCTTCTTCTTTCCAGTAAATACAGATTGCTCCCGCAAGCCTGCCGTCCATCATCACTTTATATAAAGCCCCGTCCGGCCGATTAATCCTTGCCAGCACTCGATCTACTGTTTCATTTGCAGGATTTGTGTCCGTATCCTGATAACGCTTAAGCAGCTCTGAAAATGACTCGACCTGAGCATGTAAAATCTCTTCTGCATCCGCTTCAACTGCTTTTACAAGTTCGATCTCCATTTAATCAACTTTCTCCCCAAGCTCCTGAAAATAAACCCTGACCTCTTCAGGTGCTTCCTCAATATTCAAAATATGTAATTGCTTTGTACCCGGTGAAGTTTCAATCAAGTATGTCTTATCGTAAAACTCAATTATCGTGAACTGTGCAATGTCAAAAGCCCTGCGATCTCTTCTCATCATGTATTCTACTGACGCCCGTTTAAAGTGTTGTTCATAACCCTCAAGCATTAGTGATTCAGCTGCTTCTATATCTTTTGCAAAAGCCAGCTCCTGATACAAGTCCACGCTATTATCCGGCTGCTCCAAATAATCCTTAACCTCCAAAGAAACAAGAAAAATTACTGCAAGCGACAATAACACAATTGCTTTTTGCGAACGATTTAATTCAAGTCTTTTCAACCGCCCCACCTCTCTTTATATGCAGGACTCAGCTCACTCCACACGTCAAACAAATTGCCATCCGGATCTGAAAACACAAAATTTCTGCCTGCATGCCCCCTGTCTTCAATCTCACCAGTCTGCACGCCCAGACCTTTCAATCTATAATGTAAATCCTGAAGCACAGCCTCGCCGTCCACTTCAAATGTCAGCGAAAAACGCTCATTTCCCCTGTGATCCACAAAGTTTGCCGATTGATCCTGTTCAGCTTTAACGAGAAAAAAGCTTTGATCTGCCAGATCCAGTATCACTTTTTCATCATCTGAATAGTTGGTCACTGCTCCAAGCTTTTCCTGGTACCAAATAGCAGATGTACCCGGATCTGAAACAGGAAGATAAACAGTTCCGACTCTCATTAACTGATTTTTCATCCGGCCTTCACCTCGCTCATCAAAGCATGCGTATTCCCTTCAGTATCTTTAAAAAATGTCATCCACGTTTCTGTATCGCCCATCTTTGCCACGACATGAGGCTGGTCCAATAGCGAAACGCCTTGATCCTTTAAACGCTGATACGCTTCCTCAATATCAGGTACGTTGAAATAAATAACGGAACCCGGATGATCAAACGACTCATTTTCAGGCAGCGTCAGCATCAGCCGTACGCCTTCACATTCAAAAAATGACATATTTTCAGTTTCGAATAACTGCTGCAAACCAAGCGTCTCTTTATAAAAGGCTGCTGCGCGCTTTAGATCTTTAACCGTTACCCCAATTTGTCCAATCTGCTGTATCATTTTCATTTCTCCCTTCCTAATCCATTGTAGGCCTGCTCTATTTCAGCTACACTTATTTTAACTGACAAAAACCGGAAAGAACAGGAGGATTCACAGATGCTATTTGACCCACCAAAGTGTATGAATTGCGGCAGGGAAATTGAAGGGGACGAGCAGGTGTATGCAAAACTCCGCTATCCGAAAAGAAAAGGATTTACTGAAATTAAAGTGTATTTAAGAAATGAAGCATCGTTTTTGTGTGAAGACTGCTTTGAAAAGAGGGCTTAACATCTGCTGTGATACTTGTACCTCAGACGGCTGAAGGCTAAAATAGGGACAGATTAAAGCTGGCGGTGATAGACCAAATGAGTAAAAAAGAAGAGAAACAGAAAAATATGATCCAGGCAGCAAGAAAGCTTTTTGCTGCGCACGGTTTCGAGAAAACGACAATGCAGCAGATTGCTGATGAGGCCGGTCCTGGTGTCGCAACACTTTTTCGTTATTTTCCGAAGAAGGAAAATCTAATGATAGAAGTCATCACCTCAATCCTTGCAGAACAGCTTTCTTATTTTGAGCAGATACAGCGATCTGAAGGCCGGGGGATCGATAAAACAGCAGCCCTTTTCGATCACTATATTGACTACATTTCAGAGGATAATAGAGACGTCATCAAACTGCTTGAAGCCTTTGAGGTCTACCTTGCATTTTCAACGGTAGAGCCGGCACTGCTTGAAGAAGTAAAAGTCTCTTACGAAAAGATCCGCAGCCTGGTAAAAGCCATTATTGCAGAAGGACAGAAAGACGGCTCCATTCTTAACGATCAGCACGCCGATTCCATCGCACTGTCGATCATGAATATGTTCGGAACTGCTGTGAAGAAGTATTCACTCTACAGCGTGATTCCTTCTGATATTGTAGCGACTTCCCCTGATAAAAATGAACTTAAGCGGCTAAAAGATGAAATGCTCTTAAAGCTTCAGGCACCTGATAAAACCTGACCACTGCGTCAGGTTTTTTTAATATAGGTGCTGATTCTTGACAGAAAACAGGAACACTCCGATAATAAATGATAGTGACACTATCATTTTATAAAAACGATCAGGAGTGAATAATGAAATGTCTAGATTAAATGGAAAGATCGCAATCATTACAGGTGGCGCTTCCGGCATGGGAGCTGAAATGGCAAGGCTTTTCAAAGCAAACGGAGCCACAGTCATCGCCGCAGACATCAACGAACATAACCTGGAGAAGATCGCAGCACTTGAACATATTCATACAAAAAAGCTGGACGTGTCCTCAGATGAAAACTGGGCCACTATGGTTCAGGAAGTCAAAGATGAATTTGGCCGCATCGATATTTTAGTGAATAATGCAGGTATTTCTTCAGAAAAAGCGTTGGATCAGATTACACAAGAAGACTGGCTCTTACTCAGCAAAATTAACAGCTTTGGTACGTTTCTCGGGATCAAACATGTTGGCAACGTAATGAAAGAGCAGCAAAAAGGCTCAATTGTAAATATCTCATCCTACACCGCACTGATTGGAATGGGGAATAATGCATACTCCGCTTCAAAAGGGGCTGTTCGCGCTACGTCAAGAGCTGCAGCCGCAGAGCTTGCACCCTACCAGGTCCGAGTGAACGCAATCTTCCCGGGTACAATCGAAACACCAATGACTGACGGCTTAAAAGAAGCAAAAGAAGCGCTCCAGATGCTCGTAAAAGCAACACCAATGCAGCGCCTCGGTCAGCCTGAGGAAGTCGCAAATGCAGCACTCTTTTTAGCATCTGATGAAGCGTCCTATATTGCTGGCGCAGAATTAGTTATCGATGGCGGTTATTCCGCAAGATAACTCTACAAAAAGGGGCTACCTAGTCCCTTTTTTATGAAAAACAGGATAGACAACCTCCCCACTGTATTCAATCACAGGCGTGGCTCCCCATTGACCAAGCTCATGCGCTACAAGTTCCGGCTGACCTTTTGCCCCCGGAACAATATGATGCACCTCCCAGCCGTTTGCCTGCAACCAATTGCTGATAATCAGCCGGTGGCACCTTGCCGGATGATGCTCCGAGCACATATAAGCGACGTTTTCCCGCTCAGCAAGGCTGATAAGTTCACCCACACCAAGCTTAAATTCATCCGTCAGCGAATAATCCGCATAATTATGAAATGACCTGTTTTGCCAACCCGCATTTAACTCCTCTCCAACCTCACCCGAGATTTTTCTCCTGCCGCCAAGCTCTGGAAAATGACGGTAGCCGATGCCTGATTGCTCAAGCCACTTCTGTAAGTTCTCTTTTTTATATTGCGGGCTTCTGCGACTCGCCGGAAAAGCTCGTACATCTGCTATAAAACTGATCTCTGCAGCCTTCAGCATATTTAGGAATTCTTCTTCAGTGTGTTTGTAATGACCGATTGTATAAATGTTCATCGCTGATCTCCTTTCAAGACGCCTTATACTTCCTCTACCCTCATTTACGAACGAATGACAGAAAACTTTGACAGGAGAAACAATTTGATGTAAATTATGTTATGTACGAACAATTTTATTATAATAATAAAAAATCATTCGCTTTTAGGAGTGTTTTATATGGATAATGTATTTGATTATGAAGATATTCAATTAATTCCCGCAAAATGTGTCGTTAACAGCCGTTCAGAGTGCGATACATCAGTCAAGTTTGGTAAGCACACATTTAAGCTGCCGGTCGTTCCGGCAAATATGCAGACAATTATTGATGAAAAGATTGCAGTGCATTTAGCTGAAAACGGTTACTTTTATATCATGCACCGCTTCGAACCGGAAGCACGTATTTCATTTATCAAAGAGATGCAGGCAAAAGACCTGATTACATCGATCAGTGTTGGTGTGAAATCAGAAGAATACGGCTTTATCGAAGAGCTTACTTCCGCTAATTTAGTACCGGATTATATCACAATCGATATCGCGCACGGCCACTCGAATGCCGTCATCGAAATGATTAAGCATATCAAACAGCATCTGCCTGAGAGCTTTGTGATCGCTGGAAACGTGGGTACACCTGAAGCAGTCAGAGAGCTTGAGAATGCCGGCGCTGACGCAACAAAAGTGGGTATCGGACCTGGTAAAGTATGTATCACAAAAATTAAAACCGGCTTCGGCACTGGCGGCTGGCAATTAGCAGCACTTCGCTGGTGTGCAAAAGCAGCAAGCAAGCCAATCATTGCTGATGGTGGCATTCGTACACACGGCGATATCGCAAAATCAGTCCGCTTCGGCGCATCGATGGTGATGATCGGTTCGCTATTCGCCGGTCACGAGGAATCGCCTGGTGAAACAACAGAAGTAGACGGCAAACGTGTGAAAGAATATTTCGGTTCAGCATCAGAATTCCAAAAAGGCGAAAAGAAAAATGTTGAAGGTAAGAAGATGTTCGTCGAGCATAAAGGCTCCCTTCAGGATACACTGACTGAAATGGAACAGGATCTGCAGTCATCGATTTCATACGCAGGCGGTAAAACGCTTGAGTCGATTAAGCATGTAGATTATGTTGTGGTGAAGAATTCGATTTTTAACGGGGATAAGGTTTATTGAGTTTGGGTTGAGTTGGTTCGTGGAATGCTGCGCGATGTTCGAGGGAAAACATGTGGTGTTCGGCGGAAAACAGCTGATGTTCGGCGTATCACACGTCATGTTCGACGGAAAACCCAAGTGGTTCGACGCTTCCCATCCGAACTTCGACACTTCGTGACATTTGACCTACCCCAAATCAAACGCAAAAAAGCGGCTGGCGCGCATGCCAGCCGCTTTTTCTATGCTGCCCGGCAGCAGGGGGGCTACAGGGCAGCGGGTGGCGCAGTGGGGACGGAGTTGAGTGTTTCGTTTTTGTAATCATTACAAAAATGACTCACTTAACTCCGTCCCGCCCTGCGCCATTTTTAGAATCATTCCAAAATCGACACAGCAACCTCCGTCCCCACCGCGCCACCAAGCGCCCTCCTCAATCGCGCCGGCGAATCAGTAAACACTGCATCGATAAACCCTGGCGCAATGCCTTTTAAATCTTCCGGTTCGTTAATCGTGTAAAGCCTGATTGGCAGCCCGGCTGCTTCTGCGCGCAGTGATTCTGCTGTGTGCATGAATCCAGGTCGCGCATGGATCGCATCTGCACCGAGGTGGCGTGCGCATTTGACGATACCGTCAACATTGTCCCATACGAGAACGGCGATCGAGACGGACTGACTGATCTCACGTACGCGTCTCAGTGTTTCAAGGTTAAAAGAAGAGAGAACGACTCTCTCCTTCAACTCATGGCGTTTAACTGCATCAATAACAACCTGCTCAATCCCGGGATATGGCTCACGATCGGTTTTCAGCTCAATATTCAGCTTGAGGTCTGTCCTGGATATCCATTTCAGTACTTCTTCTAAAAGCGGAATGGTTTCTTCCTTACAAGCCTGGTTATACCAGCTGCCTGCATCAAGCTGCTTGAGCTCGAGCACGGTCATGTCTTTCACCGCACCTGTTCCGTCAGTCGTGCGGTCTACGGTTTCATCATGGATGACAACGGCTTCTCCGTCCTTTGAAAGCTGTACATCAATTTCGATTCCGTCGGCTTTTTCACGCAGTGCCTGTCTGAAAGCGGCCATTGTATTTTCAGGACACATCGTGCTTGCCCCGCGATGAGCATAAAAGGTTGTCATATGCGTGCCTCCCTTGTTTCAGTTTCCGTTCTTTGCTGCCTCTACTTCAAGTGCACGATTTGTTTCTTCTGCTGCCTGATCCAGTGCTTCCTGAGGATCTGCTCCCTGATAAAGGCTTTCCATTGCATTCACAACGCGCTGTCTTGCTTCAGGGAACACAGAGATCAGTGCACCGCCTGTTGCTGCGTTTGCCTGCGTTTCTTTTAGCTGATCAACTGTTACTTTCAGCTGAGGATACTGTTCCCACTGGTCCACAACAACCTGCTCATCGTATGCTGCCGGGTTGATTGCAAAGTAGCCTGTATCTACGTGCCACTGCGCCTGCGCTTCAGCTGATGATGCGTACTTCATGAATTCCCACGCACCCTGTTTCTGCTCAGCGTCGATTGCTTCAGCCATCCAGAGTGACGCGCCACCGATGATCACACCGTTACGCTCTGCATCGTCCGGGACTGGCAGGTAGCCAACGCCCACTTCAAACGGTGCGTTATCGATCATCCCTTTTACACCGGCAGATGAATCAAGAATCATTGCCGTTGCGCCTGACTGGAACGCAGCACGCATGTCATCCCAGTTCTGACCTGAGTTATAGAATGTTCCTTCGTCATGCATATCCTTGATCAGGTTAAATACGTTCAGTCCTTCTTCTCCGTTAAATACAGCTTCAGTCGCCTGGCCTTCACGTCCATTTTCAGCATCAACGAACAGTCCGCCCTGCGCTGCAACAAGCTCTTCAAAGAACCAGCCATAGTTTAAAATCGAGAAGCCCTTCTGGTCGCCTTCAGTCAGTGCTGTTGCCGCTTCCTGCAGCTCACTGTACGTCATTGGCGCCTGCTCCGGATCAAGTCCAGCCGCTTCAAATGCATCTTTATTGTAAATGAGGACCGGCGTTGACGAGTTAAATGGCATGGAGTACTGAACGCCGTCTACGCTGTAATAGTTCGTGATATTCTCTTCCCAAACAGAAGTATCAAAGCCTTCTTCATCAATAAAGTCCTGAACCGGCTGGATATGACCTGAATCAATCATAAATTTCGTGCCGACTTCAAACACCTGCATCATTGCTGGAGATTCCTCTGTACCGGCAACCGTGTTCAGCTTTGTCAGCGCTTCTTCATATGTTCCCTGGAACACAGGCTCAACCTCATATTCTTCCTGTGAAGCGTTGAAATCATCCACTAAAGTATTGAGTGCAGTCTCAAGCTCACCGCTCATTGCATGCCAGAATACAACCTCTGTTTTGCCCTCCTCTTCAGCCGGAGCTGCTGTTGCGTCTGTTGTCTGAACTGCCTCATCTGTTTCACTAGAACATGCTGCTAAAAGTAGTGCCATTGCAGTTGAACCGATCCAAAGCTTTTTCATTGATTGTTTCCTCCTTATTTTAGCGCCCCTTGTGTGAGGCCTTCCTGAAGTTGTTTTTGCCCTGCAAATAATAGAATCAATGTTGGTAAAATCACCATGACCACACCAGCCATTACAACGCCCCAGTCACTTGCAATCTCCTGGGTCTGCATCTGCTTCAGACCGATCTGAACAGTGCGGTTCGCTTCATTATTTGTCACGAGAAGCGGCCATAAATACATATTCCATGCCGTTAAAAAGCTGTAAATTGCAAGTGTTGTCATCGTCGTTTTTGCAACTGGCAGCACGACCCCTGTGAAAAATCTGAGCTTGCTGATCCCCGCAATCTGGGACGCTTCATACAACTCTTTTGGAATCGTCTTGAACTGCTGGCGTAATAAAAACGTGCCAAATGCCATTGCGAAAAACGGAATCGTCAGCCCTGCATAGCTGTTCAGCCAGCCAAGTGACTGCACAGTCTGAAAGTTCGGCACCATCGTCGCTTCCCAAGGAATCATCATTGTGGAAATAAACAAATAGAAGGTCCACTCGCGTCCCTTGAACTCAATAAATACAAACGCAAACGCCGCCAAACTGCAAAGCACCAGCTGCCCCGCCATAATCAGCACGGACACGAGCAGACTGTTCCATAAATACGTTAAAAGCGGCACACGCTCAAACGCAGACACATAGTTTGCAAGAGAGAAAGTTTCCGGCCACAGAGAACCCTGCAGCACCTCTCCACCCTGCATAAAGCTTATGAGAAAGGCGTAAAGAATCGGGAACACCATCGCAAGTCCTGAGACGGTGAGCGTCATATAAAGTAAAACCTTTTTCCCCATGCTCACTGATAGTGCACCTTCCTTTCACCGATTTTGAACTGAAGCACCGTCACCACAAGCACCGCTACAAACAACAGCACAGCCTGGGCACTCGCAGACCCGACGTTATAATTGATAAACGCATCCTTATAAATGGAATACACAATCACATTTGTCGACTCCATCGGCCCTCCTTTTGTTAAAAGGTCAACCTGCCCAAACGTCTGAAATGCATTGATCAGCGAAACCGTTGTCACGAAAAAGAGTGTCGGCGAGAGCATCGGCAGCGTAATTTTTCGCAGCTTATAAGACTCACTCACCCCTGCAATCCGTGCACTTTCATACAGAGACTGATCAATATTCTGCAGGCCGCCAAGCAGAATCAAAAAGGCAAAGCCCGTATTCATCCAGATCGTCGCAACTGACACAGACAGCAGTGCATACTGCGGATCAAGCAGCCACTGCACGCCCGGAATATTCAGCGCAGCCAGAATCCGGTTGAACAGTCCGATTGACGGGTTAAATAGAAACATCCAGATCACAGAAGACGCTGCCACACTCATCCCCATCGTTGCAGAGAACATTGTCCGGAAAAGCCCGATGCCTCTCAGCTTCTGGTTCGCGAGCACTGCGAGCGCCGTCGCAAGCACAATTCCTGCAGGCACCGTATAAAGCACAAACAGCGCCGTCGCCTTTGCACTCAGCTGAAAGCTTGCCGACTGAAACAGATTCAAAAAGTTCTCCCAGCCGACAAATACAACCGGCACACCCTGCGAATCCGTTAAAAACAGACTTAAGTACACCGTCCGGACCATCGGATAAAAGAGAAATACACCGAATAGAATCAGCGACGGCAGTAAAAACAGCATGCCGGTCATCCAGTTTGACCAGGCCCGCTTCCGCTCTACATGACGGTCATCAGTGAATTCATGCTGAATCGTCGTCATAACGACACCTTCTTAGCAGGCACCGGCTCACATACAATCCGCTCACCCGTTTCAGCTGAAAATAACGCCAAGTGACGGTCATCCACACATATTCTGATCTGCTCGCCAGGCTGCACACCGCTTTGGCCCGGCCATTTCGCGATCCACTGCGTTTCCTCACCAAAGTCAAATGTCACAAGCGTTTCTGTGCCGAGCACCTCAACGTTTGCCACCTGAACCAAAAAACCAGGCTCCGTATCCTTTGCAAGTGCAATATGTTCAGGTCTCACACCAAGCGTGACGCGCCCTGAACCGATCTTCTGCTTCATATCTGCAGTGACCGGGGTCATCCAGTGACCGTCTGCGACAAGGACGGAATCTTTCATTTCAGCATCGATCAGATTCATCGGCGGGGAGCCGATAAAGGACGCAACAAATGTATTTGCCGGATTGTTATACACATCAAGCGGACGCCCAATCTGCTGCACGTCCCCGTCTGATAGAATCATCATCCGGTCCGCCATCGTCATCGCCTCTGTCTGGTCATGCGTCACATAAATCATCGTCAGACCAAGCTTTCTTTGAAGCTGCCTGATCTCTGAGCGCATTTTCGCACGCAGCTTCGCATCAAGATTAGAAAGCGGCTCATCCATCAGACAAAGCGGCGCCTGTGTCACAACTGCACGCGCTAATGCCACACGCTGACGCTGCCCTCCTGAAAGCTCACGCGGCTTCCGCTTCATATAATCACTCAGCCCAAGCATCTCGCACACTTCCTTACAGCGCTCTTTCTGCTCTCTTTTTGAAACTTTTTTCACGTGCAGGCCAAATGTGATATTCTGCTCTACAGTTAAATGCGGATAAAGCGCGTAATTCTGAAACACCATTGAGAGATCACGCTCACTCGGGCTTAACGCATTCGCCCGCTTCCCGTCTAGCGCAAGCTCCCCTGATGTAATTGACTCAAGCCCTGCAATCATGCGGAGCATCGTACTTTTCCCACATCCTGATGGACCGACGAGTACAAAAAACTCGCCCGGCTCAATCATGACGTCAATCGCTTTTAGCACATCATGCTTGCCATCATAGGATTTCGTAATCCCCTTCAACTCCACTTTCCTCATCGAACCACCTCCACAAGCGGCTTCCAAAGGTGCGTTCTCCCTGTAGAAACAGCTGTCGCACCGCGTTCAATCGCCTTCTCCATCTGTCTGCGGTTCTGAATCAGGCCGCCCGTAATAATCGGAATATCCGTTTTCTTTTTCACGTGCTCAATCAAATGCGGTACCACACCAGGCATCAGCTCCAGAAAGTCAGGACGTGCCTGCCCCGCACTCTCAAGCCCATTTTTCAAAGCATCTGAATCTATTAAAAACAGACGCTGAATCGTAATTAATCCTTCTTTTTTCGCCGCTGCAATCAAAGAGGGTTTCGTTGTCACAATCCCCGTCGGCTGAACATGCCGCGCGATAAACTTTAATCCTTCACGGTCATAGCTGATCCCCGGAATTTTCTCAATATGTAAAAACACATCCCGGTCATGCTCCTTCAAAAAGTCCACATACCGCTTAATCACCGTAAGATTTCCTAACAGTAAAAAGGCCGCCTGAATGTCTGTCTCAACAAATGCCTCAAGCTGCTTCGGCTCTTTGATCGATGCAATCACCTGAGATTCTTTCAATCTTTCTAAAAACAAAACGCTCACTCCTTTTCCCCGGCAGGCATAAAAAAATCCATGAAAATACAAAGAGGCCTTCTCTCGTTTTCATGGTTCTCATCAAGTCATACCGGACTGCTATTCACTTGTCTTTCACAGTTATGATGTTACAGCTGGAATGTTAAGGGAGTTTTAAGGAGATGTGTGGGAATTGATAAGGTTTTGTTAATGTGGTGTCCATGATGGGGACTAAGGTTTCGTTCCTACGAAATATGCACTTCCGAGACAGAGACTGGTGGTTCTTCTTGGTACGTGGAATATTGGGTGATGTCTTTAGTTAGGCAGCATGAAAATCTATATAGTGAGCAAGTCAATATTTAAATAGCTTGGTTTACAAAATCCTTTTTTATCTCTCTTACATACAGAGAAAGGAGAGTAAATACTAATGGATAATTCTTTTATTGAGTACTTGGCTACTCAGGGTATTTTTGCGGTATTTTTTGGCTTACTCTTTTTATATGTGTTAAGAACAAGTAAAAAGAGAGAAGAAGAATACAAAAAAATGATTGCGCTTCAGCAAGAAAATCTACCTGAGATCAAAAAGCTTTTGACTATATTGTCAAAGGAAAAATGATTGAAGAAGAACCTGTCCTAAATGGCAGGTTCTTTTTTGTTCACTATTTTTAATGCATTAAATATACGATATAATAAAAATAGAAAGCGTTTTTTCTTGTGGTTTGGTCGCCCAGGAATTAGAATGCTTTCTTTTTTAGTGTTTCATCAATAAAGTATAGTGTTTTAATTTTTTGAAGTGCTTTATTCTTTGACTGATTGACTGCTTGTCTGGAAATCCCCATATAGTGTGCTACCTCAGTAACAGAAAAAAAACTAATGTAAATGCAGTCAATGATAAACGCCTCTTTTTCAGATAACACTTCCATCATTTCTAATAGCTCGATCTCTGACCCTAAAGTTGTCTCCCCGATGTAATCTTCAAAGTCTAAAATCGCTTCATTAGTCGTTTGGTTCCTCGTTTTTTAGAAAGACGAATGTATTCGTATTTTAATGAATTCGCGATATAGCTGAAGATGACCTTATTATTCTGGTCTTTAAATTTTTCTAGAGGTAATTTTTTATCACTTTGATTAAATGTAACGTTAGATCTTGTCTAGTGTCTTCTCCTCTAAGAAGTCTTCCGTATTTATTAATAATTGGACGGAAAACTTCTATTAATGTTATTAGATTCTCCTCCTGTTCTTCTTTTTTAGCTAAAAGTACTAAAGAATAGAGATTATTAGACATTTCCTCACCTCCGTAGAAACATCATAACAAACGTATGTTCTTATTTTGGGGTGGTTTTTAAAATAAATTCAAATTTTTTGCTTTACACTTTCTCTCTTTTTCACTCTGTATATGGGTGACTAGTCAAAAAAGCCGGCAAAAACAGAGAGGAAGATAAGAATATGTCAGTAGGAAATTATTTAAATCTTATGCCACATATGAGTAGTTGGAGAGTATATGTTATTGGAAGATCACCCGTGGCAGGGAATGAAGTTGGCAGCTTAGCGCCAACAATGTTTGGCGGATTATCATACCGAATCACGGGAAACCCAAGCACTGATCTTTATACAATCCAAACAGAGAGTTTTGGAACTGTGAATATTTACGCCCCTCGTGATAACGATAGTTCAATCACTACGATTGCTCAGTTTGATAATCAATCAAATTCAACAGGATCAGGGGATTACTTGAACTTACAGCCCCACATGACTTCATGGAGAGTGTACCCTATCGGAGCTAGCCCAGTTGCAGGGAATGAAGTGGGTAGCCTAGCACCAGCAACATTTGGAGGTCTATCTTATCGCATTCTTGATGAACCTTCAGGGGATCTATATACGATAGAAACAGAAAGTTTTGGCCGTGTGAACATTTTTGCACCACGTGATCCAGATAGTACTATTTCAAATAGTCCAGAGTTCTCCAACGGTGGTGATCGAGGTTCTTCTGAAACAGGGTCGGGAGAATTTTTAAACCTTGCCCCTCATATGGATTCTTGGAGAGTCTATCCATTTGGTGTTAGTCCAGTGAGTGGAAACGAAGTCGGAAATTTGGCGCCGTCACGCTATGGTGGATTATCGTATGAAATTCTTGGACAACCTTCACCCAATTTATATACGATTTTGACGGAAAGTTTTGGTCGGGTGAATATTTACGCTCCCGAAGACAACGACAGTTCCTTTACATCTTCTCCACTTTACCTAGATTCCGCAGATGGTTCTGCTGGAGCGACTCATGGTAACTATTTAAACTTGATGCCACACATGACTTCTTGGAGAGTGTACCCTTTGGGTGTACCAATGGTGGCAGGGAATGAAGCAGGTAATCTTGGCCCGTCTCTTTTCGGTGGATTGTCTTATAGAATCCTAGGCTCAACAGGTACAGATAGTTATACAATTAGCACGGAAAGCTTTGGGACAGTCAATATTTACGCTCCAAGAGATGATGATAGTTCGATCACTTCTACTCCTGTTTTTGGTGAAGTTAGTGGGGGTACAGAATCTGGAGGCGGAAGTACTATCATAAATGATGATCCGATTGTCTCGAATCCTAATGGTGTAAAGATCATTCTTGACGCTGGTCATGGCGGTCATGACGACGGTGCAACCGGAAATGGTCTTATTGAAAAAAACGTGAATTTGACAATTACACGTGAACTTGGCCGAATCCTTGCTTTAAATGGCGCTAATGTTCAATTTAGACGTTCATATGACACATACAATAAATTAGATGAAATTGTAGATATGGCTAATAGTAGCGGTGCAGATCTATTTATTTCAATTCATTGTAATGCAATTTTTAGCGCCACAGTATCGGGGACAGAATGTTTTACGGATAACCCCTCGCCTGCAGAATCACAATTATCAGCAGCGATCGCAGAATCCATTTCTTCACGTATGGGGATATACAATCGAGGAGCAAAGCAGGAAAGTTTTCGAGTTATTAAAGATACTAGGATGCCAGCAATTTTAGTTGAAACTGGTTTTCTAACGAATAGCGGTGATGCATATTTACTTCGTACACAGCCAGAAGCGTTTGCATCTGCAATTGCATCTGCAATCATTTCAAATTTAGGTTTAGTTCCATCTGAACCAATTCTCACAGAAGAAGAAAAAAGGAAGTTGGTCAGAGAAGAACGCGAAAGAATAATTGAAAATTTTAGAGAAGCATATTTTCCTTTTCGTGAACATGTAACAGTGAAAGATGCTCTTCCAGTATTGGAGACGGGTGGAGATGGTGATTATGAGGCTCAATTTACTTATGGACCATTTAAAGGAAAATTTATTCTATCTAAACATCTTAAAACAACAGGCTTCTCTAATGCTAAAGCTATTGTAAAAAATGGAAAAATCGAAGGTGAAATTGGGGCGAATATTAACAATAAAATCACCGAAAATATAGGGGATTTTGGGATTGGATTGAACGCTGCTAGCGACAAAGGTTTTGCAGTCCTAATGAAAGTTGGCGATATTCAACACTCAATCGGCTTTGATGAAAACGGAAACCCAAAGTTTTCCATTACTTTAAATATGCCGGATATTGTTATTGTTGAAGGAGTCGAAGCAAATCTATTAATTCAAATAGAGCTTGTGTTTGATCCTGATGTTCCTCAATTTCTAGAGTTTATTACGGTACCACAAAAAGAGGCTTTTAAAGAGGCTGTTAATAATCCTAAATTTCAAGCAGTGGCAGGCACTGCTGGTGTCCTCGCTTTAATTGTTGGGGGAATATGGTTAGTATTAGCTGTCCCTTCTGCGCCGATTTGGGCACCTCCAGTATTCTTAATGCTGTTATTAACTGACGAAATTAAAAAAATCATTGATGAAACTTAAAGATAAAAATGACCGTCTCTTATGAGAGACGGTCATTTTTCAACGATTGAAACATTTTCTTCTTTTCGAAGAGCTTCAATAATTTCCTTTACTGATCTTTCGTGCGCTTCTGTTCCTTTCTTTGGCAAAAAGAACTTTACGGCTCTAGGACTTCTTCCGTAATAGAAAAGAAAATTATTAGAGGTGGAAAAAACAAAAAGTTTAGCATGGCTTAAATATTCTTTTTGATTAGGTCCGAAAAAAAATGTTCGCTTTCTTTTATTAAAACCAACCTGCAGCTGAGTTTGTCCCTTATTCATTTGGGTTTTGTAAATTTTTTTTGCCAGAGCGCCTGGCATAGCTTTCATAACAAAGTGGATAATAACCACAAAAAAGAGACCAGAAATACTCATCAATATTGCTCCTTCATTATTTAGTTCTGTGAGTTGTGAAGGGGTTTCGGCGAGAATTTCATTCTCCTTTCTGAGAGATAGATAACTTAAAAAAGTAATCAAAGGAGTAATAAACATTGCAAACCAATAAGCAAATCTATATGCAGGTAGATTTCTCATTAATTCTACCGAATCAGCAAATGTTAAATTGACTTTCGTATTTACTACATCATTACTCATACAAAAATCCTCCAAACAAATATTTATTAACTAAATAAATCATAACATATATTGTTGAACCACACTTCTCACCTTTGTAGTCCCCAAAGTTTCACGCCAATCTTCACACTAATAGATAGTTATTAAAAACAATCTAGTAATCGTGAGACTTAAAGATAGTATTTGATGCAATGCTCTAAAAACGATGGATTTTGATAGACACAAGAAGGAGATGTAAATCTTCTTCTTTTTTATATATTTTCATATCAAAACTTATTACATAAACTATCTCTCTTTAAGTCTTAAGTTTTATATATTTGCTACCTTCATGTTAATGAATAGAAATCATGTGATCGAACTTAAACATTTCCTAAATACTAATTTTACTCACAATCACTTATTGTTGATTATAAGAAAAATTAGTGTTATATTACTCACAAGCGCTTATAAGCATTTTATAATAAAATAAGGAGATGGTGTATTATGAAAAAGAAAGTATGGTTAGTTCGTCCTCTGCCACATTACGGCGATCATTTAGAGACGTTTTTGGAAAAAAATATTGTTGCAGTTGGTTACCCATTAGAAAGAGACTTAACTGATACAAATTTCGAGACATTACGTACACTATTAAATGAGAAAGGTTGGGGAGAAGGCATCAGCAATGTCAACATCTTAGTAAATGAAATGTCGATAGGAGATATTGTTCTCGTTCCCTCAAGCAATAAAAAAGATATCTTTTTCGGTGAAATAAAATCAGATTATATGTATGTTTCTTCTTTAGATGAAGATATTCCAGAAATATCAGGTTACCCTCACCAACGTAAAGTTTCTTGGTATTTTGAGAAAAAGCCGTATTTACGCAATGATTTACCTGAAGCTATTAAAGGATCACTACGTTATCCACGTGCACTCGCGGATATTACCAAACACTATGAATTTATCGAAAAAATTATACTCGGTGGTCCTAGTCAGCAAATATCTGAAATAGAAAAACGCGCATTACAAGTCATTGAAGAGTTATTAGAGAGTACTGAAGAATCGATTCGATTGAAAGCTGCGGAAATCATCTTAGCCCGTTAAACCTGGGTAACCAAAAAAATTTGTTGTATTTCCAACATGCATTCTACTAAGGTTCTTAATGAAACTAAAGAAATCCTTTGGCATACATCATCATCAAGAATACAATCGTTTTACATGTTAAAAATACTACAATAAGTAAGAAAAGGAATTGATCCTATAAAGAATCAATTCCTTTTCTTTTTAAGTTAGAGAAAGAGCCCTGCTGTATCGAGGTTGGGTACGTCTATCATATTGATACAAACAGACTTCGCCCCACATTCGTGGGTTAATTCCTCTTCCAATCTCAATGGCAAGTCCGGCTGGTCCAGCGTAGAAGAGATGGATTTTTTCATAGTCTTGCTGTTGAATCAAGTGTTCTACCAAACCTTTCAATCTGCTCTGTATGGATTTAACCTCTTCTCGGTAAAGAATACGTTTAACACTTGGATTATCTATAGTAAGAGAAAGGTAGTCGAAGTTTCGTCTTAAAGCTTCTTCAGCATCATTTAGTTTAACAATTCCACTCACTGATACGAGAACGGCCAGTTCTTTTTCTCCTTCTATTCTGCTTTCCTCAACTAAATGGATTGCGGTTTTCTCTTTTTCAACTGGTTGATTATTCACCCAAACCTGTTTTTCCCGATCAAACTGATAAATGGAAAGAGTTAGAGTATCTGTAAGAAGAAAACCCATATGGATTAATAAAGGAACAGGAGAGAGTGGGAAAATTTCTGCTGCATCGACTTCTCGGGCCCGAAGTCGCTCACTGAACTTCATGGCCAATTGTTCGTTTTCCTGTTTTCCTTTTTTCCATCCTTCAGAAGTAAAGTCTAAAAATTCATTTTGTTCTTCCACAGCTTCCAAAAGAATATACGGCGCTTCTCCTTCGTATTCAATATCAGTTATTGGTGGGCCTAACTTCTTATGTATCAAAGCAATACTATTTTTCTTCTTTAATTCTGACCAGGAATCGACCCATTTTTCATGGTCTTCTTTCATTTTGAATAACATATCTGGAGGAAACTGTTCTCTTGTATGTTTATCATCAATCAATTTGGAATGTTTATAACACATCAGCATAAGATTGCTGACGTCTTCTAATGTATCGTATGTATACCCATACTCCTCCATGTATTCATGTCGCGCTGCACCTTTTTTGTGGCCAATTATATGAGCTTTTATGCCTGTATTCGTTAATAAACCATTTGTAGAAGACACCAGCCTTTTTGAACATCCTTCAAAAGAGCAGATTCCTCCAGAACTCATCCAAAGATAGTTTTGTTCTGCACTACTTAAAGACCGTCTACCATTCGGATTATTTAACTCACTCATAATTTTTTTCTCCCCTCAACTCAATAATTCTTTCGTTGTCACGGTCAGCACCCCAAACTTTTGTGCCCTGAGTGCCGACTATCACAAAGAATAAGTAGTCGGATTCAAAGCTCAAATTCATAATCCTGTTCCAGTCCGTCATATCTACTATCGAAGGATGGGGGATTGTTTCAGGATGCGTATGCCATTCGCCCAAATAAAAACATCGACCATCTGAAGCAGCCCATTCAGTATCAAAATACGCTTGATGTGCTGCAGGTTTTCGTTTAAAATAAGCTCTCTTTCTGATATCGGAAAACATAGGTTCAGAAACATTATCTATTATAAAATCATTACTCTCAAACAGAATCCTTCCAATTAAAATGCCGCCTGCTTCTGTATCTTTTTTCTGGAGTTGCCTATACTTTCTCATCTTTTCCAGAGCTTCTGGCCGAATTAACAGTTTTCGACCATCGGGGAGTGGAAAAATCATTTCTTTCATCACATAATTCCTCCTAAAAAGAACATACAGGACACTCCAAATCTTTGTACATTAGGCGAGAAGCGTGTAGTTCTTCTTCCGTTAATGCATAACGCGAAGTAGAATGGAATCCCTGACTGAGAAAGGTTTGTCCATCGCCTTTCCAGGAAAGCAGCGGATTGTCTATTATTTCTTGAGTCAACACCTTTATACCCGTTGCCGCAGTAAGAATTGCTGTGCGCTCGCTATCTAAAAAATTGTATGGAGTAAAAACAGAACCGCATCCTGTTACCGCTTTTGAAAACTCTTGAAAAGGTTCTGCGAATGCTGATCGATTATATATAGGATCGTCTTCTTCAGGTTTGAAAAGGCATTGGTAACAGCCCTGTTTCACCTGATTAGCTGTAACCAATACATGCCCACCAATTCCTAAAGGCTCTACCCATGTATAAAGCACCGGAGGAGAGTCTTGGAGCCTTAGCATATGTCGATTTATTTGCATTTCTTGATTTGGCATGCCAATTGAGACTACCACTAAATCTACTTTTGACCAATCAAACAATTCTTCTTTTAAACAATCTGAAAAATTTTTAGCATACTCTTTTACTGTTGTAAAAGGGTATTTTTGTTGAATTTCTTCGGCAAGGGCATGGACTTTAAATTGGTGAAGTAATCCTCTACCTTCTGATAATTGAAAAACTCGATTGCTTCCCAGAGCATGACGGTGAACATTTTCCAGTTCCATTATATCGTGATCAACAAGCGATATTTTTTCTACTCCAGCTTTAGCAAAACGTACGGCAATCTCACTACCAATGGACCCTGCTCCCACAATCAAGACATGCTTGTTCATCAAAGTAGTATTTCCGCCTGTTCGATTCAGCATGTGGGATGGATGCCATCTACTGATAGTTGCTTTTATCTTTTTTAAATTTTTACACCTTAATATAAATGGATGAAACGGAATTTTCTTTGCAGAACCTTTTATTGAAAACTCGTTGTCATAAAATGCATAGCTAAACAAAACAACATTTCCGTTGGATGTTGGTAATCCAATTATCACAAAATCAAATTTAGTATTAAATTTTTTCGATTTCTTTTGAACCAAGGAACGAAAGACTTTTTGATTTTCAGAAGAAAGATTGCCCATAATGTTTTGTTTAATAGTCGCATGAGACCATTCTGTATCTTTGATTGGTGGCATGAAGAAGGTGTTTTTTTCTAGTGGAAAGTAAATACATCTGCAATTAACTGAACCTGTTCTATCGGTTTGAAAGATATTTTCAATGGCGAAACTTAAATTCTCATTCTCTTCTGAAGCAAAAATGGAGTAATTCCCTCCTATTTCCTTTAACCATAAATCTAGATGTCTTACTGTTTGGTTTTGGGTATCGATGCAGGAATAAATTTTCATTTCAGCACCATTACGCCAGTATGCTTCAAACTCAAGTAAATAATCTTCTTTGTTTTCACCATATAATCCTTTTTCCATTAAATCTATGACCTTCTCCAAACAATTTATTAAAATGGAAGCAGGGTATCTGGAGTCGAGAATTAGTGATTCATTTCTGGTAAAACAAATCAATCCATCCTCTTCCAGATGAGGAAACGAGCCGAAAAAACCTTCCTTATAGAAAAAGGAAGGAAGTGCATGGGGGAATGTATCCGGAAAACCTACAATAATTTCAGTAGGCTCTCCGTCAATCAGCACGGATAATTTAGCTGTTTCTTTAAGCCCCCTATAATCCATTGGATTAGGTGCTACTAAGGCTTCAAAATCTAAAAGGATATGCTGGTCAAGTAAAGCCAGTTCTTCTTTTAACTCTTTTATTAAAAGTTTCATACCATCACTCGCTCGCCGATTCTGAACTTGGAACAACCGCAGTAGCAACCGATTTTTTCCCTGTATCTGATCTAGGGGGTATTGGAAAGTCACTTCCAAAGTGTTTTTGGAGAAGTTCGGCCGCGTCAACTGGATCCACTTTTTCCTTCGCAGCTTCCAATCCTTTAAGGAGACTTTCCAGCTTCTCTTTGAAGCGCTTCATTTGAGAAGGGGTCATTTTTTCAAATAAATCGGGTCTCGGCTCGACCGGAAGCTGAATTTTTAAACGCGGCATCCATTTGTATTCACCATCGACTTCTACGTATTCATCGGAAAAGTTCCATATCATCTGCTGAACAACATGGATCAAAGCTTCCAAATCCTTGTATGTTCTTTTTCCGTTGAATATATCAACATCCTTCTTGACGCTTAACCACCGATGAACACAGGATGTCAATGCAATACCAGTCGGTTTGCCATTTCCTGCACTGAAATTTTCGTCTTTCCATCGTTTAAGATAGCGAACCAATCGACGAAATTGTTTTCTGTCATCTTCGTCTGAAAGATAATCTTTTATTTCCTTGATCAAGTCTTTTGGATTGGATTCGTCCCACACCTTTTTTTCTGCACTGCTGGTTGGTTTTCCCTTTGCCAAATAAACTTTCCCATTGTTATTCGTAGCTGCATAAACCGTAATATCTACGTGATAACCAGCTTTATAACTTACAGTCACACATGGATTCTTGTAGTTAACATCATCGGTATGACCTTCTACAGCTTTATATACCCATTTTTTAGCCTCTACCGGTTTGGCATCATCCTGAGACATATCGAAGTACAAACCGACGTCAATATCGTAATTTTCATCTAGTGGAACAATCCCGGTGTTCATGGCATATGAGCCCTGATTAAATATGGTGAATGGTTTATGTTCATCTTCAGATAAATTTTCTTTAATACGTTTAATAATGATGTCACGTTTCTCACTTAGCACTTTATTTTCTAGTTTTAATTTGATTGTTTCATGAAAATCAGTGAACTGTTTCTGACATAAAGCCATAGTTTGGATTACCCCCTTAGATAATAGATGAATACAGGTTAAAATAACCTTAACACAGAATTTTCTGACAAACAAGTGTTCTGTTTAAGTAGGTTTTAATTGCTCTCTCCTTCTATTATAAAAGTATAATCTCATTAAATGTAAAAAAGGAAAGTAAATGAGTGGAATGGTACTGATGAATAATAAGTAATTCACCGGAGGTACTTTACTATAAAATATGAACAAAATTACTTCTCTTCTGTTAAATAGTATTATAGTAGAGAGTCAGTGAAATGATAAACAGAAATTATTATGCTGATGGAATCTACAAAACAATATCAAGGACCTAATCAAATTCCGTTAGTGTGATTAACTGTGGTTCTTGGAGGAGGATTTGAATGCTGATAGTAATTCTACACTGTTTGGGTTCATCACCAAAAGTCGTGGGAACCTGTTTCTAAACAAATGCGATGAAACAGGTTTTGCTCATTGCGATACCCATAGCCTCGGCGTTTAATCAGTTTAATTTTGTTGTTTGTGCCCTCCATAATTCCGTTTGAATATGGAGAAACAATGGTATCTAAAAACGCATCATATCGCTGTGTATATGTTTTGATGATCTTCGCAACTGCACCGCAACTGTGAAAGCGAAAGCGATGGATCAACTCATCAAATCTCCTTTTTGCCTGAATCGATTGAATACATCTCCCTGTCCTGAACACGATTCTGACAATTCAAGTCAATTGAATAAAGGAAAGTCAGAAGTGAGTGATGAAAGAATCTTAGTGTGGCTATTACGAATAGTTATTTGTAAGTTGTAAATATTCATAAATGTGTTCAGGACAGGGAGTTTTTCAAAATACAATTAGCACGGAAAGCTTTGGGACAGTCAATATTTACGCTCCAAGAGATGATGATAGTTCGATCACTTCTACTCCTATTTTTGGAGAGTCCACAGGGAATACATCGCCAGGCGGAAGTGTTGGTTCACCTAGCACAGCAAATCCCGGAGGTGTAAAGGTTTTTCTTGATGCTGGACATGGTGGGCATGATGATGGTGCAAGTGGAAATGGATTATTAGAAAAAGATGTGAACCTTATCATCACCCGAAAAGTAGGGGAAATCCTTTCTGCTAATGGAGCGAATGTCAATTATAGACGTGTGTTCGATACGTATTCTACTTTAGATTAAATTGTTCACAAAGCTAACAGCTGGGGAGCGGATTTATTTATCTCGATTCACGGAAACGCGATTAATTCTCCTACTGTTCGAGGAACTGAATGCTTTACTCGTAATGCTTCACAAACTACATGGAATTTATCTAAAAACATTGCCGAGAGCATTTCTACTAACTTGGGTATACCAAATAGAGGTGCGAAAGATAATAACTTCCGCGTAATTACTAATACTACTATGCCAGCTGTGTTAGTCGAAACTGCCTTTTTATCAAACCCTGCGGATGCTTGGCTCTTACGTAATCGACCAGATGACTTTGCGGTAGCAATCGCAACTGAAATTTTGGATTACTTAGGACTACATGATGGGGCACCTGTTTTAACTAAAGAACAGGAACAAAAATTGATTCTAGATGAACGGTCTAACATTGTTGAAAGTTTTAAAGAGTTTTCTTTGCTAGACGCTGTCATTCCAAGTGGTGAATTTATTGATGGACATACCTTCAACTATCCATTTGGACCGTTTGAATTAAACGTAACATTTTCTTCCCGTCTAAAAACGCTTGGTTCTACTGATACAAAATTCACAGTAAAGGATGGGACTATCCAGGGGGCGATTTCTACTCAAATTGAAAGTTTCATTAATGAATTTGGACAGAAATTTGATCTTCAAATAGAGGTAGGAAGTGAAGGGATTGCAATCCACAAGATTATTAATGATGGAGAGATCCAGGCTACTATTGCTAATGATAGTAATAATAATCCCGTAATTAAAGTGATAACAAACATGCAAGATATTCCAGTTCAAGCGGGACTAACCACTTCATTAGCGATTGAATTTGAATTGATCTTTGATCCCAATTTCCCTCCAATGTTAGAAGAGCTTGAAGTAGCAATCAAGAATAATTATGAAAATATTGTAAAAGGATCAGTTCTGGGTGCTCTAGGAGCAGGATTTGCTGCCGCTTTATTAACAGTGGTTCTTCGAACTAAAGTTGACGCATTTCTTTTTACGGCTACCGAATTATATAAAGTACTTGAAGAACAAATGAGGGAACAACAACCAATTTAAGTATTAAAAGCCGTCAAAAAATTTGACGGCTTTTAATGGTTTTTAGAATGATATCTTATATTCTTATTTTTAAGTATATAATTCATCACTTCCTGCAGATCCTGTTCAAAATCTTTATCACCATTTTTAGGAATAAAAAATTTATCAGGCTTTTTTTCTTTAGTATAATAAAATAAATAATTTTGTTTTGTGGACACAATAGTTAAGTGATGATCTAGCGGTATTTGTTGTTGGACTTTACCTATTAAAAGCTCGTTGGATTTTTTATCTAAAATAACTTGCTGCATTGAATTATTCCCATGAGAAAATTTATAAAATAATTTTTTACCACTATTTTTAAAATTAGCAATCATAGCAAAGTGGGAAGCTGTCCCAATGATGATCAAAAACAAAACCGAAGCAAGGATCTCTATTACATGAAATGCAGTAAGTGCAGCGCTACTCTCTATACTTATTTCATTGGATATTCTTAAATAAATATAATAAGCCACCGATATTAAGAAAACGACCCCGAGTTGTATCCAATATAACAGTCTGCTTATCGGCATATACTTTACTAATTCAATATAGTCTTTTTTAGTAGTTTGAAATTCTAATGTGGCGATATTATTATTCATTACACCCCTTCTCTCTAATAAAGATATTACATAAGTGTAAGGTATATAAGCATAAATTCAAAGAGCCTGTTGATTTAATTAATGCGATAGATCATTTTCACCTTGATTTAAATAGCCTCTAGTAATACGAAATAATTTCTCACACGAAAAGGTCGTTTTCTATCTACAGCAGACCTATCTCTGAATCTTTCACAAGGATATCTTATCTACTTGAAACGATCAACCTTGCTTAGCCTCCCCTTAACTATCAAAAACGATGGTTCCTGAAAGGATTAAGAAGAAGATGAGAATCTTCTTCTTTTTTATGTCAAAACTCATTTCAAAAGCAATCTATCATAAAGGGTAGTTATAAATGATTTATGATAGAAAAAGTTAACTTCAAAAACACAACACAATATAAATTATGTTGTATTAGAATGAAGTGAGAATAAGAAAAGGTATCATAATGCAACATAATTTATCACGTCTGTTGATTAGCTAGTTTTTTCCAACTAAATATAGAAAGAAAACACCAATTCTGATACGATGTTAAGCGACCAAACCCACATCACAGAAAGGTGTTTTCTATGAACCAGTTTAGCACAATTTCCGCTTTATTTGATCATTTAATTTCAACAGATTCATTTCGCTCTTTACTCGAGAAGCATAATTATACTGATGTTTCTCGTAAATTCAGTGTGAGAGATCTCATTGATTTTCTTATGGCCGCAGCGCTTGAAAAATGGGATGGTTATCGTGACGGTGCGGACAAGATGAGTTCTCTTCAATTGAACGCTGTTCATTATTCAACGATTAGTAAAAAGATCGCTGAAGTCCCTTATGAATTGGCGAAGGACCTATTTCATCTGCTTGTCAGCCAGTGTAATCGCGCTCAAAGCCGATCAAAAATGCGTTATTACTGATCGATTCCACTACGGTTACCGTTGGCAAATCAAGGCTGCCCTGGGCACCTTATCATGGCGAGCGATCAGGGATTAAGCTCCATGTCGCTTATACACCTGTCACAGAGATGCCTTTTCAAGTAAAGGAAACAACAGGGTTGGTCCATGATGGACCTGCCGGTATTTCACTGGCGGATTCAGACTTTATTCTTGTGCAGGACCGAGCGTATGGCAAGCACAAACAACTCGATGTGCACGAAGCAAATGGACAGCGCTTTGTGATTCGCTTAAAAGACAATATTGAGTTTCACAGACCTTATTCTCTTCAGCGTTTTTCACCGGCGGCATCTAATGTAACAGGTGATATTACCTGTCGTCTTGGAACTAAGCAATCCCGGACAGAGAACCGGTTCAGAGTCGTTTCATTTACTGACCGTGAAGGTCATCTGATGCATATTGCGACCAACGTAACGGAACTTTCCGCTGAAGAAATTGCAGGGATGTATCAGACTCGATGGAAGATTGAATCTTTCTTTCAATGGATCAAAGGACAACTGAATGTCCCGACTTTATTTGGAAAATCACAAAACGCAGTCTTTTCTCAGCTGTTTGTCGCTCTGATCACTTATATTCTGATCAAATGGACCTTTGAAGAGATTAAAGTGAAAGCAACTAAAAGCTTGTCACAAAAGGGATTTAAGCGTTTATTTCTATGTGATGATTTACCGATTGACTGGCAGAACGCATTAGCTGAATGGCTTTATCGACTGAAAGATGAGGTCTATTTGGGAAACCTAAATTTTGGCTAATCAACAGACGTGCGATTGAAAGACTCTTCGCATTACTCATTCGTCTCCTTTATTACTTTAGATTTCAGATCAGCAGTTAATGACTCAAACCCAGCTAAATAACTGTATTTAGTCCTTTACCATTCACCCTGATCATTCTTTATTACTTCCATTTGTTCAGTAGCAACACTTTGATTATCAGGATGCTCATAGACAATTTCATAAAAATAACGTTCGTCGTTTGCTTTCCACTCAGTCAAAGTATAATTTTCAATAGCTAAGTCATTTACAGCTCCCTCTTTTGGATCTAGTGCATTAGTACTTTGATCAATCAGTTCCAACATAGTGGATTGATCTTTTTGTAATGATGCATTTAACCACTCTACAGCTATATTAGAAGGGCTTTCTCTTTCACTGTTACTACAAGCTGCAGTAGTAGCAAAGACAAATATCCACCCAAGACTTATTATTGTTTTCTTCATACATAAACCCCCGATTTCAGTCGGGGGTCAACAATCTCTATTTTTATCTAACCAATCGCAATCATCCGCTCGATCGCCAGCTTCGCCTGATCAGCTGTTTCTTTATCGACTGTGATGACATGCTGATTTTCCTTCAGTGCGTCCAGCACTTTCTCAAGGGTGATCATTTTCATAAACGGACAGATGGCCTGTTCGTTTGCTGCGATGAAGCGCTTATCCGGGTTCTGCTTTTGCATCTGATGGATGATGCCAACTTCTGTTGCGATGACGAATTCGGATGCATCAGCGTTTTTCGAGTGCTTCAGCATATTTCCTGTTGAAAGGATATGCGTTTTTTCTTTTGGAAGCATGCCTTCTGAAAGCTGGTACATGCTTGATGTGGAGCAGCCACATTCAGGATGTACCAGGAGATCGGCATCCGGGTGCTGTGCCATTACTTCATCGACGTGACCTGGCTGAATGCCTGCGTGGACATGGCATTCGCCCATCCAGATCTGCATGTTGTCACGACCGGTTTCTTTTTGTACAAAAGATCCGAGGAACATGTCCGGCAAAAAGAGGATTTCCTGGTCTGCCGGAATTGAGTTCACGATGTCCACTGCATTTGAAGAGGTGCAGCAATAGTCACTTAGCGCTTTGACTTCAGCTGTGGTGTTCACATAGGCCACGACAACCGCGCCCGGATGCTCAGCCTTCCACTGACGCAGCTGATCTGCTGTAATGGAATCAGCGAGTGAGCAGCCGGCTTCAAGGTCAGGGAGCAGCACGGTTTTTTCAGGATTCAGGATGGCCGCAGTTTCAGCCATGAAATGAACGCCGCAGAATACAATGACATCTGCCGTCGTTTCTGCTGCTGCACGTGCAAGCATCAGGGAATCTCCTAGCACATCCGCAATATCCTGGACTTCAGGAATTTCATAGTTATGGGCAAGAATAATCGCATTGCGTTTTTCTTTCCACTGTTGAATCTCTTCTACCAGACGGCTTTTTGTTTCAGTCATTGTCATATCAGGGCACCTCTTTCAGATAATGGATGAGTGTCACCAGCTGTTACTTTTACACTGATATCAAGCGCTTTGTAGGAATGGGTCAGGAAGCCGAGCGAAATATAGTCCACGCCGCAGTCACTGTAATCACCAAGGTTTTCAAGCGTAATACCGCCTGACGCTTCTGTGATGATATGGTCTGGCACAAGCTCCTTCATTTGTACGATCTCTTCAGGTGTCCGGTTATCAAACATGATCACATCTGCCCCTGCTTCAACTGCTTCTATGACCTGATCTTTTGTTTCAGTCTCTACTTCAACCTTTACCATGTGACCGGTACGGGCCCGGACCATTTGGACCGCCTCAGTGATAGAGCCGGCAAAAGAAATGTGGTTATCCTTGATCATGATGCCGTCATACAGACCGTATCTGTGGTTATATCCGCCTCCGCAGCGCACTGCATATTTTTCAAACATGCGTAGGCCGGGCGTTGTTTTTCTCGTGTCGCAGATTCTTGTATCACTTTCTCCAAGCGTTTGAACAGCCTTTTGAGTAAGTGTCGCGATCCCGCTCATCCGCTGCACGAGATTCAGGATGACCCGCTCTCCTTTTAATAACGCCGAGACTTTTCCGACTACCTTTCCCAGCTCCTGCCCCGCCTGAATAGCGTCACCGTCTTTTACAAAAATGCTCACCTCAACGTCCGCATCTAAAAGAGGAAATCCTGTCAGTAAAATATCCTGACCGCAGAATATCCCATTCTCTTTTGCTAAAAAAACGATTTCACCCTGCGCGTCACCTGTAAAAATTGTATCTGTCGTAAGATCCTGTTCCCAGATATCCTCAATCAGAAATTGCTCAATAGATAACCGAAGTTTTACCGTATTCATACACAATCCCCTTTTCCGCTTTAATCTGATGAATCAATGTTCTCCCAGCCCATACGCTGTCATCCTCAAACGGACAATCACTTCTGATATGACCGCCGCGGCTTTCATTTCTCAGTAAAGCTGATTCCGTAATCAGGCTCGCTGTGACGCCCATAAAAATGCCTGTCAATTCGTTTGCCGAATATTGATCAAGGCTGCTGATTTTCTTTAAACAAAATTGATCCAGCCAGTGCTTTTGCTGTTCGAGTAATTCCTTTGACCTGACAATGCCCACGTATTTCATCATCCGGTTCCTCAGCACCCGAGGGTCCGGAAGCTCTACTGGTTGATATAATGCATGCTTAAACTTTTGCTGAAATGGTTGAAACAAAGATGTCTCAGGAGCATGATTGATCAACCCTGCAAGATTTCTTCCCAGATAAAGCCCTTCAAGAAGTGAATTGCTCGCCAGGCGGTTGGCCCCGTGAAAACCCGTACAGGCAACTTCCCCGATTGCATACAATCCCTTAACAGATGTTCGACCAGTCAGATCCGTTTTAATCCCGCCCATCAAAAAGTGACTTCCCGGCGCTACCGGGATTCTGCCTGTCGAGAGATCAACATCATGTTTCTCACACATCGCTGAAATAGAAGGAAACCGCTCTTTGAAATTGCCAATTCTGCTGATATCAAGGTAAACACTTTGACCATTTTCAATATGACTGAAAACTGTCTGCGCAACGATATGACGCGGCGCCAGGTCTTTTAATGGATGAACACCCTCCATCACACGCCTGCCATCTTCAGTGACAAGTACCGCGCCTTCCCCTCTTACAGCCTCAGAGATCAGTCCCAATGCACTGCCATTCTTATGTAAAAGTGTCGGGTGAAACTGAATAAACTCCATATCCCCTATCTCAGCACCCGCAAGATACGCCATCGCAATCCCATCGCCAGTCGCAGTTGAAGCGTTAGACGTATAAGCATACAATTGCCCGCACCCACCCGTAGCAAGTACAATATGCTGTCCATAAAAACAGTGAATACCGCCTTGTGAATCCTTTGCTTTGACCCCAATACACCTGCTTTGATCCTCGTCCATCATCAATTCATAGCTGAACATGTTTTCTTCTATACTGACATTTGAATGCAGCCGACTGGACAGATAATCGACTAAATTCTTTCCCGTCGCATCCCCGCCACTATGTAAAATACGGTGCCTGCTGTGCGCTCCTTCCAATCCCAGCTGCAAATCTCCCTGTGCGTTCCGGTCAAATATAGCGGATAAAGGACTGACTAATTCCGGCGCCTCCTGAACAATGTCACGTACGATGCGCTCATCATTGTGGTATCTGCCAGCCTTCAGCGTATCTGTTGCGTGGGAGTCAACATCATCTGTTCCAACAGCAGCTGCAACGCCTCCCTGTGCCAAAGAAGAATTGCTGTGTCTGACCAAAGATTTTGTGAGTATTTTCACATTAAAGTCCGCTCTGATGAAAGAAGCCAGCTGTAACGCCGCCACACCACTGCCAATAATTAATACATCTTCAATCTTCATCATGAAGACCTCCATTTTTACATATGTCTTTACACATGTCATGTAAATATACTTACATATCTATATAGGAATTACAAGATGTTTTTGATGCTGAGGGATGTTCGTAGAATGATCGGTGATGTTCAGAGAATAACCGGCGGTGTTCTGAGAATAACATCTCATCTTCAAAGAATAATTCAGGTGGTTCTCAACTAATCAGATGATGTTCATAGAAAAGTGTCATTAGACTTATGCTGTTAACCTGAAAAATCCCCTGACCAGATTACTTGTCAGGGGATTGCGGGTGGCACACGCGGGACGGAGTTTACCGGTTCATTTTTAGAATGATTCTAAAAATGAATCACTCAACTCCGTCCCCGCTGCGCTGGGTATATTCACCTATTAAGCAGTACGCACATTAAAGCTAACGTCAATGTTCCCACGCGTTGCATTTGAGTAAGGGCATACCTGGTGGCCTTCTTCAACCAGCTGGCGCGCTGTTTCTTCGTCTACGCCTTTGATCAGGACGTCCATTTCGACTGATAGTGCGTAGCCTGCATCACCTTTATTCAGTGATACGTCTGCTTTGATTTCAGAACCGTCATGTTTAATGCCTTTTTGCATCGCAACAATGTTCATTGCTGAGTCGAAGCATGCTGCATAACCTGCTGCGAACAGTTCTTCAGGGTTACTTTTGCCTGCCGTGTCTGCGCCTGGCATTGGCATTGCAAGTCCAAGATCGAATGAGCCGCTTTCTGCTGTTACGCGTCCTTCACGTCCGCCTACTGCTGTTGCTGTTGATGTAAATAGCTTTTTCATGAATGATTCCTCCTATTAAATGTGGTATATTTAAGTTGTGCACAATTTAATTTTATACAACTTAAATAAATTTGCAAATCATATGACTCCCGAAAGGAGAATTTTTATGAATCCTTTACAACTATCCAATCAATTATGCTTTCCCTTTTATGCCATCTCTAAAGAAATTATTAAGCGCTACCGCCCTCTTTTAGCACCGTTGAAACTGACCTACCCGCAATACCTCGTCATGCTGGTTCTGTGGGAAAAAGATGTAGTCACCTTAAAATCAATCGGGGAACGTCTGCAGTTGGATTCAGGTACGCTCACTCCCCTGGTTAATAAACTGATAGAGACAGGCTATATTGAAAAAACGCGCAATCCTGAAGATGAACGCCAGCTGGTGATCAGACTGACTGACGCAGGCACAAAACTGGCGCTTCAGGCAGAAAATGTCCCGGGTAAAATTAATGAAGTGTTGGGTTTGAGCCCTGAAGAGTACAACATGTATAAAAAAATGCTTGATGAGCTGGCTTGTAAGCTTGATTTACAAGATGATGAGCGTTGTTAAGGCGGTTCACCGGGGACGGAGTTATGTGTTCCATTTTTAGAATCATTACAAAAACGAATCACTGAACTCCGTCCCCACTGTGTTGCTGATCCTGTGCTATGATAGACACATAGTACTATTTCAACCGATTATATTCCTGACAGGGGTGGATATATGGTAGCGAACGAACGGGGTATGACGTTAGTTGAAGTGCTGGCGTCTGTAGTGATTATCGTGCTTTTGGCGATGGTGTTTATGGATTTGTTTTTGACGTCTGCTAGGTCAAATGTGGCGTCTGAGGAAGTGGTGGATCATACTTTTGTTGCACAGCGTCAGATGGAGGATTTATATGAGGCTGGTCAGCAGTATGCCGCTGAGGATATTGAAACGGTGCTGACGAAATTTTATGGACTTTCACTCGATCAGTCCCTGCCTGAAGAAAAGATCTTTGCAAAAACTGAGGGTGATGCGCGAGTGGAAGTCACGCTGACACCGTATATGCCTGATGATGAGACATTTTCAGATTTAACGGATGTGCTGACAAAAGCGGTTGTGGAAGTGAGTTCAACCGCCGATCCGGACGATCCATTTACAAAAATAGAAGGTCTGATTGAATGGAGGAAGGCTGCTGATGCGGAATGAACGCGGATTTACGCTGACGGAATTACTTGCGGTGCTGGCGCTGATTTCATTGATTTCTGTTTTTGCAATCGGGATTGTCACGCAGGCTGACAGCAGTGCCGATCAGCAGCAGGAAGACAGCCTCAGCACACGAAAAGTGACATTTGCTCTTCAATCCATTACGACTGATATAAGAAAGCATCCAAAAGATATTGAAGTGCAGCCCGCGCTGCTGACCATTCCGACAGAAGACGTGCCCATTATTTATTCCTATGATGAAGATTCACAGGAGTTGCTGAGAAACGGCCGCTCAATTTTAAATAAGGTTGGCGATTTCAGCGTGATGCTTGATGAGGATACGCTCAATATTTTAATCACTGACACTTCATCAAAAGTTTGGGAAACACAAATCGTCCTCAGGAAAGGAGCTGACCTATGATGAAACGTTACATAGATAATCAACGCGGTTACTCCTTACTGCTGACGATTTTTGCAGTGATGTTCATTTCAATTGTCGGCGTCAGCATTCTCTCTTTCACACTGAACACAACCCGGGTCACTGTCAACGAGCAGGTCAATCAGTCTTCCTATTACATCGCTGAGGCCGGTCTGATTGAAAAGCGAGCCGAACTCAATGCACTTGCAACCGCTGCATATGAAGACATACTGAATGGTTATAACGACATGCCTGCTGAAGATCAGGCTGAATTTGGTGTAGAAGGCGCCTTTTACAGCCGCGTCCAAAGCCTGATTGATGAAAAGCTGACCTTTGAAACGACAAGCACCTACGAAGAACAGCAATCCGTCACCCCTTTTTCAACGGCAAAAGTAACCCAGATCAGCAGCTCGCCGCTTGTCTATGAAATCTCGTCAGCCGGCACCATTCCGGCTGAAAAAACGCCTTCTCTCACAAAAGAACTGAAACAGCGCGTGCAGATTCAAATGAATGTGGATACAGAGACTGAGGTGGTGACGATTCCGGGAGATGGTGGGACGACGAAGTTTCAGGCTTGTTTTTCGGTTTATGCTGGTGGGGATTTTGAGCATAATGGCGGGCCTTTAAAGGGACCGATTTATTCCAATGGCAAAACAACATTGAGCGGGGGTAATGCCTCTATTTCGGGTAATATTTATTCCAAAGGTGAAGTGCTCCTGCAGGGTGGTAGTGCACGGGTAAACGGCAATGTTTATACCGGTCAAAGCGTCACGGTTAAAGGCGGTGGCGCTTCAGTAAATGGAGAAATTTTTGAGAACTTTAATTCAGAAGCCGCTCAAATAGAATGCGTCCAGAAGGCCCCTGAACTCCCACCGGCGGAGACTGCTTTTCCAGCGACAAATGTCGCAACAATGCCTAATGAAACCATCCAATTGCATTCTAATAAACATGATGTGATTAAAAATGGAGAATTAAATATCGATAATTACCTGGTGCGTGATACCAATTATGTCCTTAAGCTGAACCGGGATGTTTATTTCAAAAAGATCAGTATTAAAAGTGACTATCAGTTGACTATAGATTTACAAGGTGAGCACAGACGAATATTTGTGGATGATTTTGATTTTCAACAGGGTCGGGTTGAATTTATTAATCCCGGAAAGCTAGAAATCATCGTACAGGATGATTTAAAGCTGACTGGGGGGAGCTCTATTAACAGAAATAACGATACTGACCAGCTGATTATTCGCCATGCGGGTAACAAAAAACTTACATTTGCAGGCGCCACAGCTCTTAATGGTTCCCTTCATGTAAAAGAGGCAGACATTACTTTAGCAGGCAGCAATAACATTGATGGAGATCTATTTGCATATGGCACCTCAGATATCAAAATCACCGGCGGATCCAATGCGGCTGATAAATTGATTATTGCACCAAATAGCAACCTCTCTATCAGCGGCGGCGGAAGCGCAAATGGAAATATTATTGTAAAAGATTTTTCCATTACAGGAGGCGGCTCCGTCAACCCGCCCGACAGCGACTACGGCGAATGGGACGGCCCCGGCGGTGAAGAAGACATTGAAGTCATCCGCTATTCTGAGGACGGAAGCTTTTTGAGGACCGATGTGCTGGTGGAGGAGTAGGTCTGCGTGTTGGTTCGTGGAATAAAGGGTGATGTTCGAAGAAAAATATGCCTTGTTCAGAGAATAGACGCGGGTGTTCAAAGAAAAACCCGGGTCATTCGCAACTAAATGCACCACCTTCGTAGAAAAGTGTAATTAGACCTATATCCCAAAGCACAAATACCCCCGGCTGACCGCTCAGCCGGGGGTATTTGTTGATTGCGGCTCACCCGGGACGGAGTCAGCTGATCCACTTTTAGAATCATTCTAAAAATGAATCACTCAACTCCGTCCCCGCTGTGCCGCCTGCTCTGTTACCGCACCACTACTCATCTCCCTCACCAAAACAGCCCGCAACCCACTGCCTTCCCGATTCATACAGCGCTTGATCCGCGACACCATACTCGATCGTGCATTGGTTTCATGCTCAATCGTTTCATAGGTATCTCCATTCATCAGTCTTCTTGCGACCTGGTAGCGCTGGATGAATGCTTCAAGCTCTTTTCCGGTAGCAATGTCTTCAAAAAAGTCATAGCACTCATCAATCGATTGAAGTGAAATGAGCGCTTCAAAAAACTGATCTCGGTTTGCCCTTTCTTTATCTGTTTTCATGTTGTCTATCCCCATTCAGTGTGTTGATCAGAGTACCATTTTCTTCTCTTCCATTTCTTCTTCCGCATACACTTCTCCTGCTCCTTCAGGCGGTAATACAGCCAGAAAGCGCGTGTAGCCCAGGATGATGGCAATGATCGGTGTGATGATACAGAAGAAGCTGAATAAGACGTAACCCATTCCTACACTTAATGTCGACATAATGAATGCGCCGGACACGCCCCACGGAACGAGTGGATGAACGACTGTGCCTGCATCCTCAAGCGTTCTTGAAAGGTTTTTCGGATGCAGTCCTGCTTTTTGATAAGAGTTCTCAAGCATCTGCCCTGGTAAAATGATCGATAGATACGCTTCCCCGATCACAACATTTACCCCAATACATGATAGAACCGTTGTTAGAATGACGTTTCCTTTTCGATTTAAAAAGCCGGCAATGCCTTCAATAATGACCTGGTGAAATCCGATCAGCTGAATCAGTCCGCCGAATGCCAGCGCGACTAAGATGATGGATACACCAAACATCATACTTGCGAGTCCGCCAAGCGATAACAGACTATCAACTGCCTCCACACCGGTTTCAGCTGTGTAGCCAAAGTGTGCAGCGGCCATGATGTCACCAATCGAAGCACCAGGCGCTGTATAAAATGCAGTCAGTACCGCGATAAATAATCCGCAGATTAATGTTGGAATCGGTGGAACCTTCCTAAGCGCTAACGCAATAATGGCGAGCGGTGACAGCAATGTGACTGCACTTAATGGAAACTGTTGCTGTAAAATCGTGATCATTTCTTCGATTTGAGTCAGATTTGGATTCACAAATCTTGAGTCAAGACCGATTACTGTAAAAATGCCCATCGTGATCAGTAGTGCCGGTATCGTTGTCCATAACATGTAGCGGATATGTTCGAAAATATCCACTTTACCGATCGCTGAAGCAAGGTTTGTTGTATCAGATAGCGGCGACATTTTATCACCAAAGATCGCACCACTGACGATCGCACCCGCTGTCATCACAGGTGAAATATCCATACCGTAAGCAACGCCCATCAGCGCCACACCCATTGTACTGATTGCACTCCAGGAGCTTCCTGTCATGACTGAGACGATCACACACAGCACAACCGCTGATAAAAGGAAGAACTGTGGTGATAGAATCAGCAGTCCGTAATAAGACATTGTTGGGACTGTGCCGTTAAGCGCCCATACTCCAATGACAACACCAATCAGACAGAGGATCAGGATGGATGAAAGCCCTGCTGATATGCCTTTCACCATTGCGCCTTCGATCTCTTTCCATTTAAAACCGATGAAATAGCCATAAATTGCAACAGCTGAGGCGACAATCAGGATCGGAATCTGCGGCGCGACCTGATAATGCAGAATGCTGACGCCTAATACAAACGTGAGAAAGACAATTAACAGAACAGACATTAGGAATGACGGTTTACGTGTTTTCATTCTGTTTCCCCCTGAGTTCATTATGTACAACATGTAAAAACAATCATTTTTTTACAGCGAAGCGCAATAGAATACCGGGAGAAAGTGGTCACCTTCCCCCTGTTATCTCTATTTCCAGCTATATTTGTAATCCTTATCCTCAAACTGATGTGCCTGTTTCACCACTTTTAACGGTCGGAACGTATCGATCATGACAGCAAGCTCTGTCGTCTCCTTTTTGCCAATACTCGCTTCGATTTTACCCGGGTGTGGGCCGTGCGGGATGCCTGAAGGATGAAGTGTGAATGAGCCTTCTTTAACCCCTTTTCTGCTCATGAAATTCCCTTTTACATAGTAAAGCACTTCATCACTGTCGACGTTGCTGTGATAATACGGCGCCGGGATCGCCTCCGGATGGTAATCATACATCCGCGGCACAAATGAACAGATCACAAAATTATTCGCTTCAAACGTCTGGTGAATCGGCGGCGGCATATGTACGCGTCCTGTAATCGGTTCAAAGTCGCTGACGTTAAATGTGTATGGGAATAGATAGCCGTCCCAGCCGATAACATCAAGCGGGTGATGGGCAAATGTGTGCAGGTGCATGAACCCTCTGGACTTTGTTTTCACATGATATTCATTTCTGTCATCATGGGTTTCAAGCTTCTCAGGTCCGTGAAAATCCCTTTCACAAAAAGGACTGTGTTCTAGCAGCTGACCGTGAACGTTACGGTAACGCTTTGGCGTTGTAATCCAGCTGTTAGTCTCAATGACGAGAAACTTTGTATCCCCTTCATCAGGTACGACGCGGTAAATCGTGCCAATCGGAAGCACGATATAATCACCCGGTTTATAAGGCAGCGTGCCAAACGTTGTCTCAACTTTGCCTGAGCCGTAATGGACAAATAACACTTCATCCCCGTCACCGTTGCGGTAAAAGTAGTCCATTGCTTTCGTCGGTCGTGCAATGCCGATTAATACGTCATCATTGCCGAGAACGTAATGTCTGCCTGATACAGCATCCGTGTCTGCCTTCTGATCAGGCGAATCAATCAGGCGCGGTGCAAGCCCCTTCTGCTCCTCATATTCAACCGCGCAGCTCCCAAGCAGCTCAGATTCCACCATACTTGTTGGCGGATAATGGTGATAAAGAATGGACTGGATCCCTGAAAATCCCTTTGTGCCCATGACCTGCTCGCGAAACAGCGATCCGTCTTCCTTTTTAAACATCGTGTGTCTCTTTTTTGGTATTTGTCCCATCTGCTTATAAAATGGCATCTCCTCTTGACCTCCTACTTCATCGTATCCGCAGCTACTAAAGCTGGTAAAATCCGTCCCGTTACTTCTCCAAAGCCGATTCTGTAACCGGCTCCCTGGCACCAGCCCGTGATGGTGATTTCATCTTCATCCTCCACCCAGATCCGCTCTTCACCATTTGCAAGACGAATCGGATCGGTTCCGCGCCAGGTCAGCTCTAAAAAGCTGCCCCGCTGCTCCCTTTCAGGTCCGCTGATTGTACCTGACGCAAGCAGATCACCCGGCCTCAGATTACAGCCTGATACTGTATGGTGGCTGATCTGCTGCGCCATGCTCCAGTAGAGATGACGAAAGTTTGTCGAGATAATCCGCTGTGGCTGTTCCATTTTGCTGCCCTTAAGATAAACCTCAAGATGAATATCAAATGACCCTGCACCAGACTGTTTCAAGTAATCAAGCGGCTCAGGATCCTGCTCAGGTCCGCTTACTCTAAATGGCTCAAGTGCTTCTAACGGAATCACCCACGGCGAAACCGATGTCGCAAAGCTTTTCGCTAAAAAGGGACCAAGCGGCTGATACTCCCACGCCTGAATATCCCTGGCACTCCAGTCGTTGACAAGCACAAGTCCAAAGATCTGATCCTCAGCGTCAGCCATCGCAACCGGCTTCCCCTGTTCATTGCCGGGCCCGATAAACCAGCCCATCTCAAGTTCAATATCAAGCTGCTGACTTGGTCCGTAGACCGGAAATTCCTGATCAGGCTTTTTCATCTGACCGTTTGGACGGCGTACATCCGTCCCGCTCACCACAACTGAACTCGCACGCCCGTGGTAACCAACCGGCAGATGCGTCCAGTTCGGCATTAGGGCATTTTCTTTACCTCTGAACATCGTCCCAACATTCGTTGCATGCTCCTTTGACGCATAAAAGTCCGTATAATCACCAATCTGAGCAGGCAGTAAAAGCCTCACTTCCTTGATCGGCACAAGCGCTTTTTCACGCAGGGCTGCATTGTCACGCAGTTCAGGCTCATTCTCATCTAAAAGTCGCTGAACTTCTTCTCTCACAAGCTTCCACGTTGATTTCCCAAGCTTCATAAATGCGTTCAGTGAAAACTGATTGAAGATAGATTCCTCATTTAGCCCGGCACGCTTGAAAAAGCCTTCCTGCTCAATGACTGATAAATCCAACACATATTCCCCAATCGCAACCCCAATCCTCGGCTCACCATCTGAAGGCTTGAACACCCCATACGGCAGATTCTGAATTGGAAAATGCGACAGTGAATCTGTTTCAATAAACGACCTCATCACTTCTGACCATCCTTTCCTGTTTTACAATAAACGAAGCGCCTGCAAATCCTCCCGCGGCTCTTCAAAGCTGCAGCTGCCAAACGAATAAAGCGCAGCACGCAGCTGTCTGATCTCTTCTGTATGAACCTTCAGCTCCTTCCACATAAACCCATCCTTTTGAAATGAGAAGTGGTCTGCATGTTGATCAGTTAGTATGTAAGCGATTTCATTTTGTTCTAAATGACATACCCGCCCAAGCATTGCAGCGGTAAATACATTTAAAAAGCCATGCATGTCAGTCTGAACTTCCTCTCGATACATGCGTACCGGATGATGAAGCCCTGCTGTAAATTTCTGCGGAATGTTCCTGTCACTACAGGCTTTCAATACAAATGCAGCCTGCTCCGCGGTTGGAAAAGCATCCGCTGTGACGCCGCCCATCCGCAGCTTGAAGCCGATCTTTTGTTTAGCAGAATCGTTGTAGTAGTTGATCTGATCTAACGTTCCAATAATGTGCTGTTCCCATTCCCTGCTGTGCAGCGGCGTTGTGACTTCAAAAAAAACTTGAGCGTCACCAGTTTCAGCGGCTGCTTTTTTAAAAAGGCTCTGATCCAGAACGCCTGATGGCAGCGGGAGTTCAAGCATCGATACGGTCACAAGATTGCTATGCTCAGCCTTGAAGTCAGCCAGCGTTTTCATATCTGAACGAAACTGCTTCAACCAAGTTTCAGTATCAGCAGGCCTTCCTGTCACAGATAGATCCAGCTTCCTGTCTGCTGAAAACAAATGAAGATAAGCCTCGAGCTCAGTGATTCTTCCCACCGGCATCACAAACCTACCGAGCATCCAGGCATCCGCATGCTGCTGATATTCAGCGTAGTTTCGGATCGCTTCATCCAAAGAAAGCAGCGCCGGCGGAAATAAACCGGCGTAGTCAATGATGTGTGATAAATACGTCTGCGTACTGGACTGCAATTTTTTCACAGACATACGCGCTTAAATGTTTCCTCTGCGTTCCTGTTCGCGCTCAATTGACTCGAATAATGCTTTAAAGTTTCCTTCTCCAAAGCCTCTTGCACCTTTACGCTGAATGATTTCAATGAACAGCGTCGGACGGTCTACAACAGGCTTTGTGAAAATCTGTAGCAGGTACCCCTCATCATCGCGGTCTACTAGAATATTGAGCTCCTGGAGTCTTTGCACGTCCTCATCAATATCCCCTACACGCGCAGCAAGATCTTCATAATAAGTAGCCGGTGTCTGCAGAAATTCAACGCCGTTTTCATGCAGTGCATGGACCGTTGAAATAATATCATTTGTCAGTACAGCTAAATGCTGAACGCCGGGGCCGTTATGGAAGTCGAGATATTCCTGAATCTGCGACTTACGCTTCCCTTCAGCCGGCTCGTTAATTGGAAACTTGATGCGACCCGACCCGTTTGTCATAACCTTAGACATTAAAGCAGAGTAGTCTGTTGAAATATTTTCATCGTCAAAATGCTTTAACACATTAAATCCGAATACTTTTTCATAATAAGACGTCCATTCGTCCATTCTTTCAACGTTTCCGACAACGTGATCAATACCGACAAGGCCGATGGATTTTGATTTGCTTGGTCCATCGTACGGCTCATAGCCAGGAAGGAAAGCCCCTTCGTAATCAACATTCTCAACGAGTGTATGAATCACATCTCCATATGTACCGATGATTGCTTTTTTCACCGTACCGTTTTCATCCTTTTCAGTCCAGGGCTCACGAATACCCGTTCCACCGCGCTCCACTGCACCGTAATAGGCTTTATCAATATCAGACACCTCAAGGCCGATATCCTTCGTCCCTTCACCGTGGAGTTTCACAAACTCAGCAATATCCGTCTCGTTTGTAAGAGAACCGGTAATCACCAGTCTGATCACGCCCTGCTCGAGCACATAAGACACTCTCTCGCGGCTACCAGTCTCAAGTCCGCGGTAAGCTTTGATTTCAAAGCCAAACGCATGACAGAAATAGTACGCCGATTGCTTCGCATTCCCCACATATAACTCCAAATGGTGAAAGCTTTCTACCGGGAAAATATCCTCTACCATTTCCTGCGTCACTTCAGTTACATCCTTTGCCATTTTTAGGTCCCCCTTGAAAAAATTTAGAATCTTTCAAAATCTTAATCTTTAAATTTATACTTTGCAAACGCTTACTTTAACGCATGAAATTGGTAGAAGAGTAAAGGTAGAAGGGCATGGTTGCTGGATGTTCAAGAGTTCAACCGGCAGTTCTGTTTATGGAAGTCAACAACGTGACTTCTGCAGCATAAAATTTTGTTATAAAGCAACAAATGTCTTTATCACGATCATGCGGTAATGCTTTCACACCGATCCTTGCGCCGGAGAAAATCTCATTCCTATAATCACCTCATGAAGCTTAATTCTATCTGGGGAGGTTTGATCTCATGGTACACCTTATAAAGTTTTGCCCAAATAACTTTAAAAAGAAGCTCAATGAAACAAAAGCAGCCGTTAAGCAATTGCCTGATGTGCAGGTAATAGAAAACAAATGCCTCAATTATTGCGGACAGTGCATTGTAGAACCTTTTGCTATCGTGGATGGGAAGGCTGTTTTTTGTAACCGACCGGAAGAATTGTATCCGGCGATCAGAGAGAAACTTTCCAGCTCACCAGCCCTAACTAAATAGAAAAATGTAAGCGCTTTAATTTAATGTTATTTCACAAAAACACAAATTCAGGAGGCTATTCTATTGAAAACCATGACACAAACAACACCTGCACTATCTGCAGATTTATTTGAAAAAATGCAGGAGCATGAACAAATTGTTTTTTGCAATGACCCTGCAACAGGACTGAAAGCCATCATTGCAATACATAACACAACGCTTGGTCCTGCAATCGGTGGTACAAGAATGAGGAATTATGATTCGACTGAAGAAGCGCTCGAAGACGTCCTGCGCCTGTCAAAAGGGATGACATACAAATGCGCGGCAGCTGACCTGGACTTTGGCGGGGGAAAAGGTGTGATTATTGGTGACCCTGCAACGGATAAATCGCCTGAATTGTTCCGTGCATACGGCCAGTTTGTGGAATCATTGAACGGCCGCTTTTATACCGGAACGGATATGGGCACGGTGCTTGAAGACTTTGTTCACTCACACCGTGAAACAAATTGTATTGCCGGACTTCCTGAAGAATACGGCGGCGGAGGGGAAACGTCCATTCCGACTGCACTTGGCGTTCTTTACAGCATTAAAGCAGTAGCTAAAACGCTCTACGGTACTGAAAACCTGCTTGAAAAAACGTTTTCGATTCAGGGACTCGGCAAAGTCGGCTTTAAGCTGGCAGAGCATCTGCTTGAAGAAGGCGCGAACCTTTATGTAACAGATATCAACCCTGACACCATCGATGCACTTGTTCAAAAAGGTTCATTTATGGGAAGAAGCGTCATTCCTGTTGATGGAGATGCGATCTATCAGGCTCCTGCAGATATGTTTGTACCATGTGCGATTGGCGGCATTATTAATGAACAGACTATTCAGCAACTGACAGTAAAAGCAATTGTAGGCGCTGCTAATAATCAGCTTTTAACCGAAGATCTGGCACTTGTGTTAAAAGAAAAAGGGATTCTGTATGCTCCGGATTATATCGTAAACAGCGGCGGGATTATCCAGGTAACAGATGAGTTGTATTCACCTAACAAGGAACGCGTGCTGAAGAAGACAAAAGCGATTTATCACTCATTATTAGAAGTGTTTGAGCAGGCGGCTCAGCAGAATATTACAACGGTTGAAGCGGCTAATGAGATCTGTGAGCGCAGAATTGAAGGGAGAAAGAACCGGAATAGCTTTTTCTCACCGAGGAAGCGCGCGAAGTGGGATGTGAGGCACTGAGGTGTTGGTTGATTCATTAGGATTCGTGGAATCATGGGTGATGTTCGGAGAAAAACATGCCTGGTTCGAAGAATAGACGCGTATGTTCAAAGAAAAACCCGGGTGGTTCGCAACTAAGTGCAACACCTTCGTAGAAAAGTGTAAATAGACCTAGACCCAAAACCACACAAATCCCCCGGCTGACCGCTCAGCCGGGGGATTATTGATTGCGGCTCACCCGGGGACGGAGTTAGCTGATCCACTTTTAGAATCATTCTAAAAATGAACCACTCAACTCCGTCTCCGCTGCGCCGTTTCAATTAACTCGTCACAACCCGCAGCCCGACAACCGCCACTACAATCAGTATCAAAAAGAAAATCCGTTTCTTGTCTGCAGGATCTCCGTAAAAGATCATTCCTACAACAACTCCGCCAATCGTACCCATACCCGTCCAGACGGCGTAAGCCACACCAAGTGGAATGGTTGTCATAGCGAATGAAAGAAGGTTCAGGCTCGCTACAAAGCCGCCGATCAGAAAGATAAACCCACTGATCTTTTTACCTGTTGCGATCCGCTGCATGCCGTTCACACCTAGCACCTCGCAGAATCCTGCAATAATTAATGCAATCCAGCTCATGATTCCTGTGCCTCCTTTTCATTTTCATCTGTGACAAACTTCAGACCGATCACGCCGACAAGCAGCATGATGACAAATAAAACGACGCCAGCATTCATGCCCGCTTCAAAGAAAATCATATCTACGATGACTGTACCCAGCGTGCCAAGTCCTACAAAGACGGCATAGACCGTTGCTGTCGGAAGACGCGTTGAAGCCATCAGCAGTCCGGTAAAGCTGACAACGATCGCTGCAATTGTCAGTGTCCATGTGAGCCCATCATTTGCATATTTCAGGCCAGTTGCCCAGCCGATTTCAAACAGTGCCGCAACTGCTACAACAAACCACCACATAAAAATCGCTCCTTTTCTGAAAAAAAATAAAAAACCCGGGACATATCACTGTAAAAGTGGTATCTCCCGGGCTTTTCTCCCTCCGTGTACAAAAATTGCTCTTTGCGCTTTCTCTCGGACCAGACCCGTGATGGCGGAACCCTAGAAAGACTTTAAATGTCTATGGAGTTTTCGCTACCCATATTAGTATGGCTGGCGCAGGAAGTCAAGTGAGGCGGGTTGTGCAGAGCGGCACAGCGGGGACGGAGTTGATGTGACCCCCAAAAGTTAGAGTTTTTATTAAGCAGCCATTTGGCTGGTATGCAGACGATATTGAACCGGACTCATGCCAGCCAACTTTTGTTTGATTCGATCATGGTTGTAATAATGGATATACGTTTCAATATCTTTTTTAAGTTCTTCGTATGTGCGTAACTTCTCTCCATAATACATTTCCTGCTTTAGTAAACCAAAAAAGTTCTCCATAAGGGCATTGTCGATACAATTTCCTTTTCGGGACATACTTTGAAATACCTTTTGCCCTTTCAGGGCCTTGATCCATGTATAGTGCTGATAATGCCATCCTTGATCAGAGTGAATAGTTGTACGGTATTTTGCATACTTTACAAGGTTCAGAGCTTCTTCTAATGGTTTCATAACGAAATCCAATGTCGGATGTTGACTGACGCCAAATGAAATCACTTCACTATTATGCATATCCAGGATCGGGCTCAGGTACAACTTTCCGCCACCTAAGCATTTGAATTCAGTAATATCGGTTGCCAGCTTTTGAAGAGGATGAGCTGTTTGAAAACGGCGATTCAACCTGTTCTTGGCCACGTTACCTACGGTACCTTTGTAAGAGCTATAGCTTCTAGATTTCCTTCTGAACTTTAAGCCTTTTAAGCCAAGCTTTTTCATAATCCGTTGAACCTTTTTATGATTGATGATCAGCCCGTCACTCTTAAGTGCCGCCTGGATTCGACGGTACCCATAGTTGCCATTGTGGGCATCGAAGATGAATCGAATCTGATCTTCAAGCTCCTGATCCGGATTAACATTATGCATCCGTTTAATATGATAATGATAGGAAGCTTCAGGAATGCCTACAACCATTAATACATCCTTTAGTCTGAATGTTTCTTTGAGTTCGAACGATAGCGCTGCTTGTGCTTTTCGAGATAGTTGTTCGGATCCTTCTGAAAAGCTTTTAACTTTTTTAAATAAGCAACCTCAAGACGTAATAACTCGTTTTCTCTCTCTAATTCTTTTTCTCTGTTAGACGCTTCATTTTGATTAGAGGCTGTCTCGTTTTGACCATTCTTCTTTTTATCTGACATGGTTGATTGTCCTCTCGGGTTCTCTAGTGCTTCATAACCCCCTTCAAGGAACTTTTTCTTCCATTCGCCAATTAACGATGGGTTCGTTAGTCTAAATTGAAGGGCTGTTTCAGTTTGGGAAGCACCTGTTCTGTCCATAAAGCTTATTACATCCAGTTTAAATTGAACAGAATAAAATGCCTTTTTCTTTTTCTTCAACCCTTCTTCACCAAAGTGCCGATAGATATTCACCCAATTAAAGATCTGCGTTTTAGATTGAATACCATGCTTACGTGCTAAAATTCTAATACCATGAGGACCGTTCAAATATTCTTTCACAATCATCAATTTAAACTTCTCATTGTATTTAACCATAATAAATGCACCCCTAAAGTTAGTTTTTGAACTCTAACTTTAGGGGTGCACCACAAGTTGACTGTTCCACTTTTAGAATCATTCTAAAAACGAACCACTCAACTCCGTCCCCGGCGTGCCGATCAGCACATCCCCAAAAAAGATTCATATAAACAATGTTTAATTTCTCCCCCCGCGTGAACTATAAAGGTTAAGAAGGTTTGCAGGAGTACCTGACACCTTTAAAAGATAATGGAGGTTTTATAGATGGTAACTGCTAAAGCAAGAGCTGTTGATGGTCCGGATCAGTCATTTCGCAAGGCTGAAATAACCAGACGTGAGCTGGATAAAAAAGATATTCTGATAGAAATTAAGTTTGCAGGAATTTGTCACTCTGATCTTCATACTGCACACGGTGACTGGGGCGAAGTCGATTATCCACTGGTTCCTGGTCATGAGATTGCCGGTGTCGTCACGGATGTTGGTGAAGATGTGACGAAATATAAAGTCGGTGACCGCGTAGGTGTTGGCTGTATGGTTGATTCATGCGGTGAGTGTGAGAACTGTGAGGCGGGCGAGGAGCAGTACTGCCTGAAAGGGAACGTGCCTACTTATGCCGGCGTCGATAAATACGGTGAGCCGACGCAGGGTGGTTATTCTACACATATCGTTGTAGTTGAGGATTTCGTACTCGGTATTCCGGACAGTATTCCGCTCGATAAAGCTGCGCCACTTTTATGCGCAGGGATTACAACATTTTCACCGCTAAATCACTGGGATGCAGGCCCAGGTAAAAAGGTAGCGGTTGTCGGTATGGGCGGCCTTGGACATATGGCGGTTAAAATTGCACATGCGATGGGTGCTGACGTGACGGTTCTTTCGCAGACGCTAAATAAAAAAGAGGACGGACTGGCATTTGGTGCAAGCAGCTATTATGCGACAAGTGATGAGGAAACGTTTGAAAAGCTTGCAGGCACATTCGACTTGATTATTAACACAGTGAGTGCAAAGCTTGATATGAATGCATACTTATCGTTGCTGACATTGAATGGGACGCTTGTAAATGTCGGAGCGCCTGCTGAACCGCTTGATATCAATGTGTTCTCACTCATTCCACATAGACGTTCATTCGCAGGATCCATGATTGGCGGTATCCGTGAGACGCAGGAGATGCTTGATTTCTGCGCTGAACACGATATTGCGCCAAGCATTGAAGTGATCTCAGCTGATGAGATTGATGAGGCGTATAAACGTGTAATGGATTCTGACGTGAAGTATCGTTTTGTGATTGATATCAGTACAATGTAAAAAAACGGCTCCCGGATTGATTCCGGGAGCCGTTTTTTATTTGATTACGGCAAGATAAGACATCGCTTTATGTAAAGGCGCCTTCTCTATGTACTGCCCTGCGTCATAATCCATTGCTCCACCAGACTCAAAATGTATAGATTCAAGGTTTGTTCCGCTCAATAATAGCTTCAGATCCGCAGGCGAATAACATCTGAGAGACTGTGTTACGTGATCTTGATCTTTTTCCCACCACGAATCAAGCATACGGCAGTTTTCAGCATCAAAATCATACGCGCGCTGAACACCATTTCCGAATGTCATGCTTTGCCCCGCTGCGCCTGCCCAGAACCACGGCGTATATATGTCGATAAAGGCTGCCCCACCAGACTTGAGCCATTGACGAATTCTTTTTAATAAGCGCTGCTGATCAGTATCCGTGCCAATGCCAAAGCTATCCCAGTAGCAGACTATGTCAAACTGATCAGGCAAATCTGCTTGATAAAAGTCACCCTGGATGACGGTGATTTTTTCTGCTACATGACACTGTTTTGCCAACTTGTGAATATGAGCGACTCCATTTCCTGTAAGCTCAATGACGGTTACTTCATATCCTTTTAAAGCCGCAGCAACTGCAAAATACCCTTTTCCGCCGCCAAGCTCGAGAATCGACTGTACCGCCTTATCAGAAAAACTTTCCAAGTGATGAAGCCTTTCATTCTCAGCTCTCAGCATCTCTTCATCATTTAAATCCATCCAATCGTATTGCTTCGTGTAAAAATCTTTAACCCATTTCATTAAAAAACTCCTTTTCCACTACTCTTTCAAAAGCTCATATTGAATTAACCGGCTATTCTTACCTTTATATTCTTCGTATCCCACTCTGCTGACTTCCTGAAAGCCAAGTTTTTCAAGCATTTTAATGGATCGGATATTGGCTTTGTGCGTTTCAGCAAAAAACTCGGTAAGCTGATACGCTTTAGTCCCATGCTCCATTACAAGTATCGCTGCTTGAGCGCCAATCCCCTTTCCCCACATTTCACTCTTTCCAATTGCGATGCCGATCTCGACTGCATGTTCATTAACAAATGCTAGGTCTGCATAGCCGATCAGTTCCTTACCCAGAACAATTCCCATACGGACAAGGTTTTCCGGGGAATGATTCACACACTTTATCCACCAGTTCCTAACCTCCTGTGGATTCCTATCTATAGACCAGCTGTTTGCCTGGCAAAATTTTTGATCCTGACTCCATTCCAGAACGGTATCAATATCACTTTCATAAATTTCTCGTAATGTTATATTCAACGTCTATCACTCTTTCTCTGTTGTAACGAGGAGTTCATCAAAAGGATGAATTTCAGGAAACTTGTCCAACACTTTATATTCCATTGCAGGAGATGCCTGAATGTGAACAAACGAATCTTCAAGCTCAAGAATAATTACCCGTATCCAGACCACCTCTTCTTCTGTAAAACCATAACCCCACACATTGCTTATTTTATTTTTAAAAGTTGAGAAACTTGCGGAATGGATCAGGTACTTCTGTGACCCCATCTCTGTTTCTTCAAACTTTAGTGGTGCGGGAGTATCCTGTTCTGTAATGATTAATGCGTCATTCCCTGAACGAAGCTCCTGCCACTTAATATGCCAGAACTTCTCATTGCGGTCACCATTGATCTGCCAGAAACAAAGAATTGCCGGGTCTACAATAACGGTAATCTTATGATCATTTTTATAGGTATGAAGCAGTTCACCATAGATCCCGGAGAACTCCATTCCTTTTACCTTTTTCAGAAAGTCGAATTGATTCATCATCATCACCTCCCCCTTCATACTTCTTTAGAACATATGCAACCTCCTTTATTTTCCTGTAAAATAGAGTAAGTATCTACACAATTTTCATTACAGGAGGAGTACTTTATGGTCGTTGGATTACACCATGCTCAAATTACGATCCCAAAAGGTTTGGAGGATCAGGGTAAAAGATTTTATTGTGATATCTTAGGCTTTACTGAAAAAGAAAAACCGGAGTCCTTACAAGGTCGCGGGGGATTCTGGCTGGCTGCAGGCGATGCAGAGGTGCATGTGGGAACAGAGGAAGGCTTCGACCGCACCACTACAAAAGCACACCTTGCTTATGAAGTAACCGATCTTGGCAAATGGAAACAGAAGCTTGAAAAAGAGGGCATTGAGATTCTTGAAGGCATTCCAATACCAGGCTTTGATCGTTTTGAGTTCAGGGATCCTTTTGGAAACAGGATTGAAATGATTCAGAGAATCACATAATGCAGTCTGAAAACAACTGCACAGGAGGCTGATGCTGATGAACGAGAAAAGAACAGATGAAAAATCACTACTCAAAAAGCTAAATGAGAGCGGTTTTTGGAAGTCTATTGTTGTTCTAGTGATTTGTATTTTAGCTGGCTTATTTCTATTTTTATAAGGCGTACAATCACAACTTTTTAATACATACTTGGAGGTCAGAATATGTGGGTTATCTTAGGAGTCATCGCAATCGCAGTAACTTTTTTGAATTTATATTTGTTTACAAAAGGTAAAGATTATAAGCTTGCGATGGCGCTTGGTTTGTCATTTACCGCTTTAACACTTTGTGCAGAATACAGCATGGTATCAGATTGGGTAGCCGCTGAAGACTGGGGAGCGTTGATGGACGTCGTGCCTACGATGGAGTGGGCTTTATGGTTGTTAACAATCGTATCAATACTGCTTAATATCACACCTGTCATTTTAGAAAAAAGACGTAAGTAAGAAATAGTAAAGGATAGAATGAGCGCAACGCTTATTCTATCCTTCTTTGCTATGATTTAATCAGCTGCTTTCCAGTTTCAACGAATCTTTCTGCACACATAGACCATTTCATAACTTTCATTCTTCACCGGTGTCTCTTTCCAGTCCTCATAGACGTTTAGAATTTCAAATCCATGCAAATCCAACAACCTTTCCATTTCTTTCGGGTACACATATCTCAGGCTGATATTGGTTCGCTTCTCATTCACAATCTCATCATGACGATCTTTGTATTTCCTAATCGTCGTATAATGCTGGACCTGCTCAAGTTCATCGTAATGACTGATCGTGGAGACGTCTACTGTGAATTCTCCGTCTTGGTAAGATCTCCAGTATTCTTCCTCAGGCGGCTGCAGCAACTCTTCTGCACCCGGGAACCTTGTGCTGAAAATCAACATGCCTTCATCTTCTAAATGCCGGTTCACTGAACGCAGTAACCCGTCCTGCGCTTCATTCGTTAAAAAGTGCTGAAACGAATTTCCAACTGTATAAATGAGCGAAACTTTTATCCCAATGTTCAGATCTGTACAATCCTCAGCAAGCCACTCGATTTCAATGCCTGCAGAAGATGATTTCTTTTGCGCTGCTTCAAGCATCCCTTTATGTACATCTATTCCCATCACCTGAAAGCCTTCTTTAGCCAGCGGAATCGTCACTCTTCCTGTTCCACAGGCCAGATCAATGATAATCCCGGGATTTTTTGACGCCCACTTGATCAGCAAAGGCAGTTCAGGAAGGTAGCTTTCGTATTCTTTATCGTAAAGCTCCGGATCGTCGTATTCTTCAGAATTGTTCACTACCTAATTCCCCTTTTCATGATTGTTCCACGTGAAACAAGTATATGCTCAAAGTCAATTTGATTTGTTAACCAGTTCTGCAAAGACACTCACCCTGTTACGCCCATCCTCTTTCGCCACATACAAAGCATGATCCGCCTGATTCAAAAGCTGGAATAAGGTTTCTTCAGGCTCATGGTTTGCAGACGCGACACCAAGACTCAATGTAACAGGGAGCACTCCCTCTTTCATGTAAAAAGGATGGTCTTCAACATGCTGACGCAGCTGCTCCGCTACCTTTTCACCTGCAGGTAGATCCGTATTTCGTAGCGCCAGCACGAATTCTTCACCGCCATAACGGCCGAATAGCTGATCAGCGTTCAACTGTTCCTGACACAATTTCACGACATGCTTCAGCACCTGATCACCGACTGCATGTCCATATGTATCATTCACTTTTTTGAAATGGTCAATATCCATCAGGATGACAGTCAGCGAACGCTTCTCTTCTGTCGCTTCTGCAAAATACTGATCACACATTTGAAAAAAGGCGCGCCTGTTATAAATTTGCGTAAGGTCATCGTAAAAAGCCTGTTGTTCGAGCTGCAGCTGCAGTCTTTTCACTTCAGTGATGTCAGTAAAAATGAGCAGCTGACCTTTGTGGTAAAGTCCATGGAGAAGCGGCGTTGTACGAATTTGATAAGTGTACGGCTGATGGTCTTCACCGGTAAATTGAAGATCTTTCTGAATAGCTTTCTTTTCAATTTCAAAAGGGAAATTTTCACCTGAGAAGTCTTTCCACATTTCATCAAAATGTCTGCCGAACATTGTTTTGCTTAAGCCGGGAAACATTTTTTCAGCTGCAGCATTGTGTTCAACCAGGCGTCCATACTCATCGAGCACCAGTACGCCGTCATTAATATTGTTAAAAATCGTCATTTTGGCAATTGGCATGATCCTGAAAAGACGTGAGGATCCAATTGCCCAGAGATACAGCATTGACGAGATCCACAGCACCATTGGGACCGGATCGATCCCGGGCGGCGTAAAGCCGATCAGGTAGACAAATGCCGTTACCATTGGCAGCAGCTGTCCGAATAATAATGCGACGAGCTGCGGCTTATATTCTCTGGACGTTTCTCTCCATTGTGAAAGCAATAAATAAAAAGCGACAAACATACTCGCAAATGTCACGATGCCATGAATGATGTACCACGTTCCTATTTCCTGACGCGCATATGGTGCACCGAGTTCAGAATCCAGTTCAAATACGCGGTAATGTAAGTGGTGCAGGTCATTCGTTGCAACCATGAAAAGACTAATCACAGGCACCACCAGAATCAGCAGATACCGTTTGCGGAAAATATTAAACCCGAGATATTGCATGATAAATAATAACCCCAGTGGAGCTGATATCGGCATGCCTATATAAAGGATGGTGTTCCAGAATTTCAGTTCCTCAAGAGAAGTAGACAACAGACTGAACGCCGTCCCGAAGCAATAAATGCTGATTAAAAAGGTATATAATATAAAGACGTAAGAAATATTCGTATAGTTGTGGCGCTTGAAAAAAACATACAGACTCAAAAACAGGTTCAGTACCCCTGATGTACAGGCAAGGGTAATATAAGCAGACAATTCCATCGTCACAGTCTGGCACCTTCTTTACAGGAGACTTTTAAATTTACTTTAGCATATGAGATGTGAGATCGGGGATTTTTGAACTATTTTTGTTCATCTGATAAATGTAAGATGTATGATTGCAGCTGATAGGTCTGTCCATTTAGCTGAACATCTTCAACTTGATGCTCAACGATCCTGAATCCGTTCTTCAGCAGGACCTTCTGTGAAGCGGTATGATGATTGGTCGTTTGGGCAGTGAGCTTTTTCAGACCAAGCTTTCGAACGTGGTCAATCAGCAGTTCTAATGAGCGACTGGCCAGCCCTCTTCCGGCGTAATTCTGACCGATTCTATAGCCAATACTCCCTGATCTCTCTTCATAATTGAGGTCTGTCACATTGATTCTGCCGACAATCTGACCTGTTTCATTCTTAATCAGAAAGAAAAGACCGTCACCTGCTGCCTGTTCATCAAGCAATGCCTGATGATGCTGTGCGTAGATTTCCGGCGCATAATAATGATCTCCCCGATCCGATAACATTCTGCTGAAATAGATGCGGTTTACCGTTTCAAACTGAAGAAGACTTAATGTATCTGATTCCTGCAGCGGTTCTATTTTAATCTTCATATAGATGCTCCTAATCTCTTGACCTGTTTTAATGAATCTCCTTCAAAATCGAGCTTGAAAATATCAGGCATTGCAAGCTGATTCCAGAAGGTAAAGTCATACTGAGAATCAAAATCGTTCATGATCAGCACCATGATGTTACCGTGCGTCCCAATCACAACGTTCTGCCCTCTATACTTCTTCAGCACTTCTTTTATCGCTTTTACACCTCTTTTCTGTGCAATATCATTCGATTCTCCGCCTTCCCATGAAAAAGACGGATCCTTCCATAATTTTGTGATTGCTTTCTGGAAATTTTCAGCAGGGTTAACCGTTAACGTCCGCTCCTTAAAATCTTCAATTAGTTCAATCTCTTTTTCTATGTAAGCGGCAATTCCCTCAACTGTCTGCACTGCACGTTTGTAAGGACTTGAACAGACTGCATGGATATTTTCGTGTTTTAAGCAGTCTGTCACCGCATCAGCATCCATCAACCCTTTTTCAGAGAGCGGACGGTTTATTTCATCCGGGGTGTAGTAAGAGTGGGCGTGTCTGACCAAATAGATAGTTGTCAATGTCGTTCAGCTCCAATGTAAAATTAGATAAAAGATAAAAAGAAAAGTAAAAGACCGAGGGAAACAACCACTTTCCCTGCATTTTTCTTCCCTTCGTTGAGAAACCTGGACCCTGATACAGTGATCCAGCCGGCGAAGGAAATCTTGGATAGTAATGAAAGCAGCGTCATGTCTCTAAAGATCAGACTTAATATAGTTGTTACGATAAAAAGGGCAAGAAATATATTTTCTGTTATTCGAATGATCCGGATCATAACGCGCCTCCATCCAAAGTCAGTTCAACTGTGTTTTCTTATTGTTATTTTGACATGAGGGTTAAAAAAAGTATATCGATTTTCCTGTTTATAGGGGTTTATAAAAGCGGAATTAACCGAAATCATTAAAGACAGTCATTTTACTTATAAATACGAAAAAACCTCCGCTATCACTGAGATAACAGAGGTTTTATTGTCTTTACATTAGAAGTGGAACAATAATCCCCGCAAGCAGCAGAATCAATGCCCCACCGAGTCTTGAAGAAATCTGTGCGAATGGCATCAGTTCCATACGCTTTGAAGCGGACAGTACGGCAACATCTCCCGTTCCACCCATGTTTGCCATACAAAGTCCGGCTGTGATGGCTGATTCGATTGGATAGAAGCCAACAAGCTTTCCGAGCAACCCTGCTCCAAGTACCGCCCCAACGACTACGCCAAGAACAGTGAAGATGTACTGGAATGTCAGTGCCGCAAGCACCGTCTCAAGGTCTGTGTAAGCAATTCCGATTCCAAAAAGCAGTGCGAATGTCCAGTTTTTTGCTACGAATTTGTACCACTGATTCGCTCCTTCTAATACACTGTCTGGCAGTACCCCTGCAATTTTTGCTACGGCGACTGCGATAATCATAAGCGCATAAGCATGGAGTGGGATAAAGCCTGCCAGCAGCGTGCCTGCTGCGAAAAACAGAATCGCTGCAACAAGACCAATCCCCATTTTCTGCACATCAAATGTCGTACTTTTTTCTTTAAACTCAAAGCCTTTTAATAACTGACCATTCCCTGTGAGAGAGGGTCTTTTATTTCCTATAATGTTTAACACACTTGCAAGAATAATCGCAAAGACATTCCCGAGTGCAAGGGCAGGTACAAGCATTGAGATATAGTAGCTTGGATCATTACCCATCAGCTCGCTGTAGATCTGGCTCATCGGTACAGCGCCGGCACCCATGCCTCCGCCCATAATCGGCATCGCGATGACAAGCACTGCTTCAGTCAGGGTAAAGCCTGCAATGACGCCAAAAATTCCGGCAATAATCAATGCGCCAATGACTGCACCGAAGATTGGAAGGAAGTATTTCAGCCCGACTTTAATCAGAATCTGCTTATCCATTCCAAGGATACTGCCTGTAATCAGCGCGGCGATATAAAAGTTAAGGAAACCGCCTGTTGTCATAAAGTCTGTGACCATTGTGACCGTTGTTTCAGGAAGCAGGCCGGCATATACCATGTATGCAGCGCCAAAGATCGCTACAATGGCACCACCGCCAAGATAGGTTCTGACGAATGGCGTCCGGTCACCAGCCCATCCGAGCAGCTCGCCAAGTACCATCATGACAATCAGACTTCCAATCATTCCCTCCGGCAGATTCCCGGTATACATACTGACGAGCGCGATCACGGCAAAGAGCACAAACCATACTACCGGAAGACCATATATTGTAAACGCTTTCTTTTCTTTTTGTACAAAAGGCTTGATTTGCGGTTCCTGTGTGGGCTTCATTTCTCTTGCTGAGTTTGACATACTGATTCCTCCCCTTTAATTGCGGAGCTCCTAGCATTGCGCCAGGGGCTCCTTATTTTCAATCACTGAGTCTTCTACAGCCTTCGCTACTGCATCTGTGACCGTCTGATCAAGCGCACCAGGGATGACATAGTCCGGTGACAGCTGATCATCCGTAATGACGCGTGCAATGCCTTCAGCTGCTGCAACCTTCATATCCTGGGTGATGTTTCTGACCCGCTTATTTAATGCACCTTTGAAAATGCCCGGAAATGCCAGGACATTGTTAATCTGATTTGGAAAGTCTGATCGTCCTGTGCCGACAACTGCCGCTCCAGCCGCCTTGGCGACATCCGGATAGATTTCCGGAACAGGGTTTGCCATCGCAAAGATAATCGGATCTTCATTCATCCGCTTGACCTGTGGAGCTTTCAGCAGATCCGGTGCAGATACACCGATAAAAATATCTGCATGATCAATCACATCATCAAGTCCGCCCTGAACCTTCCGGTGATTAGTCTTCAGGGAAAGTTCCCTCTGCTTGTCATTCAGCCAGTCGGCTCCTTCAGCAATCACACCTTCTATACTGACAAGCGTCAGATCGCGGAATCCTGCATAAAGCAATAGGTCGGCAATCGCAATCCCCGCTGCCCCTGCTCCGTTAATGACAACCTTCGTGGATTCCTTTGATTTACCCGTCAGCTTCAATGCATTGATCAGGCCGGCAAGTACAACAATGGCCGTCCCATGCTGGTCATCGTGAAAAACCGGAATGTCGAGATCCTTTTTCAGCTGTTCTTCAATCTCGAAGCAGCGCGGCGCTGAAATATCCTCAAGGTTAATCCCTGAGAATGTTGGTGCTAGTGCTTTAACAATTGAGATGATTTCCTTTGGATCCTTTGTATCCAGACAGATCGGGAATGCATCTACACCTGCGAACTTTTTGAAAAGCAGGCTTTTTCCTTCCATGACAGGCAGTGCCGCCTTCGGACCGATATCACCAAGACCAAGTACCGCAGTTCCATCCGTGACGACTGCTACCATGTTACCTTTTGATGTTAGGTTATCAGCCTCCTCAGGGTGTGCTGCAATTTCCCGGCAGATCTCCGCAACTCCCGGTGTATATACGAGGCTCAGTTCTTCTGCTGTATCCACAGGAAGCTTGCTTGTCACTTCAATCTTGCCTCTATGCATCCGGTGAAGTGCTAACGTATCTGCTTTCAGATTTTGATTTACCATGTAAACTCCTCCTTCTCGCCATTTAAGTAATCGCTTTCATAATTGTGTCCTTATGATAAATGTCAATGTTTTAAATGCACATCATATGAAAATAAAAATCTTATTGTAATTAAAAAAAGCAGCGCTCATTAAGTGAGTCGCTGCTTTGGAGATTTACAGATCAAAGTCTGCTGCTGACATATTTTTATTCTTTATCTGGTACTGATAAACCGGTCTGCCTACTCCGTAAATAAGCGTTTCCTCCAGATAATGAACTGCAGTCAGGAACTTTAGATACTTTCTGATTGAAACGCGGGATATATCAGCTTCCCCTGCAATTTCATCTGTCGCAAAAGCTTTTTCTCCTTTACTTTTAATGATGTCAATTACTAATTCAAGAGTATTTCTAGTCAGACCCTTTGGAATCTGAATCTGTTGATCCGGCTGATTACTTTGACTGAATAGCAGGTCAATCTCTTGCTGGTTAACCTGCTGCTTTTGGTTAAAAACTGCAAAATGCTGCTGATATCTGATCAGTGCTCCTTTCAGCCTGTCAAATTCAAATGGCTTAATTAGATAGTCAATCGCACCAAACCTCAGCGCTTGCTGAATTTGATCATTTTCTGAAGCAGCAGTGATTAATATGACATCAAGCTTCTTCTCTGCACCACGTATTTCCTTCAACAGTTCAAGTCCGCTTTCACCAGGCATATACACATCAAGCAGGACGAGTTCCGCCTCTTTCTGTTCAATCAACATGCGGGCTTCAACAACATTTGAAGCAGTTCCTGCACATTCAAAGCCCGGCACCTGATTGATATACATCTGATTCAATGAAGCAACCATTGGATCATCTTCTACAACGAACACCCGAATCATCTTTTCACCCCATTTCAAGAGGAAGTATGACATGCACCACTGTACCCCGATCCGGCTCAGAATCTATTTCAATTGAACCATCGAGCGCCTTCACGCTTGCATGGACCAGGTGCAGACCATATCCTCTGTTATACCCTTTTGTAGAAATGCCTTTTGTAAAGATCATAGACTTAAGCGCTTCATCCATTCCTTTTCCGGTATCTTTAACACATATACTCAATAACTCATCAATATATGAAAAAGCAATATCAACCTTGCGCTTAGGCCGGTCCTGCAGACTCTCAATTGCATTATCAAGCAGGTTGCCAATAATCGTTACGAGTTCATGGGTCACCATTGCAGAACGGAAAGGTGGAATTTCTGTTTCACACTGAAGTGTCAGCTCAACCTGCTGTTCTCTTGCATAGCTTAATTTACCAATCATAAACCCTGCAAGTACAGGGTCTTTAATTTTATTTGTGACTGATTCTGTTTCGTGAACCTGGTGGGCTGAGAGCTGCTTCAAATACTGCTTCACTTCTTCATATGAACCCATCTCGACCATACCAAGCAGCACATGGAGCTTGTTTTTAAATTCATGGGACTGCGCACGCAGTGAATCGGCGTACAGTCTGACACCAGTCAGCTGCTCAGCAAGGCGATTAACTTCTGTTTTATCACGGAACGTTGATATTGCACCCGCAACCTGACCACCTACAACAAGCGGAACTCTATTCACAATGATCGTTGTGCCATTCAATTCCTGTTCTTCATCTACTTCAGACTCTCCGGTTTCAAGTACCCGTTTAAGCCTTGAATCCGGCAGATAATCTGTCACATGTTTTCCAATCGGGTCATCATCATCGATTCCTGCCTTCATAAAAATATCTTTTGCAGATTTATTTACCAGCGTCAGTCTGCCATCTGCATCTACAGCTACAATGCCTTCTTTTACTGACTGGAACATCCGGTTACGCTCTTCATATATACGGGCAATTTCAGCTGGCTCAAGTCCGAATAAACTTCTTTTAATATACCTTGCGAGTAGAATTGCACCCAAAATACCCACCAGACTACCGATTAAAGATCCCAGAAGGATGTTGCGGTGATTTTGCGAGAGAGTAGCTTCAACTGCCGAGAGTGAGATACCGGTTGATACAGCACCGATCTGTGAACCGTTGTCATCGTAGATCGGTGTAAATGCCCGGACTGAAAAACCAAGCGTCCCCTCTGAAACGGATACGTACTCTTCTCCATTAAGCACTCGTTCTTCATCACCGCCAACAAATTGCTCACCGATGATGTCAGCATTAGGGTGTGATTGTCTTATTCCATCCGTGTCCATTACTACAATAAATAACATGTCACTCGCTTCGAGAATGCTATTCGCATAATCCTGTATAGTTCCCTCAATTTCATCTGTTAGAAGCTCTGACTTAACAACCTGTGATTCCGCCACTGTCCTGGAAACGATTAAAGCCTTCTCTTCCAGCTGCTCCTGAATCTCATTACTGGTATTTCTTGTAATCAATAGATCTGTGATTAGAAGGGATAAAAATACAACAAGTAAAACAAAGAAAATGATTGTGGTACTAAGACTTAATTTTGGTTTTTTCATATTGTACTCACTCATTTCTCCTATAAAGGTTGATTGGAGATTAAGATTTTTTATGTTTTTATTCTGCCACGGGTATTGTAGAAAGTATATGTATTTTCAAAGTGACCTTTGAAGTGATGAAGATAACATGGTCAAAACGCCTGGATACAGTGTTCCAGACGCTTGATCATATATGTTATTTAGCCGCTTCTCTACTAGCCCTGTACTCTTCTCTAATCCGCTTTCTCACCCGGCCAATCAGATCTTCCAATCTCATCTGATCAGTTTCTGATAATCCGTCAGGGTGCTTAGGTAGGAATAAGATTTGTGCTTTTGATAGGAAAAGATAGTAGTTTCTCTGATCCTCACCGATACGGATGACACCATCCCAGTCAAACGCAATCGTTGAATATTGCATTTTGCGAATGATTCCTGCCTCATCCAATTCAAATTCAACAGAACCAATGGAATTCTCCATATTTCTCCCGCCTTGCTGTTTCTGAATACTTTTTATTGTTGTTTTTTCAAGCGCTGGCGGCACGAAAATCCCTGTAAGGATAATCAGTAAAATCCCTATGATTGCACCGATAAATGAACTGAATAAATCAAGAGTAAAGGAAAGGATAATAACAATCAGCAGGATTGAAAGAGTGGCTCTCTTCTTCATACTGTTCAATTCGCCGTTAAGTATCAGCCGCTTAAGCTGCATGTCTACATAATCCTGAGTCGTGTAAAATGCCTGAAATTTAATCATTACTATTTTGAATCACCTTTCTTTTTATGTCTGTGTCAACTTAACATAGATTGAGAGGATTATGACAGGGATATTTTGTGAAACTAATAGGTTTTTAAATATGATACAATCAATACAAATAATTGGAAGGTGTGGTTCAGATGAAAAACGTTAAAACAGAGGTTATCGGAATTTAACACGGGTAATTCACAGAGAATGCCCGTCATTTTGAAACATTTTAGGAGGAGCATTCTTGTTAAATAACACTGGATTTAATTTATGGGCAGACAACTATGATCAGACGGTAAAGGTGAGTGAAGAAAGTAATGTGTACCCTTTTGCCGGCTACAAAGAAATATTGAATACGATTTTTAATACTGTGATGAATAAGAAGAAAGCTGATGTGCTGGATATCGGCTTTGGTACGGGTGTTTTGACGACTAAGCTTTATGAAAATGGTCACCAGATTGATGGGATTGATTTTTCATCTCAAATGATTTCAATTGCGCAGGTGAAAATGCCTGCGGCGAACCTGATGGAGTGGGATATTGTGAATGGTCTTCCCGCTGCCCTTCAGGAGAAAAAATACGATTTTATCGTCAGCACGTACACCCTGCACCACCTGAATGATGAAGAAAAGGTCACGTTTATCCGTGAGCTGTTATCTCATTTAAAAACAGGCGGTCAGCTGCTGATTGGTGATATTGCTTTTGGTAAAAGAGATCAGCTTGAGAATTGTCGTGAGGCGCATCTTAAGCATTGGGATGAAGAGGAGTTTTACTTTGTCGCTGATGAATTAAAGGCTGCATTGGACGGCGTTTGCAAATGTGATTTTCACGAACTTTCGCATTGTGGCGGCGTGATGGTGATCACTGCCTAAAGACATTTCACCCTGAAAATGGTATAATACAATCAATTAAATAAGGTTATCAAGAGTGAACGAGAGTACTGGCTCAGCGACTTCACAGCAACCTGCCTAAAAAGGTAAGGTGCTCCAACCAGCAAAGCACAGGCTTTGGATGATAACGAACGGACCGCGGTCTCTGTTGCATTCATTGCAGCAGGGATTTTTCGTTTCTCTTGATTCTTATTTAAAAAATTTGAAGGAGAGATGGAAATGAATGCTTCAGGAATGTTGAGAGGATATGCTTCAAAGGCTATGCCGAATGATGCGTACTTCGCGCACGTCACAAAGACCATGGAGAAGCAATTGAAGCAGTGGGATTCGGATTATGAGCTATTTGTAAATACCACAGATGGTTACCGAATCGCAGTTTTACTTGGGGAAAAGCGTTACGCATCAGCATTGAGTGTTGAAGAATGGGATACCCTTCAGCAAAACGCTCCCTTTTCAGTAGACCGGGCAATCTGGCAGCAGCTGCAGGAACAGGGGCTTGAGGTGAAGACTGGGTTTGGGGACTATATTGAGAAGGTGTTCGGGGGTTTTATGAGTAACTAAGTTAGCGTCTGCACTTTGGGGCGGAGGTTAACGGGCCACCCGTCTCCAAAGTGTTTTATTTTTTACCCCAGTTCCTCATCCCGCTCTCACTCCCATTTAGCATCATCTGATAATAACCCAACACATATTTCTCATAAACTTCTGCCAGCCGTGCCTCAAGCATTGAGCCCTTATCTAAAGACTCCCACGCCACATCCGGTTCTTCATCTAAAGCTGATTTCATTGCAGACAGCACTTCTTTTTCAAATGTTTTGTGAGTAATAGTCGGATGAGAGAGCGCATTGATAATAAAATTGTAAACTTCTGAATGTCTCTGCGCCTCATCCAGCAGGTTCACCACGTTACACCCTAAAGCAACGAGCGCACCCTGCCTTAATACTTCCGCTTCCTTTTCATGCAAAAACATCGTCTCAGCATCCACTTCAGTAAAAAGAAAACGTTCATAATCAACCGGTTCATAGTCAATGTTATGAGCGAACCCACCATAGCTTCTGGTCATGTCATGGTACATCCAGAGAATGTGGCCGATCATCTCACGGCACTCGTTAAAATGCTCCGGGGTGAGTGTGAAATGATTCTTCATGGGTTTTTCCTGCTTTCGTTTTATTTTTTGTTGATGTGCCCATAATGCTATTTCGATACATTTTTTACCATTATATCTTATAAGAACACTCAACTCAACTTAACAACAATATTCAGATTTTCCCCACTACAAAATCAACATCTGTGTTTTACTGGAGAATAGTCCCCTCCCCTTGCACTTTCACCCAAATCCTATTAAAGTATATAAAGACCAAAGTCAAGCGAAACTAGTCATTGATGATTTTATATAATATGTTGGGAACGTGTTTCCTCTATAGAAAGGGTTCAGATAGATATGAAAGATAATTTCTGGCATGAGTTGCCGCGTCCATTTTTTGTGCTTGCACCGATGGAAGCAGTGACAGATGTCGTGTTTCGTCATGTTGTCAGTGAAGCAGCGAGACCTGATGTATTTTTTACGGAGTTTACGAATTCGGAGAGCTACTGTCACCCGCGCGGAAAAGACAGCGTGAAGGGCCGTCTTACTTTTACAGAGGATGAGCAGCCGATTGTTGCGCATATCTGGGGTGACAAGCCTGAGTATTTCCGTCAGATGAGTATCGGGATGGCCGAGATGGGCTATCGCGGTGTGGATATTAATATGGGCTGTCCTGTACAAAACGTTGCGGCAAACGGAAAAGGATCAGGATTGATTCGTCATCCTGAGACTGCGGCAGCGATTATTCAGGCAGCAAAAGCGGGAGGTCTTCCAGTCAGCGTGAAGACGCGTCTTGGCTATACGAACGTAGATGAGTGGCACGACTGGCTGAAGCATGTGCTTGAACAGGATATTGCAAACCTGTCGATCCACCTGCGTACGAAAAAAGAGATGAGTAACGTGCCTGCCCACTGGGAGTTGATCCCTGAGATCAAAAAGCTGCGCGATGAAGTTGCACCGCATACGCTTCTTACCATTAACGGTGATATCGAGGACCGTCAGATGGGCCTTGAGCTTGCTGAGAAATACGGCATTGATGGCGTGATGATCGGGCGAGGGATTTTCCATAATCCATTTGCATTTGAAAAAGAGAAAAAAGAGCACACGAGTGAGGAGTTACTTGATCTGCTTCGCCTGCAGCTTGATCTGCATGATAAATACTCAAGAGAGCTTGAGCCTCGTGCGTTCAAACCGCTACGCCGCTTCTTTAAAATCTATGTACGTGGTTTCCGTGGTGCGAGTGAGCTTAGAAATCGTCTGATGGAAACGGAGACGACGGATGAGGTGCGTGATCTGCTGAACGAATTCACGGAGAAAAATGGTGTGAATGAAGAGCAGGGATTTTCGGTTATTAAATAAAGAATGGAGAGAAAAGCTGATTTTGGGCTTTTCTCTTTTTTAGTTCTATTTAAGGTTGAGCTTTTTAATCGTTTCGCTGCGCTTCAGGCGGATGCTTTCCGGACGGTTGTTGCTGAGCCTCCTCAGCGCAAGCGCCTGCGGGGTCTCAGCTTCCAACTAATCGTCCCGGAGTCACCGCCTCCTCCAGAAAAATAGTTGAATAATTGCAACCAAATGAAATAAAAGCCAGTATAAATAATATATAAGCTAAAAATTACAGCAACTTACGGAGGAAACCATATGTCAGAACTTCACCAGCCCATTTCAAAAGAAGAATTCGAACGGATCAGAAAGGAAATCACCCGTTTCCGCGCGACTTATAAGTTTGCTTTAGATGAGATCAGTACCAAGGTAAACATTCTGAAAGAGGAGTTCCAGCTGATTCACACGTATAACCCGATTGAGCATGTGAATACGCGCGTGAAATCCGGGGATAGTATTGTGAAGAAAATGCAGAAGAAGGGTCTGCCGCTGTCGCTCGACGTAATTGAAAAAGAGATTAAAGATCTCGCCGGAATCCGGGTCATCTGCTCATTCGTTTCAGATATCTACAGAATCAGTGACATGATTCAGAATCAGGCGGATATCCAGGTGATGGAAGTGAAGGATTATATCCAAAACCCAAAGCCAAACGGCTATCAGAGCCTTCACCTGCTTCTGCAGATTCCGGTTTTTATGTCAGACCGCACTGTGAATGTGAATGTTGAGATGCAGATCAGAACGATTGCGATGGATTTCTGGGCGAGTCTCGAGCACAAAATCTATTATAAATATAATGGCAACGTTCCTGAAAAGCTGATGCTCGAGCTGAAGGAAGCTGCTGATACGGCGAGTGCGCTGGATAGGAAAATGGAGCGGATTAATCAGGAGGTCAATATTTTAAAGGAAACGAACCCTGAAGAAGATGTGATGATCAACCCGGCAGAGATGATGGCTGATCTGTTAAAGCGTATGGATAAAGGACGGAAGTAGCGCAAAAAGCCGGGTAGCAGATCTGCTATCCGGCTTTTACGCACTCCCTGAAAACCAAGTCACAACAAGCGCCATACTCACAACGCCCCATGCAACTGCTGCCCAGATAAACCAGATGACCGGCTTTGCCTGTTTTTCACCATCTTCAACGTCCGGGTTACTTTTCAGAAACCTGACTCTGTTCCTCATTTTTTTACTAACGACCAACAGTATAATCAATCCAATCACGAAAAAAGCGATGGTAAACCAAAGCAGTAAGTCCATTTCGCCACACCCCCTGTTTAAATGGTTTAAAGCCTTTCCGGACTTTCAATCTTCATTTCAAATACATCCCCGCATTTCGCACAGCAGAAGATATACATCGATGTGCCAAATGATATAAACGAATCTGGTTTCCTAATTTTATCATAGCCGTTGTTGCCGATTTTTCCGGTCTTACTCTCTGTATGGCCGCACTTTTCACACTTAAAGTTTTCCCTTGTCATGCGCTCACTCCTCAAAGATGACTTAACAAAGATACGAACGAGATGGAAAAACGTTCCCTTAAAATCAAAAAGCCCCCACTCCATTTCCGGAAAGGGGGCTGCACTGCTTATTTTTTCACTGTTACCTTTGCTGCTTTACTTGTTTTGCCTTCTGCATCTGTTGCAGTGATACTGAGAATAGTAGACTTTTCCTGCTTCTCAATCTCAACTTCAAAGTGACCCTTATCATCTGCCTTCGCAGCACCGATCACGTTGTCGCCGGCTTTTACTGTGACTTCTGCGTTAGCTTCCGTTTTACCAGAGACAGTTTCAGAAGAGCTCTTGACGTTACCTTGTACATTCGGTGCTGATGGTGCTTCACCGTCATTCACGCTGACTGTTTTCGTGTCAATCAGCTCACCATCTGCATTTTCTGCTGTAATCGTCAGGATTGCCCCTGCTTCTGTCTTGCCTGTTACTTCTGTTGACTGATCAGATACTTCGTTTGCAGTTGGAGCTGCTGGTGATGCTTCCCAGAATTTCATTACAACTCCTGAAAGTCCAAAAGCTGCATTCGCATCAGGGGTTCAGTGGGAAATAGAGAATATTGCGATGTACGACAGATTCCTGACAATGAACATCCCAAATGACGTAAGATTCGTATTTTCACAGCTGCGCAATGCTTCTTTCAATCATTTAGCAGCATTTGAGAGAGGAGCGGCAAGAGAATAAGTTTATTAAATGAACATATAACCTTATTTTAACAACTAATTAAAATATATAATTTTACTTAAAACCCCACCTCCTTCCTGCTCATAAAAAAACCCGGCATATACACCATGAATCTGAACATAATAACTTTATCTAATTTATTCTGGGAGGATTCAAATGAAACGTCAAACCGGTACCTACTTTTGGCCAACCACTTTCCCTGATGCACCGTCTTATCCATCTTTAGAAACAAATCTGTCCTGTGATGTGTTGATTATTGGAGCAGGGAGTTCCGGTGCGCAGTGTGCTCATTATCTGTCAGGTCATGATCTGGACGTTGTGGTGATCGAAAAATCAACAGTCGCAAGCGGAAGCACTGTGACAAATACAGCGATTCTGCAGTATTCAGGTGAAAAGATGTTCACCAGTTTAGTAAATACATTTGAAGAGGATTATATTGCAAGGCACTTGGGACTGCTGAAAGAAGCGATTGATGAGATTGAAGCAGCCTCTAAAAACAGTTCAATCGACTGCGAATTTACCAGAAGAGATACATTATATTCTGCCAGCTGTCCTGAAGACGTGGATCAGCTGAAGAAAGAATGTGAGTATCTAAAGCAGCACGATTGTGAAGTCGACTTTTTAAAAAGAGATGAGATTGAAGCGAAGTATCCATTTAGCAGGGAGGCAGCGATTTATTCCTATAACGATGGTGAAATAAACCCATTCAGGTATACACATGCGCTATTTGAAGAGGCCGTCGCACAAGGTGTGCGTGTATACGAAGGGACTGAAATGAATGGTCAGCACTTTGATCGGGCGCGCAGGACAACGATTGTGACAACAAAGAACGGCTACGCGATAGAAGCACGTCACGTGATTTTTGCGACAGGATATGAGGGCATGGATATTAAAAAAGAAAAGAAAGCTTCTTTTGCAAGTACATTTACTGTGACGACCAATCCGGTTGAGGATCTGTCTGCATGGTACAACCGGACCATTCTCTGGGAAACCGCCCGGCCTTATTTATATGTAAGGACAACAAAAGATAATCGGGTCATTATTGGGGGACTTGACGAGAACACAGATGAAGAAAGAGACAGAAATAGTAAATTAACTCATAAAAAATTTCAGCTGATTGAAGAATTTAATCAGCTGTTTCCAACTATAAAAGTTGAACCTGCGTTTTTTTTGGCTTCCTCCTACGGCGGGATTGTAGACGGTGTGCCGGTTGTCGGGAAATATGAGGAATTCCCGGGCTGCTATTATGTGTTTGCGTTTGGTGATAATGGGATGGTGTATGGGCAGGCACTGGCAAAGCTCGTTGCAGAAGAGATTGTCAATGGAATCAGTGCGGATCTCGCGATGTACTTACAGGAGCGTCCTTTGTTGAAGAAGGTATAAAAAGAAGGCTGGAATACACCCAGCCTTCTTTTTTAATCTTCATCTGTTGTTAATTCTACATACATACCCGTCGTTAAAATGATGACCAGAAAAAAGAAGATTAATGATAATACCATTTCACTCAACTCCTACCATGTGATAAATCCACGTGAGCCTGGTGGTGCGTGCTGGATCATTTGGGCGATCGGGATCGCATAGGCAATGATGATGAGTAAGAATGCGATACCAATCCATAGCCACCAGTTCTCCAGTATTTTCGGTGTTGCCCGCTTGTCACTTTCAGCGAGCGGAAACTCAACAAATTCGTGTGGCTCAACAGCTTTTGGTGAAACAAATGCGCTCATGATCACGATATAGAGCAGCAGCATAGCAGACAGGAACAGAATGCTTCCGCCGACCGCCATTGTGACGTGGTTTGTCAGGATGCCATCAAACCATTCCAGCGCGGATTCGTGGCCGTTGTAACCTGAATACGCTGTACGGCGAGGCGCGCCGAGCAGTCCGAGAATATGCTGTGCCGTACTCATTAACAGCATGCCGACTGACCATAAGCCGATCTGGATAAAGCCTAACTTCTTCATCGTGTTCGAGAATTTTCTGCCTGTCAGATAAGGAATTAACCAGTATGTCAGCCCCATAAATGTCATCGCAACAGGCGTTCCGACAGTAATATGAAAGTGTCCGACGATCCAGAGCGTATTGTGCACGATTTCATTCAGCTGGAAGCTTGCGTTAATAATTCCGCCGGCGCCTCCAGGAATGAAGAAGGCCATGGCGATGAAAATGGATGTGAACCGCAGATCTTTCCACGGCAGCTTTGTGAACCATCCGAATAATCCTTTCCCGCCATTCTTCCGTCCTGCCCGCTCAAAGTTGGCAAACATCGAGAATGCAGTCATGAGAGATGGAAGTATAACCATGAACGTTAACACAACCTGCAGGAACTTCCAGAAGTCTGAGATGCCGGGCTCCATTAACTGATGGTGGAAGCCGACAGGAATGGAGAACAGGATAAACAGGATAAATGCAAGACGCGCAAGTGAATCACTGAATACCGGTACGCCGAGAATTTTCGGCACGACTGTATACCATGCCATATAAGCCGGCAACAGCCAGAAATACACAAGTGGATGACCGAAATACCAAAACAGCGTACGACTTAATTCGACATTAATCGTGTCCACCCAGCCGAATGCCCACGGAATGTACTGGAATAAGACCGTTGCAACGACACCGAGGCAGGCAATCACCCATAATACAATCGTCGTCACTGTCATAAATGCAAACAGCGGACTGAGCTCACCACGGTTTACTTTTCTCCATTTCATATAGTGGCCAACAAGGGCAAATCCCATGATCCAGGACCCTATGACAAATAACGCAAGACCCACGTAATACCACGGATTAGCCATCAATGGCGCATAAAATGTGTAAAGAACAGATGCTTCCCCAATCACAATCATCACTGTCGCAAGAATCGTACCTGCGAGCATAACCAGGAATCCGATCCAGTTCCAGAGCAATACTTTTGGACCGAATGCGCCAATGCTTTTACTCATGCCTGAAATAAAAAATGCAAAAATAAAGAATGTCGTAAAAATAAGTGCAAGTAATACGCCGTGTGCCGTTAAAATCTGATAGTAATCCAGCCATGCCGGGAGCTCCAGTGCGTCGTTACGGATAAATACCTGCAGCAGTCCGGCAAGCGTTCCAATTAAAAATGCGGTATACGCGACACCCATATTCCAAAGCGCTAATTTACGTTCTCCAGCTGGTAACATTATTCAGTCACCTCAATTTCTGTGTACATAAAATGATGACCTGTTCCGCAGTATTCATTACAGATGATCAGATATGTCCCCGGTTCTTTGAATGTATATGCTTTTGTCGTCACCTGACCGGGCACGACCATCATATTGACGTTCGTATTATCAATCGTGAAACTGTGAACCACGTCTGTACTTGTTATTTTAAAAATGATTTCTTTGCCAACCGGCACTTCCAGCGTCTCTCCGCCATCATAGGCAAACGCACTTGCGACAATCGCTGCCTGATATGTATCATCATCCAGCTGTTTGACACCCGGTTCGTTAAAAGGAGCGGTCTCCCGTACCTTTTCCGGATCAATCGTGTGTATGCCTCCGGCTGGCGTATGGTCATGCGCGAATGCATTGACTCCAACGATACTGAGGAAGGCAATCAGGCAGACCGTGCCGAACACGAGCCATATTTTTTCGTACTTATGAAGATGCATGGTCATTCTCCTTTACGGTTATTGGGATAAATACATAAGGTAAACAGCTACCCACATTGCGACGATGACAAATCCAACAAAGAATACGCTGATCAATGTCCCTTTCAGATTTTCTTCGTTCGCCTGTTTTTTCTTAGCCATTTCAGTTCACCTCTCCAACGTTCATATTGGGTTAAGCGTAAAGGAATCACGGGCTGACTACTGTGATAAAAGTCACATCTGTGACAAAAATTTACTTGAAACTGAGATTCTTTCATTTTTTCGTCAAATTTCTTTAAAAGATTGAGATCAGATTTGGTGTTGTTTGCTTAATCGTTTCGCTGCGCTTCGGGCGGACGCTTTCCGCGGGGACGGCGGTGAGCCTCCTCAGCTTCGCTTGCGGGGTCTCACCTGTCCGTCAAATCCCGCAGGAGTCGCCGCCCTTCGCTTCGCTGCGCTAAGGTTTTGTTTAGTATATTGTTCCACTTTGTGAATTAGATGTTTTGTTGTACTTTTTAATTTATTCATTAGCTTATTTAAAGATCATGGTTGTTTCTGCACAGCTGATGATTGCAGCGGAAGGGGGCGACTCCTGCGGCAGGAAGGGACAGGTGAGACAAAGCATGGCGAAGCCTGCTGGCTCACCGCCCGGCCGCGGAAAGCATCCCCCTTCCGCTGCAATCATCAGCCAACTTTAATGAAGACTATTCATGAAAAAAGACAATAAAAAAACTACTATTCTCTGGTGTGAGAGTAGTAGTTGGTTAATCAATACGACAAAGGGTGAGTGGACAGTTCTCGCATTGGATTTCGTCTTTTAGATAGGCCAGGTCGCGGATGAGGATTTTGCCGTCACAGACTGAGATGATTTCCTGTTTTTTCAGTTCGGATAGCATCCGGTTCGCTACTTCGCGAGCCATTCCGCAGAAGTTTGCTAGGTCCTGGTTGGTGAGGGAAACGTCGATTAAGAGTCCTTCTGATTTTTGAATGCCGTAGCTATTCGATAAACGAATCAGCGTAGAGTAAAGGGCACCTTTTTTGCCGTGAAGCAGCAGGTCACGAAAACGGGTCTGTGTTTTTCGCTGGTTCAGGCACATCCACTTCATAAATGCAGCAGCGAGTTTTGGGTTTTGATTAAACTCACCCTCCAGCTCATGAATCGGATATAAATAGCACTCCACATCCTCTTTCACCTTCGCATCGAGCATGTAAGTCGCGTCATCAGCGTACAGATACACTTCCCCAAGCAGCTGATTTTGCCCGCAGATCCGAAGCGTCAGCTCACGCCCATCAGAATTCATTTTGCTCAGCTGGACTTTGCCTTTTGTGATAAAAAACAGATGCTCAATCTTATCACTTTCACGGAACAAATAACGATCTTTAGCGAAGGTCTTTACATGATGTGGCAGTGACAGTAATTCTTTCAGGTCTTCTGGAATTGTTTCCGTTTCTGCATACATGTGGCTCGGCCTCCTAAAGATGTGTTATTGATACTTGTTTAAGTATAGCATAGGTGTGGTGTTTAAAGAGACAGCTTCTAGTGATTATTTCTATACAATATTTCAATCAGTTAATATCTATTCCAATACGTTCAGCGGTTTAATTAACTCGAATCCATGCTCATTAAAAAATCGGACTCTGACGTTGCCGGGTAATAAAGATTCATCGATTCCACTGGGGTGAAACATATTTCTGCCGACTACAAACTCATTATTAGGCAAGATCGTCATTTCCCCATCTGTTTCTCCATAAAATTTTGGATTTTTAGGCTCACAAGATATCAAATACCCTTCATAAGGAAATGCATCCCATAACTCCTCATCATCAAAAAGAATCTCTACGCAAAAATCCACAGGGCGATTGGAATGATTGAGGTATCTGACAAATACCTCAACCTCTTCTTCATGAGGCACATATTTAATATAGCTGGTCTCCTGGTCCATCTCAATTGATGGCTCACTACTGCAGGCTGTTAGAAAAATTGCGAAGAAAGTAAGGATGGTAAGGTGCTTTTTCAAATAGACAGCTCCTTTATGTAAATGAATATTAAACCTTATTATACCATTTTATTAATATGCAAGATATGAATTACAGAGATCCCGGCTCACACTGCTGATAGCAATTATAATTTTAAGTGTATGACCCTACTTTTATTTAGACATATTATCTTATTTTTAAAAACTGGATCCAGGAAGAATAACCCCGCGTTATCATTGCAACCTTCAACTATCTTTGTCATACAAAAGTCTTGTTCCGGGAGTTTACTTTAGATAGCTGCCAATCAAATGAACTGGATAAATCCTACAGAAGATGTTACACTTTCTCTAGTGATTTAGAAAAAACTGAATATAAAAACACTAGGGGAGTCTTTCGGGACTGAGACGGAGAAATCCGGACCCTTCGAACCTGATCTAGTTGAAACTAGCGTAGGGAAGTGGTTGATGTATGTTATATACGTTCGAAAATATAACCAAAACCACTCCATCGCTGGAGTGGTTTTTTTGTTGTCACAGGAGATTTTTTCAGGAAAAGTCTTACGTGTAAGGGAAGGGAGGCGGCATATTGAAACCCGGAAAGTTGCATTTGATCTCGACAGGAACACAAACACCTGAACAATTGGCAGATACAATTGAGCGCATTCATCCCGAAATCGATTTTATCCACCTTCGTGAAAAAGCCAAAACAGCAAAAGAAGTATATGAAATAGTTGAGCTATTAATCAATAAGGGAGTCCCTTCCTCAAAAATAATCATTAATGACCGGGCGGATGTTGCCTGCACTACAAATGTGCGAGGCGTTCACTTAGCTTTTCATTCGCTGCCTGTTGAGATCGTAAAACAAACATTTAAAAACCTGACAGTTGGCTGTTCAGTTCATTCCCTTGAGGAAGCTCAAATTGCTGAGCAGCAAGGGGCTGATTATGTCATCTTTGGGCATATTTATTCAACTCAATCCAAACCGGGATTAATTCCGAAAGGGTTAGAGCAGCTAAACTTCATATCTCAATCAATTTCTATTCCAGTCATAGCAGTTGGTGGAATTAAACCGACAAACAGTTCAGATGTAATCAGAGCTGGAGCGCAGGGAATCGCTGTCATGTCAGGGATACTGGAAGCAAAAAACCCTTTGAAAGCGGTACAGCAATATCGATCCTATTTATCTGAATCATATGATGCTTGAAATCATGAAGGGGAGAGTTACATGAATAAAACGTATGATGCCATAGTCGTTGGCGGAGGAGTCATCGGTGGCGCAATAGCGTTTAACCTGTCGAAAAGAGGAATGAAGGTTTTGCTGCTGGAAAAAGATCGGCTTGCAGGCAAAGCTTCCGGAGCGGCAGCCGGAATGCTTGGCGCTCAGGCCGAGTTAGATGGAGAGAGTCCGCTTTTTCAATTAGCGAGAACGAGCAGAGCGTTATTTGGCGACCTGGCAGATGAGCTGATGGTGGCCAGCGGCGTTGATATTGAGCTTGTAGAAAAAGGCATGCTGAGAGTTGCCTTAACTGAGCGGGATCAGCAGGAACATCAGACGATCATTGAAGCTCATACACAGAACGGAGAAACAGCAGAGCTGCTTACTGGTGAAGAAGCGAGAAAAAGAGAGCCGACGTTGTCAGATGAGGTCACTGGCGCCATGTACCTTGAAAAAGACGGCCAGGTATCAGCACCTCAACTGGCATTAGGTTTCCTAAAGTCTGCTTCAGCACTCGGGTGTGTGATAAAGGAAGATTTGGAGGTTCACTCCCTGCGTTTCTCTAACGGAAAAGTGACAGGGGTTACTACAAATGAGGGTGATTTTATGAGCAGTCATGTTGTCGTAACAGGAGGCGTGTGGAGTGAGAAACTGATATCTGAGACAGGCTTACAGCTCAATATGTATCCAGTGAAAGGTGAATGTTTTTCCGTGCGGACAGAGGCTCCTTTATTAACAAGCACCATTTTCACGCCGGGCTGCTATCTTGTCCCTAAAAAAGACGGAAGAATCATTGTAGGGGCAACAGTTGTACCAAATACGTTTAACCAGCAAGTCACCCTGGAAGGAATTTTTTCATTAATGGCACATGCACAAAAGCTGGTGCCTTCCATCCTGCAGGGTGAGTGGGAAAAAGCCTGGACTGGCATCCGCCCGCAAACTGCTGACGGTCTGCCTTATTTAGATGAACATCCCGATTACAAAGGATTGTTCATTGCGACAGGTCATTTTAGAAATGGCATATTACTGTCGCCGATTACCGGAGAAATCATGGCGGACCTTATTGAGGGAAAATCGCCTGCAGTCGATCTATCCTCTTTTCGTCTGAACCGGCTGAACCGGAAAACCAATCCAATTGCGAGGTGAAGAAAATGAGATTGACGATCAACGGAGATCAGGTAGAGGTACCTGATACAGTGAAAACGATCGCTGAACTGCTTCAGCATTTTGACTTGCAGCATAAAGTAGTCATTGTCGAAAAAAATGCAGAAATCATGGATAAAGCGGAACATACAGAAGCGCTCATTTTCGATCAGGACAAAATTGAGTTAGTACATTTTGTAGGAGGCGGATAAGCATGTTGAAGATAGGAAATCACGAATTCTCATCAAGATTGTTATTAGGCACTGGTAAGTATCCTGATTTTGATATACAAAAAGAAGCGGTAGATGTGTCAGGGACAGAGATTCTGACGTTCTCTGTCCGCAGAATGAATATATTTGAGGCGGGTCAGCCTAATTTTCTCGAAAACCTTGATGTGTCAAAATATACCTTACTTCCAAATACAGCCGGTGCCAAGACTGCCAAAGAAGCAGTACGGACTGCAAAGCTGGCTAAGGCATCTGGTCTTTGCGACATGATTAAAGTGGAAGTCATCGGCTGTGAGAAAACGCTGCTGCCGGATCCAATTGAAACATTAAAAGCATCAGTGGAGCTTCTTAAAGAAGGATTTACCGTCTTACCGTATACGTCAGATGATGTGCTGTTAGCAAGACGGCTTGAGAAAGCAGGGTGCCATGCGATCATGCCCGGCGCCTCTCCAATCGGCTCTGGTCAGGGGATCATTAATCCCTTAAATCTTTCTTTTATTATCGAACAGACAAGTGTTCCTGTGATTGTCGATGCAGGAATTGGATCTCCTTCTGACGCTGCGATTGCAATGGAAATGGGTGCTGATGGTGTCCTGTTGAACACTGCAGTATCCGGCGCAAAGGACCCTGTGAAAATGGCACAGGCGATGAGACTTTCAATTGAAGCAGGAAGGCTCGGGTTCGAAGCAGGGCGAATTCCGAAAAAACGGTATGCCACTGCCAGCAGCCCGATGGAAGGAATGAGTATCAGTTGAATGGACGATACTCACGCCAGGAGATGTTTGCGCCGATTGGGGCAGAGGGACAGGCTAAATTAAGAAATAAACACGTTTTAATAGTAGGTGCCGGCGCATTAGGAACCGGGAGTGCTGAAATGTTAGTACGGGCAGGGGTAGGTAAGATCACAATTGCTGACCGGGATTATGTAGAGTGGAGCAACCTTCAGCGCCAGCAGCTGTATACGGAAGAAGATGCAAGACGGCGGAATCCAAAAGCAGTGGCTGCTAAAAAAAGACTAACGGCTATTAATTCTGAGGCAGACATTCACTGTCACGTCATGGATGTCTCAGTCGAAGAAATGGAGCAATTAGCTGAAGGCGTTGATGTAATTCTTGATGCAAGCGATAATTTTGATATCCGTATGATTATCAATGATATTTCCCAGAAATACCAGATCCCCTGGATTTACAGTGCATGTGTTGGAAGTTATGGGATCAGCTATACAATTCTTCCGGGTGAAACCCCGTGTCTGAATTGCTTACTGGATCAAATACCGATGGGAGGCATCACATGCGATACGGTGGGCATTATCAGCCCTGCTGTCCAGATGGTCCTGTCTTATCAGGTTTCAGAGGCCTTAAAAATTCTGGTCGAAGATCGACATCATTTAAGAAAGAAGCTGGTCTCGTTCGATCTCTGGAAAAACCAGCATTCTTCTATTAATGTCGACAAAATAAAAAAAGAAGATTGCCCTTCTTGCGGGACGAATCGTCTTTATCCTTACCTTTCACTCTCAAACCAGACAAAAACCGCTGTTTTATGCGGCAGGGATACCGTGCAGATTCGTCCCTCCCAGCCGATAGACAGAGACCTGGAGAGCCTGGATAAAACCTTGTCAAAACAGACAGGAAAGGTTTCACGTAATCCATATCTGCTCTCGTTCTCAACCACAGAACATCGCCTTGTTATTTTTAAGGATGGCCGCGTTTTCATTCATGGAACGAAAAGCATTCCGGAAGCGAAAAGCTTATACCATCGTTATTTAGGTTAATGTGCTTTTATCGTAATAACTGACCCTGTGTTATGCACCATTCCACCGCAACTTTATTTAGAATTAATTGTGTGGAATTTCTTGACACAGGGTCAATGCATGAAATGTATAAAATATTAAGTGTGAGTCTGAGTAACTGACAGGATCCCCTGACTCTTAGACAGCTGTATAACTTCTCTCAATATAACTTTTTAACTAAGAGAACGATGAAATCTTAATTCAGATATTAACTGTTGGTCGTGCACAACAACTTGATTTCTATTTCTTAATTTAGGTATACATAGGCAAAAATACGGTCGACACCAGATATAATCTTTTACATTAGAAAAAGCAATTGAAATTTCATCCGAAAAACAATTCACCCCTGACGTCCTGAAATGAACTTCTGATTATATCTTCCACGCTATTAATATCTGATTTACATCCATATTTAAATTTAACTGATGTTTAAACAGTAGGATAATCGTAAATATTTTTACCTGTTATTAATAACAGGTATACTAACAAGAAAAGGATGTGGTTCATCATGAATTCAATGAAAGCGGTAGGATTAACGCATTACCTTCCAATTGACAATCCTCAAAGTTTGTTGGATGTAGTTGTAGAAAAACCAAAAGCAACAGGTCGTGACATTTTGGTCAAAGTTGAGGCCATATCGGTCAATCCTGTAGATACAAAGGTACGATCTCCTAAGGAAAAAGTGGAGGAAGTTCCTAAAATTCTGGGTTGGGATGTAGCAGGAGTCGTCGAGGAGACAGGCCCGGACTGTTCATTGTTTCAGCCGGGAGATGAGGTTTTTTATGCTGGCAGTATTGCACGCCAAGGTGGAAACAGTGAATACCATCTGGTCGATGAACGAATCGTTGGGCGCAAGCCTGCTTCATTAAGCTTTGTGGAAGCGGCAGCTCTTCCCCTAACCTCTATTACAGCCTGGGAAGCGTTATTTACCCGAATGTCTATTTCCCAAGATCCTGATCATAACAAAGGAAAGGCTCTGCTGATCATCGGTGCAGCCGGGGGTGTAGGGTCCATTGCCACTCAGCTTGCAAAACAAGCAGGGCTTACTGTAATCGGGACTGCTTCGCGACCGGAAACTGTCAGCTGGGTTAAATCAATGGGCGCGGACTATACCATTAATCACCACGACCCGCTCCTCCCGCAACTTCAGGCAATCGGATTCTCAAGCGTTCCGTACATTTTTTGCCTGAATGCGTTGGAAAAACACTGGGAAGGTATTAGCGAAGCGATTTCTCCACAAGGGGTTGTATGCGCAATTGATGATCCAACCTCTCCGCTGGATCTTAAATTACTTAAGCAAAAAAGCGTCACATTTGTGTGGGAGTTTATGTTTACCCGCGCTCTTTTCGAAACAGATGATATGATCGAGCAGCATCAATTGCTTAATCACATCGCTGATGCCGTGGACCAGCAAAAATTAAAGACAACACTGGCCGAGGTTATTGGACCGATTTCAGCAGAAAACCTCCGTCAAGCTCACAAATTATTGGAGAGCAACAGTGCGATCGGTAAAATTGTACTGGAAGGTTTTGTTTAAAATCTGTTTGCAGAAAATATAAAACAACATTTTAGTGTCCCTGTGTTGAACACAATTCCCATACAATTTTATTTGGGTATATAAATTCAAATGAATTGTGTGAGATTTGTTTCTAACACAGGGTCATAACATCACCCAGTTATCGTACACTTTTTCTCCTCATCCACTGCGTTGCAACCCACTTTTCTCCTTTTATAACAGGTGCGCCACCATGAAGCGTTTGTTTGTTCAATTCTTCATCGTTGTAAAAGTATTCGAAGTAGACGGCTGATCCCTTTTTGGGCGTGATAGAGATATTTAATTCAGGAAAGTAAGTTTCTCCACCATCTTCCACCTCATTTAAATAAACGACCATTGTGCTGATACGATTATTCGAAGCCGCTTTACTGGTTGGCAAAAAGTAATCATGGTGCGCTTTATACTCCTGCCCTGGCGTATATTTCAGGATTTGCAATCCCTCAGCGTGTTCAACCGGAACATTCATGATCTGAGCAAGACGCTTTTCAATGGTATTGATCAGATCATTTTCTGACTCCTCAAAGAACATGCCGCTACTAGTTCTCATTTGATTGACAACACGATCACTACTAATCTTCGAGCGCTTCATTCTATCGCTCGATAATTGAATCAGCTGATCACATTCCACACTGCTCAGTACATCCTCAAACACCACAACAAGCGGCCACGTATGTCGCTGCGTAAACGGGATCACTCTATCCCCGACGATCATGACAGGCCCAACAGCATCAAAAAGGTGCTGTTCTGCCGCTCTTTCAGGCGCTGTCATATACCCTTCCATCAACGGTTCTTTCACATTAGTTAAATCATGGTCAGGCGTCATATTCATTCGTCATCCTACCTCTTCTGAAATTTACAATATTAACTTTATAATACCTTTAATTTCAAAAAAAGTGATATAAGAAAATATTTTATTATGAAGAAAAATGACTCGCCGTTACAGGTTTGGACACATTTAGTACTTCCTTTTGACAAATAAGAAGCCCGGGACCACTCCGCCTATTGCGGAACCGGATCCCTGAGCTTCAAATAAAACTTTAATATCTTCATACTCACCGTATTATAACTAGTATTATAACTAAATGAGATCTTTCCAAACTGGAAGTACCACCCTTCCAGCTCTTTAAATTGCAACGAATCTTCTACCATCGGTTAAAGATTAGCAGTAATACTCCTAATGATTATACAAATATCTCTATTCCCCTAAATTTAGTTTTTCTAATCGATTGAGTAAAAGCAATAGAGCCTTTTTTCTCCAGAATTCCATACTAACCTGTCCACTTGACATGCCCCCTCGTGCGTATTTTTCCACAAAAATAGATTCACCTTCAGTATTGAACGGGTAATTTGTTAGTTTTTCAAAATACTTTTCAAAATAGTCGATAAAGCACGCTTTTGAGCAAGGAGCTGGTATATCGGCAAAAACCTTTTCTAATTCACACCATAAATAGGGATCGCCTCTAAGCCCCCATGATTCAGGCTTTGATTTGAAAATGATTGATAATGACTTTTCCATGGATTTACCCCCAAACCGTTCTTGAGCTAAATCTTTTTGATCGCAGAGGAGTCTTAAGGTCCGTTATGTATGTAATTGTAATAATTGATTCTTCAAGATAAAATTCAACGCCACCTCAAACCATACATCAATTCATTAAGCTCACGTAAATAACTAACGTAATAATGAAAAGTCACTCGAATGATTAATCGAAGAATTTCGTTTTTAGTTAAGCAAATTTATAAAACTACATAAAAAATTGATCTGCATAAGACAATAGGCTTTTCTTTATATCGTTAAAATCCTGTTGCAAATCAAGAGATACCACAAAAATTTGTTTACATTTAACCTGGTAAACATGGTCAGGTTGATTTAATGCTGTTGTTTTCGCATAAATTAACATACCTGCAACCTTTTCATCCGGGCCCTTTTTCCAATTGTTTATATACGAAAAGATTTGATAAAGATTGCTGGACTTCTGTTTTGCAACTCCGCCTTCAAATCTTGCCACCATATTCTCCGAATAAAATTTCGCATCCGCAATCAATGTTTTATGATCTTTTTGAAGTATAAGGTCTGTTTGCATAATCGGTAATGCTTCTTTGAAGCCATCATCAACATCCCACTGAATTTGGGGGCGGGATACTTTATAATCTGATTCACGTTTGAAAAATGCATAAATGAACTTTTCATATAATGATGATAATCTTTGTTCATCCTTAAGCTCTTTCATGATCTGAGATGTAGAGCTTTCATCAAATAATAATTCCTCATAAAGATATCTGCATACATCCACAATGAATTGATAGCGAATGTTTTGCCGGTTATATTTAACATTCTTCCATAGTCGCAAGTCCAGCTCTACAGCTGTTACATCTGTGAAGTAAGGTAATAGCCCATAAAACGATTTACGCATTTTATGATTTATTTTATTTGAGTGGGCCAGGTAAAGGAGCGTCCCTTTAATAATTTGATTTAACAATATATCTTCAGAGAACTCATCGTAAACGACTGCAACTTTTTTATTGACCAATGTATTTTTCTTGATCGTCGTATTGATATCAATTTTCCCTTTAATTACATTGGGAGTCTCTTCAACGCTCATATAGTCTTTACTTAATCCTCCACGAATCAAAACGGTGATACCAATCGATAAAATTTCTGCGTATAGTTCTTTTACGTTCTTAAAATCTTCTGTTCCGATTTGTTTGTACTCAGAAAGATTTAGCGTTTGATAGGCATAAGAAAGCATGTAGTAAATATTACGAATCGGAATATTACTATTTCTCTCCATCGTAACAGCCTCTTAGTCGTTCAGCCCAATCGTTTGCTTTTTGTTCATTATCAAACCAATACTCAAATAGCTGTGGAATAATTTCATACTCGATTACTTCCTCTAAGCGATTCGCAGTATCTACTTTATAAGCATCACCAACAAAGTAGCTGTGACCAATCTGAAAGCCTGTCCCCAGCTCTTCCGTAATTTGATTGTTTAAGCTTTTAATTTCATCAACGACACGAGTCAAAGCCTCTGGATTATCCATTTCGTTTACGTATGAATGAAATGTATCATTTTGAAAAGCTGGTTTAATTTCAAAAAATGAAAACCTTCTTCTAAGTGCATAATCTAATAAAGCAAGGCTTCTATCTGCCGTATTCATCATGCCAATGATGTATAGATTCGGAGGTACAGAAAATTTATCATTTGAGTAAAGAAGATTGATTTGATCGTCTCTCTTATCAGCCTCAATCAGCATCATTAACTCTCCAAATATCTTACTCATATTCCCGCGATTAATTTCATCAATAATAAAGAAGTACGATCGTTCCGGATCTCGTGCAGCTTTTCTGGCAAACTTCACAAACGGACCTTGTTTCAGTTCAAATCCTTCTCCCTCAGCTTTTGGACGGAAGCCCTCAATGAAATCCTCATAACTATAGCTTTGGTGGAACTGAACCATTTGGACACGCGTGTCATCTATTTCTTCCATCATTGCATATGCCAAACGCTTAGCAATATATGTTTTACCTACTCCAGGTGCGCCTTTCAGAATAAGATTCTTTTTATTTTCAAGCAAAGATATCAGACGAACAAGCTCCTTCTTTTCGATAAAAACTTCTGAAAGAAAATCCTCAACTGTAAAAGGTGGGTTTGTCTGAACAGTAGGCTTAGATTCCGCATAACGAATATAGTAGTCAATTGAACTGCCCGCAACGCCTTTATATTTATGATATGCTTCATCAGATACAACGACATCTTTTAATTGTTTTAATTCCTCAATATCTGTTTCACCAAAAATTGAAGCCTCAAAATGATGCTCTATGTCCTTTAACGCACTTATTTTTTGTTTAATTGTCTTTTCAGTCAAGTTAGCTCCTGTGTCAGTAACCTGATTAGATAACCAATTTCGGAATTCATTTACTTCAGCAGTTTTGTGGTCAATAAAATCCTCATTGATTACTTGATCGATCTCCTGAATAACATTCGGATAAGGGTTTAGGCATGTTAACGTTTTTTGAGGTAAACTTTGATGGAGCTCCCACTTTCCAATTTGAAGCCAGTCCACTTTTCTTCTATGTTTAAACTCTGACGCTTCATCATCAAAATAGTAATCTCCCGTAACAATTCCACGTGCTAGTACTTTCTTGATTCCTTCTTTTACATAGACAACATCACCAATTCCGATTTCACGGTAGAAATCCCATACAGCCTTTGTATCATTAACAGGGCGTATCCCATCCACTCTTTGTTCAGTTATTTTACGTGCAACATCTTCCTTTGAATCATAGTCTTTTAAATCCCCCAAATAGTCCCAACCAAGTGCGATCATATTTTCGTCGTGGAATAGAGACCATAACCTCGAATACTCGGCTGGTGAAATCACCCAATAATTGATACTGCTATCAATTTCAACTTCATCGCTGACAATTTTTTTCTTAGGATAAATTAACGTAGGGTTCTCCTGGTAATATAAAAAGATTAAATAAGATCGCATCAAGACTCCCCAGTCAGGTATCCCGCCTATATTATCAGGCTTACTTCTTACACCTCGCTCATATTCATCCTTCGCATACTTATATCTAAATTGAATTCTTGTCGTACCAAACTGTTGGGGGTATCGTGGTGTACCTCCTCCAGTTACCAACTTCTCAATATCCTCATCACTTTGTTCAGTTATTTCTTGATAAACGTTTTTAAACTCTGCATATGATTGATAATTGAAAAAATTTTCTTTATAACCGCTCTCTAATCCAAATTTCTCTAAAAAATGTCCAAGCTTTTCAAGATATGGTGTATACCACATGCCTGTCTTTTCACCTAAATTTTGTGTAACCCACGCTTTATACGTTTCTTTTTGAGTGTTCAAAATATCCTGCATCGTGCACCTCCAAAAGTAATTCATTGGTATAAATTATAGCACTGTACTATATTCAAAATGTATTTATCGCCATTTTAGTTATCTGCATATATTTTGCTTAAAATGGTTTGTTAGCTTTTTTTAGTGTTTAAATCGATAAAAATTATGATTAAAAAAATAGAAAAACTGCCGACTTTTTCATCGAAAGTCTGAAAATCTTATTTACTTATGGTAAGGTTCACCGTAACAGTTTAAGGATAGCTAAAATTTAAAACTTCTATATCTTATAGGTTAAAGGTTGAAAGGTTGATTAACATCCCATGCCTTATTCTTTGTTTCTGTTTCATGCTAAATGCTTACTTCAAAAGTGTAAGCATTTCGATTTCGAACCTAAGCAACTTAAATGTCTAGTGACAAGAAAGTTTATAAAAATTCCATGGTGTAAAATTTTTAAAAGCCATGGGGTTACACAGGAGTTGAGTTGAAAGTACCTTACAAAATAGTCAAGATAATAATAGGAATAACCTAGGTTTGGTTAGATTATTAAATTAAATGAAACGAGTTTTTTTGAACTGCATGGGATTAACGTTTACGGAATTTTAAAGTATTTTGTTTCTTTATACCTTTTTATGACTTTTCAGGACAAAGGAGTTGGAGGTTTGTATCTAATTTGAAGGAGTAAAATCAAAGTATTATCAAAAATGAAAAACACCCTAGCTATAACGGGCCAATAGGGTGTTTTTCTTTTGATATATTTACCTTTAAACGCCGACCGCTCTTCAAGGTCATTTTGTTACGAACACAGGGTTACCAGCACCTATGCTCACAGTTATATTACAATATATGGATTGTTATTTCAAATGGATTTATCAATTACTTTGAAAGTAAAATTTTAGTCTAGCTTGTGCTATAGAACTAATTTTTCAAAATTCTATCTCCAGATAAACCTTTACCTTCTCAGTCAGGATATAAAATGTTTTTTTGTTCACCGATTTTTTAAATGATTTAATTTATCAAACCCAATATACCCATCGTGTTGTAACCTTGCTACAACTATTCCGGGAAGCACACTTTGAGTTTTAGCAAAAGCATGGATACTACGTTCATCAAACTTCCCAAGACTAACAAATTCTTTGTACTCAAATTTATTAATGAAAAAATCTCTAGCAAATTCGTTAGCTTCTTCTTCTTTGGCGTCAGTATTATCTAACTCTAACTCATCCTCAAGAGTTACAATGGGTTCATTAGGTATATAATGTTTGATAAGATGTCCTATCTCATGTATCAATGCAAACCATACATGATCGTGTGATTTAAATCTTCCAGTAAGATAAATGGCTGGATTATTCTTATATGTTGTAAGTGCTCCCCTAACTTTACTATTCTCGATTGCATTATAAAACACTAAATATATTCCCAAACGATTTAATAATTTCCTTGCGCTTTTTAATGAACTTTCATAATCATTATTTAAGGCAAGTAGTTTAAATTTATCCAATGATTCAATTAGGTTCTCTTTCGTATACTTTTTATTTGACAAGTCTTTATTTTGAATTTCAACTTCTTCTCCCGCTAAATTTAGCCAAATAGCTATTGCCTCAGTTTCTCCGCCATCTTCCATAAAATCAATATTAAAGTTGGAATAAACTTTATCAAACTGTTCGAAATTACTAATCCTTAAAAGTTTTAACATTTCGTTTGCTTGTTTAGCTAAATCCCAGTCTAAACCATTAAATATAGTACTGAATTTAAATCTTCTCGAGAGGTTATTCAGTTGCTCCATGCTATAAGTTTGAGAATCCATCTCTTCTCTTTTTAGGTGTTCACGGTACTTACTTTCGTAGTTCAACCAATATGAAGCTGGAACATCATGAATTATTTTTTCTAACTTTATGGCTATTTCTTCAGTTAGTCTGCTTTTTCCGTTTAACAAATTAGAAAAGTGTTTTTCACTAACTCCTAATCGCTTAGCACATTCTTTTTGACTCATTCCAAATTCTTCTAAATATTCTTTTATAATAGAACCTGTATGCACAATAAATTCATTACCCATAGAAATACCTCCCTTCTAGTGATAATCCTCAATTGATAAAATTTCTATTTCATTAATTGTTTTTAAGTCAGATTCGTCCCAATCTCCAATTGGTCTTAGTACAATACGAAAGTTCCTAGAGACATCAATTCCCCAACAATCATTATAATCTCCATCTAGTTTATGCCGACGAGGTGGGGGAATGTGAGGAATTTCATCCAAATTGTTTGCAACCCTTATCTCAGACATTCTATTTATAATTTTTTTATAAAACCCTGTATAATGCTTTTTTATCATGCGTTCATTTGTTAATATCTTTTCCATTTTCTTTGTGGTATAAGAAATTTTCATTTGTATCCCCCTTATACATTAAAATAAACTTAACACAAATTAACCTGTCAGGTCAATTTCCTGATTGTGGACTACCGTCAACTTTATGTATTATAATTTGTTTAGGATAGGAGTGCAGAATATGCAAAAGAAAAATGATTATTTTGAATATGCTAAAATATTATCGAACCAATATTCTACATTTCTTAGTAACGATACTGTCGAACAGAAAATCCTTAAAACATTTCATGGACGAATACCTACTGATAAATTCAATAGTGATTTAACACCAAGAGAATTCATAAATGAGTTTCTCTTACTTCATTATCCTAATGAAACCTCTATAAAATCGACGTTTATAAATAATGTTCTCTTTAAAACAATTAACCACGTGTCTATTTTTGAGCTAAATGTAGGAAATAGCAGACTTGATTTATGCAAAATAAACGGTAGTAGTACAGCTTTTGAAATCAAAACTGATTTGGACACACCAAAAAGGTTAAGGCAACAAATGAAAGATTATTTCCAAGTATTTGAAAAGGTATACCTAATATGTTCAGTCAATAATCTTAACAGTATGTTGCACTTTGTTCCGAAGGAATGTGGAATTTACACCTATCACATTACAAAAACTGGTAAGTATGTTTTTAAAAAACACCGTCCTGCAACTAAGTCAAATATTCTTTCTCCAATTGCTCAATTGTCAGTCTTAACAAAAAAAGATTTGAATGCATTCTTTGAATGTCCAAATCTTGAAACAAAAGACGCTATGATTGATTTAATCATTACTAACAAAACAGAAAAAGAAATTAACAAAATCTTTAAGCTTTGCTTAAAAAACAAGTTTTATTACAAGTGGAATTTTTTAGTAGAGAATAGCTCTGATATTCTTGAAATAGACTATCAATGGTTTTTTAAAAATTCGTTATCTCCTGAAATAGTATATCTTTAAAGGTATACTATTTTTTGGCTTGCTGTTGAATATACCTAGTTAATGTAAGATTACTCCATGTAGCCCAATTACCAAATTTCCCCTCCATATTTTTAATTCTTGAAATGGCTATACAGTCATCTTCGCTATCTAGAAGAGGTAATCTATTGAGTACTTCACTTCTAACATACTCAAACCCTCGCATTCCAATATTTGTATCATAGTTTACAATTGAAAAAAAAGCATTTTCTTCTTTTGAATATATCAGCCCTAATGCTGCTCCCAGTCCATTACCACCACCATCTACTGGTAAATTGTCTTTCAACCCTCCAAAGTCTCCAAAGCCATCTAATTCATAATCTGTATATATTTTTGCTACTTTATTATCTATTTTTTCCGTGAATACTAAATTTTCATAATCGCCGTTTTTAAAGTCTCGAGATCTTGGAGAATTGAGGAGTATTTTTTTTGCATTCGTCTCCAAATCCTCAAACTCTTCTAATTCTATAAACTTAGAATCAACATGTTGGTCTCTAATGTCTAACATGAGATAATCCCTTTGAGTCAAATGCTCCTCTAATAATTCTATATAATCTTCTAAATAATTGTCAGTTATTCTAATTGCAATAGAAGGATTTTCTCTTCTCAGTTCATTTATTAGTTTAGTTAAATCATGTTCACTTATTATTAAATCTTTTTTAATAGATATAACTGGAATTAAATCATTAAAACTTCCTATTTGTAACATTCTTTGTTTATAGTAATTATAGTCCCTACTCAACCTGAATGATAATTCAATTCCTTTAAAAGCTTTATTGGCATATTCATTTTCACTAAATCTAAAGAAGTCAACAAATGCTTTTTTACCCTTAAGACGTTCTTGAATGTTATTTAATGTAATAATATCATTTTCCGTTGGAGGTAATTTAGCTCTAGTTTTATTTTTATTACCTAATTTTAATTCATACACATACCCACCAGTCACATCATCAACTTTGTATTGGGGGGTATGCTCATCTCTTATGATTTCTATCAAAGGGATTATTGATTCATTAAAATATCCGTTCATGTCTCTAATAACTCTTAATTCTTCATCACGATTTTTCATAATTGGTATATACATACTCATCCTCCTTTTTATAAGGTGTTTTTAAAATTCTAAACAATAGCAATATTTTAAGCGTTTTGTGGCCAATCTTTATACTGCTCTTTCGCTTCTTCCATAATAGCTTTTGTAATAAATATTAGTTGCTGTCCTTTAATTCCCTCGTTTATTAAAACTTTCTTAACTGCCATGTTTACCTTGGCATAGATATTCTTCCGGTGTTCGCTAGTCCAGTCCTGACTTAAGTTCTTTTTCAATTCTTTCACTACTTTATGAATGAGGTCCGCTAAAAACTTATTATCAAAGGCTTCCATTTTTAGTGATGTAATGGCTTTATAGAATTCAACTTCTTCATCAGATAGTCCAAGATCCTTACGAAAGTCTGCTTCGTCATCGACTTGGTTTTTCATGTCAGCCATCATTCGTACAACATCTGCTGCTTGTATAATGCGGTTATGGTAATCTTTTAGGGTTTTCTCAAGTAGTTCACGCATTTGCTTTTCTTTAGGGCTATTCCGTTTGAAATTGACTTGAATATGGTCTTCTAGTAGTTTTTTTAGTAGTTTAAGACGAAGATCTTCATGGTCTTTTTTCTCTTGCATATCTTTTAGAAAATCTTCATCAAGAATACTGATGTCGGGCTTCTCAATACCTGCGACCTTATATATATCAACCGGTTCTTTCGATTCTAAGTGTTGGTCAATCAACATATTTAGTCGTTCTTCAACAGTCCGGTTTGATTTAAAATCAGTATTTTGCGCTGAGAGATATTTTCTCACTTGAATACGAACCATTTGATATAGAGTAACTTCATCCGAATAAGGAATTACTCTATCGATATGTTTGACCAACTTATATGCCTTCTCTAGTTTTACGCAATCCTCAACAAAGGCTTCCGGATCTCCGTTTAATTGATCATTAACAAGATCCGCAATTAAATCATCACGACTGACTTTTGATAGAGAACGCCAATCATCCCGATGTTTAATATCACCAAAATACTTACGCACTTCTTCTAATTTGCTATTAAAGACGCTAATTGCTTGGTCGACATCTATGTCCATGTTATTTGTTGCATTATCGCCCGTATAGAGGTTGGTTGCTTCTTTGAGTGATGTTGCAATACCAATAAAGTCAACAATCAGTCCACCTTCTTTACCAGGGAAAACTCGGTTAACACGTGCAATTGCTTGTATAAGGTTATGGCCTTTCATAGGTTTATCAACATACAAGAATGATAGATTTGGTGCATCAAACCCAGTAAGCCACATTGAAACGACAATAACTAATTTGAGAGAATCATCAGTTTTCTTTAAACGTCCTTTAACTTCCTCTTGTTCTTCTTTCGTTTTAATGTGGGAGTACTTACTACCAGGATTTATCTTTCGCCATGAGTCAGGGTCTTTTGATACATCTCCAGTCATGATAATCTCTACTTCTGGACAGTCATCATGTTTCTTTAATTCATCGTACAAGCGAACGGCAACCTGACGACTCATACAAACGATCATGCCCTTTTGATATGGATCTGCGGCTTTATTAAAATGATCTAGAATACTTTTAGAAAGTCTTTGGAGGCGTTTCGGTGTTCCAACAACTTTCTCTAAAGCTGCCCATTTCAATTTGTAGGATCGTGACTCCTCATCACCAAGCCCAACCTCGTTGACCAGATCAGTAAATTCTTCATCTATATCTGCACCATCATAGTCTAATGGGATCATACGACTTTCATAATATAGTGGTAATACTGCTTTATCTTGTACGGCCTGTGCCATATCATAACGGTGAATGACATGGCCAAATATTTCTTCTGTATTATTACCAAGTAACTTGACTGGCGTTCCAGTAAAGCCAACAAATGAAGCATTCGGTAAAGCAAAACGTAATTGAGCTGCATATCCTCCATCAAATCCACTTTGTGTGCGGTGTGCCTCATCTGAAATTACGATAATGTTCCTTCGTTCCGATAACACGGGGTGTTTAGCTTCGCCTTCTTTCAAACGGAATTTTTCAATCGTTGAAAAGACAATCTGTCCGCCTTCACCTCTAAGGATTTCTCGTAATTGGTCTGCTTTTTTCGCATGATGAATATGTCCAATTAAACTCCGGCCTTCTGAAAAAGTGTCGTGGAGTTGCTCATCTAAATCATTACGATCCACCTGCACTACAACGGTGGGATTGTCCAAATCCTTATGTCTAGACAAAATTGCTGAATAAAATAACATACTGATACTCTTACCAGAGCCTGTGGTATGGTACATCACACCAATTTTGTGATCACCGTTCGGGCGGGTCGCTCGTATGGTTTCTTCAACTGCAAAATTCACACCAAAAAACTGGTGATACTTTGCACCGATCTTAACTTTGGAATCCCCTTTATCCAGATAAACGATAAAATTGCGTATGTAATTTAATAATCTTTCCTTTTCAAACAAACCTTGAATTAACGTACGCATGGTGTTGACCACATTATTGTCTACGTTAACACCATCTATTGTTTTCCAAGAAGCAAAGAAATCATAAGGAGCAGATGGCATCCCGTGCTTCGTTTCGATGCCATCTGAGATAACCGTGAATGCATTGTATTCAAATAGTTGAGAGATATCATGGGTGTAATTACGGATTTGAGTATATGCATCATAGACTGTTGCATTTTCTTTGTTTGGATTTTTCAGTTCAAACAAAATAAGCGGAAGTCCGTTTACATAAACAATGATGTCTGGGCGGCGGGACATACGTCCTTCAATTGATAATTGATTAACCACTAAAAAATCATTATTTTTAGGGGTAGTCCAGTCAATGGGATAGACGTGTTGAACTTTTACTTCACCTTTATCCTCGAAAATAAACTCAATACCCTTTACGCACTTTTGGTGAAAAACAAAATTACGCTCCTCCCAGCCAAAACCCTCATTTAAAATAAACAAATTTACCAATCGACTAATTTCATTTGTAGGTATCATAGGATATGCATCAATTAAGAATGCTTCAAGTCTTCCTTTAATAACAACTTCCTGTACTCGTGCACGTTCACCCCGTTGAAAAAGTTCCTGTCCATGTAGGTAAGTATAGTTGAGCCCCGTCAATCGCTCTATCGTTGTTTCTTCAAAATCCGATTCCATTAATCGCCCCATGATCATTCCTCCCTTATTGCATCACATTTTTCACCTTTCTTTGTCTTCAGATAAATTAATCTCACCTTGCAGGAATTTTTGTAAAAGATATTCTTTCGTTTTAGTTAACCTGTCGTTCTCATCTAAATTACTATTAAGCATTTTTCGATATAAAGATACCTTTTCTACAAATTCCTTTTGAATATTTGGTGGTGGTAGTAAAATATTTGTGTCTGTAATGAGTTTTGCACTTGCACTTTTTCTAGTAGTTCCGTTGCTTGCACCAGAAATATAATTCTGATACTGAGCAGATTGAAAATAGTAAAAAAGGTAATACGCTTCTACATTATTTGTCTTTGGAGTAATTCTTATCAAATATGATGCAAATACTGCATCTAATTCTTTTTCAACAATTGCAACTTTTCCAGGGTCCGCCATACGTATTATTATTATGTCTCCGATATTTAAACGATATTTTTGAAAATTCTCCTTTTCTATCTTACAGTATGGTACTAAATTCCATTCAATAAATGGTTTTTTATTTATATCCGTGCCTCGTAAGAATTTTGGACCAACCTTTTCTTCAGTTGCAGATTCGGTAAAACCATATTGGGTATTTACAATTTTAGATAATTTTTCAACCTTCCAAGTCGTGGGAATCATACCTAAATCCGACTCAACAAAATCCCTATCCTGGAATGGACCTAAATCAACAAACCAGTTCTTGTATAGAGCAATTGCCATATCTTCTAGGGTTTTATTTATTTGGTTATTTAGTTGAATTTTATTATCAAGTGAAACTAGGATACTTGCAATTTTATCTTGAACTTCTAACGGAGGAAGAATAAATTTGTAATCTTTAATTTGTTGTAAACTAATATGAGGCACACCTGTACCAGTTTGAATACTTAATATATAATTTGTGAAATTTTTACCACACAGAAGAAAGTAAAGGAAGTCTTGGTTTATACTTCCTTTTGTTCTTAATCGTGCTACACGTTGTACTAATAATGCAGGTAAATCTATTTCTCTTATTTTAGAGATCTTTAAACCTGCAGCAATCCATGGACGATCCATTGCTAATACAATATCATCTTTTTTTAATCTAAATTTTTCATATACCTTTAAAGAGTCATTTGGCCAATATTTCGCTTTTTCCCAGCGAAAATATTGCTGTGCAATGTTATCTCCTCTTAATAATCGAATGTCGCCCTTGTCATCTGAATAGTACTTACTTTTAAATGGAAATCCAGAATCTATATTCACGTGTTGCCCTAGTGACGTCTCTTGCCAACCATTCACGTTATCTCCTCCAAATCCTTCTTGATTTTTTCTTGGAGGCGGATAGATTCTTCAAATTGTTTAAGTAATTTAGTTCTCAACTCTTCCATTTTCTCCTCAAAAGGTATTCCATCATCTTCAACTTCTTCTGTTCCAACATAAATTCCTGGTGTTAACTTATAGTCATTTTCTTTTACTTCATTTATAGAAGCAACTTTACAGAACCCTGCCACATCTTCTACTTTTTTCCTATCTAACTTAAAGTTGTGATACACATTAGCAATTTCCTCAATTTCCTCTTCCGATAGTGCCTTTTGTTTTCGACTTACTAAGGACCCTTTTTGTCTAGCATCAATAAACAGAATTTCATTTTTACGTTCCTGATATTCGCCTTTTCCATCCCGATTTTTGCTTAAAAAGAATAAGCAACATGGAATCCCTGTAGACAAGAATAATTTTTCAGGTAATGCCACAATACAATCAATATAGCCATTATCAACAAACCATTCACGAACAGGTTTTTCACCTCTTTGGTTAGTTGTCATAGCTCCATTTGCCATTACATATCCTGCAGAACCTGTGTCATTTAAATGATGAAAGAAATGTTGCATCCACATATAGTTCGCATTTGAATTTGTCACTGGACCGATTAGACGTGGATCATCACTTGAAATTCGCTCCGCTCCCCAGCCATCTTGATTAAAAGGTGGATTTGCAATCACATAATCTGCTTTTAAATCAGGAAACTTGTCATCCAATAAAGAGTTTCCAAGACGCATATCGGCATTAAGTCCGTGGAGTAACACGTTCATTTTTCCTAATCGCGCTGTAGTTGTTACATTCTCCTGCCCATAAAAGGAGAGTCCATGACGACGTGGAGAGTATTCTTCAGATTGAATGAACATACCGCCTGAACCACATGCTGGGTCAAAAACAGTTCCCTTGATTGGCTCTAACATTCGAACAAGTAAACTTACTACAGAATAAGGAGTGTAGAACTCTCCCCCACGCTGTCCTTCTGTTGACGCAAATTCAGAAATAAAGTACTCATAAACACGTCCTAATACATCAACACTTCGCTCATCATTAACGCTAAATATATCTCGAGAAAAAATTTCTATTAAACCCGATACGTTTTCAGCGGGTAAATTACTCCCTTGAAAGATTCTAGGTAACATTCCCTCTAAGTCAGGGTTTTCTTCCTCAAGACGTTTCATAGCATTATCAAGGATTTCTTTTATGTTTGGTTGTTTGGCGTTCTTTAATATGTAAGACCAACGCGACTCCTCTGAAACAACATACACATTTTCAGACATATACATGTCTGGGTCTTCTTTAATTATCTGTTTAGTTTCTTCATCAGATGCATACCAGTCACTTTTAGGATCCTTAACCAAATTGTCTATCTCATCTTTACGCATGTCGTAACGATTTGATAAGTAACGTAAAAAAATTAGTGGTAAAACGTAATGTTTATAGTCAGCCGGTGCAACACTTCCACGCATATTTGTAGCTGCATCGAACAAGTCTTTTTGAAAATTTATATCTGCTTTTGCTACCATTATTAATCCTCCAAAAAAATCTTCAATGTATATTTTTGTATCTATTTTACCACACTCACTAGAAAGTCAAATAATAGAGTTGGAAACTCTTCTCCCATTTAATTAAATATAAGTTATTAGTGATAACTTTTATCTATTTATGATAAGGCTCCCCCCGATTAATCCTAAAACTCCGATAAACCTGCTCCACCAAAACCAATTTCATCAACTGATGCGGAAACGTCATCTTAGAAAACGAAAGCCCAAAATCACTTCTCTTCAATACTTCATCACTAAGTCCAAGTGATCCTCCAATGACAAATGCAATTTTACTTTTACCATAGGTCGCAAGCTTATCAATTTCCTTTGCCAGCTGCTCTGATGTGAGCTGTTTGCCGTTAATTTCGAGTGTGATGACGTGGGTATCCGGTCCAATTTTAGAAAGTATGCGCTCGCCTTCTTTTTGTTTGACGATTTGCATGTCGGCTTCGCTAAGGTTCTCTGGTGCTTTTTCATCTGGGACTTCGATTTCTTCGATGTTGCAGTAGGCGCCGAGGCGTTTGGTGTATTCGGCGATGCCCTGTTTGAGGTATTTTTCTTTGAGTTTGCCGACTGTGATGATTTGTATTTTCATAATGATCCTCCGGGTTGTTGTGATGGTATTAGTTTAACATGGATGGGGAGTCCTGGAACCCCGTGAGCCTATCCATATTAGAGTCCGGGCTTGCTGAGCTTTATAATGAGGTGAGGGGTTAGAAGTAAGGAGTGTTTGATTATGATGCCAGGGGTTAAGATTGAACCTTATGATAAATTATTGTTTATGCCGGTTGGGCGCAGGTATGCGAATATCCGCTCGATTGGGCATAAGGAAGAGCGTGCGGTGCTGTCCCGTCTTCAGCAGGCGGTTCAGCGTGCGCTGCCTCAGTTTTCCTATAGAGAGCTGAAGGATATAAAGGAATTTCTGCATGCGGACTGCTGGCGGATGCCGGTTCCGGTGACGCGTGAGGAGGAGCTGTATCCGCAGCTGATGCGGCCTGAAATGTTTTTATGGCAGGAGCATTCAGCGCAGCGCGGACTTCCGATTGATGAGAGTTATTTTTACGGGAAGATCTACAGCCGGCTGTCAGCTGAGGGGCTGCATCATCATGTGTCGTATGTGCTGAAGGATTATGCATTCTGTGCGAAGCTGCACCGGATGAAGCGTGAGTACTGGCTGGATCAGATCTATGATGCGTACAGCCGTCATCCTTTTATAGAGCTTGCAAAAGAAAAGAATCATGTGGTGGAAGCTGTTGAGAAGATGAACAGGTCTTCTCTTTTAGCTGTGTTGAAATATCCTGAGGACATTGCGTACTGGCGGCACCGCGTGGAGATTGTGATGCGGCCTTACCGTGATATTCCCTTTGCGTGGCGCTGGGAGATGTGTACGCATGAGAAAGAGCTTGCCGTGGATGGTGAGGCGCTTGTGTGTGCGTGTCCGGTGTGTGAGTATGCGGTGAAGTATCACGTGGATGAGGAGCGCATTGAGCTGCGTGAAGAGCCGATTATGGAGCGCACAGTGAAGCGGATCGCAACGATTGAACGTCAGCTGAATGAGATTGTGGCGCAGAGTATGAACGTCGTTGAGGCGCTGCGTGACGTGCAGGATGTGAAGCTTCGGCTGGATACTTTTTGCGGGAAGCTTGAACAGCTGATTGAGCTAAAAGATGAGCTGGATGTGGAGGCGCCTGAAGTGGTTGGATGCTATGAGCAGCTGAAGGCGGTCCGATTGCCTGCAGAGCGTGTGGAGCCGACCCTGATGAGTCTGTCTAAGGTCGTGCTGCCTGATACGAAGGTGCTGAAGGCGGTGCAGCAATGGAAGACGCTTGAGGTGTCTGAGGCAGCGCTTGATGAGCTTCTTAGTGAATGGACGGCGCTGCTTGAGGCGAATCAGCCAAAGCCGGATGATGTGATGGTTGAAGTTGAAGGCTTTCAGGTAACGCGCGCTGAAGTGGAGCGTGTGGAGGCTTTTTTAGATGAAACCGAGCTTACGCTGACACTGCATTTACTGGCTCAGACCTTGATGGGTGAGCCGACAAATAAGGTGCGGACGCTCGGACTGCATGAGACGGCTGTTTTTGGCATGCTTGGGGAATGGCCTGAGAAGTATGTGGTGAGGGCTGTGAAGAAGTTGTTTAAAGAAAAGATATAAAAAGGAGTATCAGTCTGCTGGAATGAGCGGGCTGATACTCTTTTTTAGTTTAAACGGAATCGCCTGCAGTGATGGTTGTGTCGCTTTTATATGCAGGAGATTTTGTCTGGTTAAGCATATTTATAATCGGAACAAGTGGTGATAAAGCAAATACCACATGAATCAGCAGCTCGAAATTGAGTGGTGCCCAGCTGATAAAGGCTAATGTGCTGAGCGTCATGATGAGTAAAATGATGACGAATGGCTTTTTCATTTGCGGGTTTTTCATGTTGCTCAGGACTAGCAGAGAGATCGCGATGCTGATCCAGATTATTGTGAACCAAGGATTGATGTACCGCTCGAAGCTTGCGAACAAAAGGATGGCAATGGCGCCGGCGATCAGGACAAAATCAAGTGTCTTCTTCATTTTGTACCTCCTCCTATTGGATGGCGTTCCGGGAATCCTGGCATGGTGACAGCAATTTGGTTATTTTCCATTTAATTCATTTTGACATAAAGGGTTCGAGTTAGAAGTGCGTTTCGCAGCATAGGTCAAATTACACTTTTCTACGAACGTACATGTTTTTTCTAAGAAGGTCGCCTGTTTTTCTAAGAACAACATCATGCGTTCTAAGGACATGCATCATTTTTCTCCGAACATGGGGTTCTATTCTACGAACCAAGATCCGCCCCGCCACCCATCAAAACGTAATCGGCACCGTCCCCGCATCCTCAAACACATCCGTCACTTCCCACTCATACATCTGAACCACGCTCAAAATCGCGTGTCTTGTCTCGTATTCACGGGAGTTGTAAGGCACGGTAATCGACTTTTCCCCGTCTGAAAAGGTATAAGACAGCACCGCTTTATTGCCTTCATCAACAAGCCTCGTGACTTCCTCCACGTCATCCCATGCTATATGCTCTTCTGAAAACGTCCAGAAGTCATTGCCGGTGACGCCGCTTTCGTCCAGGTAAGCGTAATGGTAAATAGATAGCGCAAATAAAAGAGGTGCGAAGGCCATTAGCAGGACGTGCAGACCTGCGAGTTTATACGTCGTGTTCTTCCGCTCAGAATACCTTTTTGTAAACAGAAATGACAGCATCACGACCGCAATCCAGATCATCGCGGCCCCAAAGCCCATGTACGCTTCTGACGGGCGCAGGAATGACCAATGGTCGCGTGAGTAGAAAAGCATATCCTGAATGAACATGACGAAGATGCCAGGTAAGAAAAATGCGGTTAAGATTAATAAAATGGCTGTGGTTGAGATATATGGCATGACCGTATCTGCATCTGAATTGTGGATCTTTTTCAGCATAAAAATAACCTCCGGGGGTTTCGTCTACTTCGTTTTACGAATAGAATCTCCCGGAGGTTTCATATTTTGTTAATTTTCTGACTGTTATTTCTCCATGAAAAACATTGAGATGCCGCCCGGTCCAACGTGTGTCCCTACTGCAACACCCATTTGCATAATAAAAATCTCGCCGGCAAAGTCCGTCTCTTCCTGCATTTTCACTTTTAAGTTCTCAGCGACAGTAGCATCTGTCGTATAGCCGATAATGACAAATTCAGTCTGTTCAGGGTCGTTACGCTTTTTAAATTCCTCCACGTAATGCTTCAGCACTCTTTTGCGGCCGCGTTCTTTTGCGACAACCGCTCCCGTGCCGTCCTTCATCGTCATGACAGGCTTCAGCATCAGAAACTTTCCGATCATCGCACTGGCGTTTGAGATCCGCCCGCTTTTAATCAGATGATTCAGGTCATCAACTGACAAAAAGTGCTTCACGTTTGTTTTATACTGTTCGTTAAAGCCGACGATTTCTTCGAATGAGGCGCCTCTTTCACGCAGCAGCGCGCTTTTTACAAGCAGCCAGCCGCTCCCATGACTCATGCATTTAGAATCAATGATCTGAATATGAATGGGTGAAGTCGGGTGCTCCTCGTAAAAGTAGTCTTTTGCGAGCTCGGCAGACTGGTACGAACCGCTCGTTCCGCTCGACATACAGATACATAAAATGTGCGTATGGCCCGATTCAACCGCTTCCTCCATAATCGCCAGGTACTCAGCAGGACTCGGTGCACCGGTCGTCGGAAAATCTGAGAGATCCTCAAGCATTTTGAAAAAGGTCTCCGGATCGATTTCAACTTTATCTTTATAAGACTTGCCGTCAATATTAATCTTCAGTGGCGCCGTGCTGATGTCGTACTGTTCAAGTATCTCATTAGACAGATCACACGTTGAATCAGCCATTATTTTAATCATATAAGCCTCCAGTAAACTCTTGATGTACCCCTATTGTAAGCCATTTCAGGAGGTAAAAGTAATTTAGTTGCGTATTTCAACTATTTTTGTGACGGCTTTGAAAAGGAAATGTTTGCTATACTTATTTACAATTCAATCACTGAAAGGATGAATCAGCATGTCAACATGGATGATCTACGGAGCAAACGGCTACACCGGCGAGCTCATTGCACGCCAGGCAGTGCGTGACGGTATGGCCCCGGTGCTTGCCGGACGAAACGAAGAAGCGATCAGTAAGCTTGCAGGTGAACTCGGACTCGAATCAAGCGTGTTTTCACTTGATGACCCTGCGACAGTCGCTGAAAAACTTCAGGGAATGGAACTTGTCCTCCACTGCGCAGGCCCCTTTTCAAAGACAAGCCGTCAAATGGTCGAGGGCTGTCTCACTGCAGGCGCGCACTACCTTGATATCACCGGTGAAATCGGCGTGTTTGAAATGATTCATGCACCTGAGACGTCAAAGCGTGCTGCGGATAAAGGGGTCGTGCTGTGCCCGGGCGTCGGGTTTGATGTGATCCCGACTGACTGCACCGCGCATAAGCTGAAAGAGCTAATGCCAAATGCAGTCTCGCTCTCACTCGGATTTTCATTTTTAGCAGGCATGTCACCCGGTACAACGAAAACGATGATCGAGGGGCTGTCAGGCGGCAGCGCTGAGCGGAAAGACGGGAAGATTGTGCCGTTTCCAATGGGCTCGAAAAAGCGGACGCTCGATTTCGGAAAAGGACAGCAGCCCGTCACAGCCATTCCATGGGGTGACGTCTCAACTGCGTATTATACGACGAAAATTCCAAATATCACGACGTGGATCCCGCTGTCTGAGCGTCAGATTCGCGGCGCACGCGTGATGTCACTTTTCGCACCGGTGCTCGGCACAAAGCCGGTTCAGAATCAGCTGCTGAAATGGGTTGACCGCTCCGTTAAAGGACCGGATGAACGTGCACGGGAGAATGCCCTGTCCTATATTGTCGGTGAAGCAAAAGCTGAAGATGGCCGGACAGTCACGGTGCGGATCAAAACAACGAACGCCTACACGCTGACTGCACTTGGGTCACTCGAAGTCGTTCGCCGGATGCTCGGACGCGATCTGCCTTCAGGAAGCTTTACGCCGGCCGGGCTGTTTGGGTCCGGGCTGGTGGAGTCGCTTGAGGGGTCGGGGAAGTTTGAGGTTGTGGAGTAAGGTTTTGGCCTGGGATTGGGATCCCGGGCTTTTTTATGTGGGTTGGGGGTGGGTCTTTGTGCCTGAAGTGGCGAACATGGCGGGTTGAGTGTCGAACATGGCAGGTTGAAACGCGAACCAGCTATGCGGAGTGTTGAACCGGACCACTTGAAGCGCGAACAGCACAGGTTTAACGCCGAACCACTTATACTGCACCCCCACTACAGCCGACCCAAACTTCCTTCCACTCCCCTATTCTTTTACAATATTCCTAACACATTTACCAAAAGGAGCGAATCCAATGGATATTGCAGTTGTATGGTTCAGAAACGATCTGCGGACAATTGATCACCAGCCGCTCAGGCGCGCGATTGCAAGCGGCCTGCCGGTTGTTGGTGTATATGTATTTGACCCGGAGATGATGCGGGAAACTGAATATGGATTCAAGAAAATGGAGAAGTTTCGCGCTGCGTTTATCAGGGAGAGTGTGGAGGATCTGCGTAGTGAGCTGGAGGAACTCGACATTCCGCTTCTAGTACGCACTGGTGACCCGGCAGAGGTCTTCGGAACACTGAATGAGCAGTATTTTATAAAGTGCTTTTATATGCATGAAGAAATCGGCAGCGAGGAACAGACGGCTGAACGCCGCGTGCGTGAGGTGCTGCAGGCAAAGGTGTCGATTGATCACGGTCACAATTTGTACGACCCGGAGGATTTACCGTTTGACTCATACAGCGTGCCCGACACGTTTTCACAGTTCAGAAAGCGGATTGAAAAAAACGATGTGCTGATGCGCCCACCCCTTTCAAAACCATCAGCTGCTGCGAAAAGTGTGGAGGTGGATGAAGGAGAAATTCCATCTTTATCAGCGCTTGGGTTTGATGAGCTGGACGGGCCGCTTCGTTTTCGCGGCGGAATGAGTGAAGGACTGAAGCGGGTCGCGCATTACTTTTTTGAAACGGATCAGCTGCGCGTATATAAAGAAACGCGCAATGGCATGCTTAAAGAAGATGATTCATCCAAACTCTCCCCGTGGCTTGCACACGGCTGTCTGTCGCCGCGGATGGTCATGGATGAGGTGCGTCGCTATGAAGATGAGCGGGTAAAAAATGACTCGACGTACTGGCTGTATTTTGAGCTGCTGTGGCGCGATTATTTTCATCTGGTGCACAGGCGTTATGGCGATGATTTATTTGCTGCATCCGGCCTGCGCGACCGGACGCCGCCGTGGGATCGTGATGAGACGCTTGAGTCAGCGTGGATGAACGGTAAGACCGGGTATCCGCTTGTCGATGCTGCAATGCGGGAGCTGAAGGCAACCGGATTCATGTCAAACAGGGCAAGGCAGAATGTGGCAAGCTTCCTGACGAAAAATCTCGGTCTCGACTGGCGAATCGGCGCTGCATGGTTTGAGTCCCTGTTGATTGATTATGACGTGTCGAGCAATTACGGCAACTGGCTGTATCAGGCTGGTGTAGGCAATGATGCCATTCAGTTCCGAGCGTTCAATGTCGTGAAGCAGGCACGGGATTATGATCCAAAGGGTGATTATTTGCGGACGTGGCTGCCGGAGCTTAGGCGCGTGCCAGGAGCAAGAATATTTGCGCCTTATGAGATGAACTATGAGGGACAGCAGGCGGCAGGCGTTGTGATCGGGCGGCATTATCCGGCGCCGGTTGTTGATTTGTTTGCGTCGGTGGAGCGGAATAAGGCGCGGTTTTTGGATGTAATGAAGTGAAGATTTTCGGGTTGAGTCTTTGTACCCGAAGTGGCGAACATGTGCAGTTGAACGTCGAACATGGCTGGTTGAAACGCGAACCAGCCATGTTTAGTGTTGAACCTCCTCCCACAAAGCCCGAACACACGAGGTTTTACGCCGAACCTCGCCAAACACCTCTCTAAAAACATTTGTGAAAAACTTCACAAATAAACCCTTCCTTCCACAAAAAACCTGCTATACTTAAAGTATCTTACAACCCGATAAGGATGATTCTGATGACGTTTTTGCAAATGCTGACTGCTTTAACACCTGTTGTAGCTGTATTTTTGTTTCTTGTCATTTTAAGACTTTCTGCAACCAAGGCGATGCCGATCAGTCTGGCTGCGACTGCTGTGCTGGCATTTTTCATCTGGCAGGTGCCTGCGATTCAGATTTCTGCTGCGATCATTGAAGGACTGATCATCGCTGTTTCGATCATGTGGATTGTGTTTGGCGCGATCCTCCTCTTAAACACGCTGAAAAAAAGCGGTGCGATGGATTCGATCCGCAACGGTTTCACGCAGATTACGGCTGACCGGCGCGTTCAGCTGATTATTATCGCATGGCTGTTCGGCTCATTTATTGAAGGGGCTGCAGGCTTTGGGACGCCGGCTGCGATTGCGGCGCCGCTGCTTGTCGCGCTTGGCTTCCCACCGCTTGCTGCTGTTGCGCTCGCGCTGATTGCTGACAGTTCTGCTGTTTCTTTTGGTGCAGTTGGGACACCGATTATTGTCGGGGTGAACCAGGGGCTGAATCAGGGAAGCTCACTTGCACCTGTTGTCCAGGAAGAGCTTGGCGGTGCTGCGATCGGCCCGTATTTACAGGAGGTTGCAAGCACAGCTGTCTTCATTGATCTCTTTATCGGGACGTTTATTCCACTCATTTTAGTTGTCATGCTGACCCGTTTTTTCGGGGAGAACCGTTCATGGAAGGAAGGCTTCCAGATCGCACCGTTTGCGATTTTTGCAGGACTCGCATTTACCGTGCCGGCTTTTACAGTCGCCACCCTGCTCGGCCCTGAGTTCCCGTCTATTATCGGAGGACTTGTCGGCCTGATGATTGTCGTACCGGCTGCGAAAAAAGGATTCCTTTTACCGAAAAAAGCGTGGGATTTTGCCGCGGCTGATCAGGTAAAAGCTGAAGCTGTGACTGCCGCGATGCCGCTTTGGAAAGCATGGCTCCCATATCTGATCGTCACGTCACTCCTTGTACTGACGCGGATTGATGCCCTCCCGCTAAAAGCGTGGCTGCGTGAGGTCCAGGTCGGCTGGAGCAACATTCTCGGAACAGAAATCACAACCTATTTTGAACCGTTTTACTTACCAGGGACGATCTTTTTAGTCGCTGTGCTGTTGACTGCCATGCTCCATAGCCTGCGCGTGAAGGCTGTCGGTAGCGTGTTTAGCCAATCTGCTAAAACAATGGTCGGAACTGCAATCGCGCTTGGTACCGCAGTCCCAATGGTGCGGATTTTTATTAATTCAGGTGTGAACGGGGCTGATCTCCTCAGCATGCCGCTTGAACTCGCTGATTTCGTCTCTGCCGCTGCCGGGACCAACTGGCCGCTCGTTGCCCCGATCATCGGTGCGCTAGGCTCATTCATTTCAGGCAGTGCGACCTTCAGCAGCATGATGTTCTCACTATTTCAATTTAGCGTCGCTGACCAGATCGGCGCGGATCCGCGGGTCGTCCTTGCGCTGCAGGTGCTCGGTGCGAACGCCGGCAATATGATCTGCGTGTTAAATATGGTCGCTGCTGCATCTGTTGTGAATCTGACCGGTAAGGAAGGAACGATTATCCGGATGACGCTCGTGCCCATGATGTTTTATGTGACGATGGCTGGTGTGATCGGGTTTATACTTTTATAGATGGAGAGCTGTCCGGCTGATTCGGGCAGCTTTTTCAAATGGGTGTTTGTACCCGATGTCCGGGACCGGAGATGAAATTTCCTGAACCGCCATCGAAATTTCATGAACTGCCTCAAAAATCTCCTGAACACTCGGTGTTATTTTCTGAACAATCCGCCCACACCCTTACTTTTTAAACTTTCAGACAATTTTAACGTGCCGAATTTGACAGATTGTGAGATACTTATAGGTATAAAAAGGGCACTTAGTCCTATTTCACACAAAGGGTGTGATGATATGCGGGAATTGCTGATTTATATGGCTTTATATTTGCTCCCGGCTGCGATGATGTTCTATATGGCAGCTGACGTGTTGATGAGAAATCACAGAAGGACGGAGCATTTATTATTAAGCGCATATATCGCCTGCTACGGGGTACTTTTTACGACGGAATTTATCCGTCAGCAGGTTGATCTATCGTACAGTCCGTTTTTGATCACCTATGTGTTTGGGAATGCAGGATTACTGATTTTGTGTTTGTCGATGCATTTTATTATTAAAATTACTGGTGTGAATGAAAAAATACCATCATTCCTATACCCGTGGGTGCTCTATCTGCCCGCGCTGCCAATCCCATTAACCATTATTTTTCAAAGTAATTTTACGAACAGTTCAGCTTTTGAACGCGAAGGGCTGTTCATTTATCCCGAGTTCAATGCTGCTTACCTCGCAACGATGGCGACCGGACTGACATTATCTTTCTTCATCATCTGGATGCTTCATCAGCTTGGTAAAAAAGCAGTGGCACCCCAGCAGCAAAAGATTATCAGCCTGCTGATTGTCGTTGCGATTCTGGTTCAGATCTGGAATTTTATCTTCGGGATCTTTGAATTCAGAGGCGTGATGCCGCCGTATCCTTATATTTATGGCGGTATCATCTGGATCGGTGTACTGGCTTATGGCATGAAAAAGTTTGATTTCCTGGCCTCTTATCATAAGCGCTTTTCAACGCTGCATGAGATCAATCCATCCCCTATTTTGCTGATTGACCGTGAAGGGGTAATCGAAAGTGCAAACCCTGCGGCGCTTTCTTTGCTTGATGTGAAAAGTCTAAAAGGCAAGCAGTTCACAGACTACATTTCAGAAGATCGAAAAGAAGGTGCCCTGGAGAGATTTCAGTATATGTTTGACCGCGGTGAACGGATCAGTCAGTATGAGTCACGTATCACGACAGAAAATGGTGAGAAGAGGTACATCTTAATTGATGGGGACTTTGTATTCGTTGAGCACAACCTCTATATTTTATGTATTTTGCGAGATGTGCAGATGTACAAAGAAGCTGAGGAAACCATCCGTTTTCTCGCTTATCATGATCCTTTAACAAAATTGCCGAACCGCCGGGCATTTTATGAGGAGGCGGCTAATCGTTTAAAAGGAAATCAGGCGATAGCCATGCTGATTCTTGATCTGGATGATTTTAAGGTAGTCAATGATACGTTTGGGCACCAGACCGGAGATGAATATTTACGCCATGTAGGTGAGTTGCTGAAAGAGACGATTGGGGATGAAGGACTTGTAGCAAGAGTCGGCGGGGATGAATTTTTTGCATACGTTCACTGCGAAGATGAAGCACACTTGAAGCAGATCATTTTCAGGATGATGAAGCGGTTTGAAAAGAGTCCGTATTGGGCTGAAAATACGCCGCTTGAAATCAAGTTCAGCCTCGGCATCAGCTGTTATCCGCACCACGGCGAGAAGCTTGAAACGCTTATTCATAAAGCGGATCAGGCGATGTATAAGATTAAGCGTAATGGTAAAAATGATTTTTATATTTGGAATGAGGAACTTGAGACGTCTGGAAGCTCAAGGTAGAGACCATTTCCTGAGGGAGATGGTTTTTTTGTATGGAGCGGTAGGCGGAGATTTATCTATCAGGTTTTTGTTTTTATATAGGACCTTATAGATTAATTCCTTCAGCTTTTTTATTTTATTGAACGCCTCTGAACGCTCGTCTCCGCTTTTCTATTTTGTCCAGCTCCGATTCGCAGGGGCTAGCACGTTTCCTTCAGCTCTGTCCGATAAGTCAACATCGGCTCACTTCGTTCACCGTGTTTACTTTATCTCCGACGCCTCAGTCCAACGTGTACGCCCCTAAACGCTCATCTACGCTTTTCTATTTGATCCAGCTCCAGCGCCTAGACCCTCGAGTCATAAGTCAACCTGAGAAAATGGGAAAGTTCGCCCATTTCTCTCATAGCGCCTTACGCTTGTCGGGTCTGACCAAGGCGCTTCCGCTTTTCTCTTGATCCAGCTCCAGCAGGCAGGTCCTCGAGTCATAAGCCACCTTGAGAAAATGGGAAAGGTCACCCATTTCTCTCAAGCCGTCTTATGCTTGTCGGACCTAAACGCCTGCTTCCGCTTTTCTATTTGTCCACTGTGGATAGATTTTGTCGTTTTGTGTGAGTTGAAAATTTTAGGTTATTCGACCGTTATAAACAGGTTATCCCCAAAAGTTATACACATATACACAATTCCTATCCACATTTTGTGTGGGATCATTTGTTCTCCACAAGATATATGGCTGGTTCTGTGCAGTATTCACACTTTGTGGACAACTCGTCATGGTTATCCACTGTCTTTAAAAGAGGGACTTCCTCTGTTTCATCAATCAGCACTTCGAGTGCTAATTCGACATGTTCCTTACAGCAAAATATGCGCAAATGTGTCACCACCTTTTAGATTGATTGTATCATGAATGGATTTTTCACAAAAAAAGAGCAGGAGCGTGGAGGGCTCCTGCTGAAAATAGGCTTAAGAAATAGTGTTTTGTCTGTAGTTTGTGTGGACTTGAAATCTATATGAACTCCTTTGGGAGGAGATTATCTTCGATTTAAGATTGAGGAGCCGTGAAGCCCCTCAATGCTTTATAGTTGTGAGTCATCTGTCAGTGTCATTGTTACTTCAACCATCTCACCATTTCGGTATACTTTCACCTGCATATCGTCGCCTACGCTCTTTTCAGTGTAAAGGTGCTGGCGAAGCTCCATGCTGTTGTTAATTTTTTCGCCGTCCATTTCAACGATGACGTCCATGTCCTGAAGTCCTGCATTATCTGCTGCTGAGTTAGGCACAACACGCTCAATGACAACGCCTGATGTGACCTCTTCAGGAAGATTCAGTTCGTCCTGCTGATAGACAGCCGGTACGTTTGCAAGGTCAAATAGTGTGATACCCATTGTCGGGCGGTCTACTTCACCTGTAGATTCAAGGTCTTCAATGATTGGCTGTGCCATATCGATTGGAATTGCAAGCCCGATTCCTTCAACTGAAGACTGGGCGATTTTCATTGAGTTGATTCCAACAAGCTGTCCCTGAATATTAACGAGGGCACCACCTGAGTTACCAGGGTTGATTGCTGCATCTGTCTGGATAACCTCTGCCTGCCAGTCAACCTGGCCGTCCTGGTTGACGTCGACTGGAATTGTACGTTCAACACCTGAGACAACACCTGTTGTAACGGATCCTGAGAACTGAAGGCCAAGCGGGTTACCGATTGCGATAACAGGTTCACCAGGTTTTAGTGCCTGTGAATCACCGAATTCAGCAACTGTGTCTACATTTTCCCCGCTGATCTGAAGTACAGCAAGGTCTGTCCACTGGTCGCCGCCAAGAACGGTTGCTTCTTCCTTCGTTCCGTCAGCAAGTGTCACCTCAACCTGATCGCTGCCTTCGATTACGTGATTATTTGTCACGATAAATGCGCTGTCGCCTTCTTTTTTATAGATAACACCTGAGCCAGTGCCGGCTTCCTGTGTTTCACTTTCCTGACCGAACATGCCACCGCGCGCCTGCAGATTCGTTACACCAACGACTGCATCTCCTGCTTTTTCAACAGCGCCTGTCACGTCAGATGATACGTCATAAGAGACTGACTGCGTTTCAGCGGATTGCCCGGCTGAGTTTGAGGTATTCACTGTTGTATTGCTATTCCCGTCAAACATCGGAAATGCGAGCGCCACGATCAGCGCACCGACAATAACACCTACCAGACTTGAAAAGAAGTAGCCTGCTTTACTGCCGCGTTTTCTATTTGATCGTTCCTGTGTGTGATCATCGTAATAACCCATTCATTCTTCATCCTTTCGTCTGTGATCTTTTCTATGATTCACAGTATAGAGGGCGAAGATGAAAATTAGATGAAAAAATGCTTAATGTTTAAAAAAAATTGCATGGAATGTGCTGAAGGTTCATTCTTTTTAGACGGTTAGATTTTAAATGGAAGGGGAAAAGACTAATACTGACTGTACGATAGGAGGCGTTGACATGAGAAGTGAAGAAGTTTTTGAAAAACTGAAGCAATGGGTTGAAGACAACCGCTCACATACAATGCTTGGAGAGCCCGCACAATACATACCGGCGCTCGCAAATCAGGACCGTGACCAGCTCGGGATCTGCATTATGGATATCGATGGTGACACGTATATGGCCGGAGAATGTGACGTGAAATTCACGCTGCAGAGTATCTCAAAGATTATCAGCTTTGTCGCGCTCTGTCATTTCAAAGGGCTGGATTTCGTGCTCGATAAAGTGGACGTTGAGCCAACGGGTGAGTCATTTAACTCCATTATTCCATTTGAAATTCACAGACCCGGTAAACCGTTCAACCCGCTGATTAATGCAGGTGCGATTACAGTTGCATCCATGCTTCCGGGTGACACAGTTGATGAAAAATATGAGCGTTTTCTGCTGTTTGTCGAAGGGATGATCGGCCATCAGCTCGAGCTCGATCAGGAAGTGTACGAATCCGAATGGAAAACCGCCCACCGGAACCGCGCGCTTGCGTACTATTTAAAAGAATCGAACCTGCTTGATCTGGACGTGGAGGAAGCACTCGATATTTATATCCGCCTTTGTGCAATCTGTATCAATCTCAAGGATCTCGCCAAGATCGGACTCGTCATCGCACACGACGGCTACGATCCAATCGAGGAGAGACAGATCTTCAGCCATGACGTAGCCCGCATCGCAAAAGTCCTGATGGTCACATGCGGCATGTACAACTCATCCGGAAAATTCGCCGCACACGTCGGCATCCCTGCTAAAAGTGGCGTCTCAGGCGGCATCCTGGCCTCCGTCCCGCCAAAGTGGCATTCACCTGAAAAAGCATTCCGAAAAGGCTGCGGCATTGCCGTCTTCAGCCCGGCAATTGATGTAAATGGGAATAGTGCAGCGGGGACAATGTTGCTGAGACAGATATCTGAGGAATGGGATTTTAGTATTTTCTAACAAGAAAAGCGGAAGCAGGCGTTCAGGTCCGACAAGCATAAGATGTGATGAGAGAAATGGGTGACCTTCCCCATTTTCTCATCGCAGCTTATGACTCGAGGACCTGCCTGCTGGAGCTGGCCATAGAAAAGCGGAAGGCGCTTGCTCAACTCCGACAGGCATAAGACGCGAAGCGTGAAAAGGGCGACCTTCCCTTTTTCGCTTCGTGGCTTATGTCCCGAGGAGTTAGCGCCTGGAGCTGGACATCATTAGAAAAAAAACTGCCAGCCACGGCTGGCAGTTTTTTTGAGTTTTGCACATAGGTCAAATTACACGAAACGTCGAAGATTGCCTGATAAGTGGCGAACCAAACTGGTTTTCCTTCGAACACAACACATTCAGCGTTGAACATCAGCAGTTAACCTTCGAACATCCAACAAATACCCACGAATCAGCCACACTCCCCATAAAAAAACCGCCCCAACAGGCGGTTTTTCACTCTTACAAGTCCTCCATCATATCAACCATCATATCCCGATCCATCGGCCCCATCAGCTTGCGCTGGATGACACCTTCTTCATCGATCAGATAAGTGGTGGGGATGGTAAACGCCTGAAATTCATCGCCGATTGCACCCGTTTCATCAAGCAGCACCGGGAAGCTCAGACCGTAATCATCAACAAATGATTCGATTTTATCCATCCCGTTGTCTTTACTCGTCAGATTGACTGCGAGAATCTCAACGTTTTGATCACCGGCTTCATTTTCATAGTATTCCTGCATGTGTGGCATCTCTGCTATACATGGCGGACACCAGGTTGCCCAGAAGTTCAGAATTACTTTTTTCCCCTGATAGTCACGCAGGTTGACGACTTCTCCATCAAGCGTTGTGACTTCAACGGCCGGGACAGGATTGCCTTCTTTGACAGCGCCGCTGGATTCAACCGGTGCTGCGCTTTCATTGTCAGCAGGGGCGACTGCGTATTCTTCCTGAAGCGCCTGCAGCTCCTGGCGTTCTTTTTGATCATTAATGACGTTTACTATTAAAAATGCGACTAAGACGCCGACTAATCCGAAGGCTAATAAGCGTGGAATCATGATTGCTTCCTCCTTGTTGTGACTAACCAGACGGCTGCACTGATCAGCCAGCTGTAGATGAGTCCGGTTGTGATGAAATCGCCGTTTAGCGAGAATGTGAGCCATTGAAGTGCGAGCACCATCAGCAGTGTGAGCCAAGGTGCTTCATTTAAAAGGCGGCTATTTTTCGGCCAGATAAAAATGAGCAGTATGAGAAATACGCCTGCAAGCAGTGCGTCTGTGATGGTTGAGGCAGTCAAGATCAGCTTGACCGCTTCCGTTACAATTAATACAGTGAGCCAGGCCGGGAGCCAGTGAATGACGATCTCCGGCGTTTTACGGCTGTAGTAAATGAGCTGCAGCAAAACGGCTGCGACAGCAAGCAGTAAGCCCATTTCGCCTCCATTGTAATACAAAATGGACATGGGTGCTGTGGTGATGTACTCAAAATAGAAGAGGATGCTTGAGAACTTCCAGACGAGTACAAATGTATAAAACAGGTTCGAGACCTTTGATGCTAATACTTTATCTGACTGCCTGATACGGAACCAGGCAACAGCAAATGAAATGAGCAGCGCGATTTGTGTGGATGAAATAATGAGCGCGCGAATATTATACCATTCGATCTCATACCCCTCCCTCTATTTCTCCTTCTATCAGTCTACTTGATTTGTATGAAAAATGGAGGGAATTTTCCTGTTGTCACAAAGGTGTTGAAAAGTGTGACGGCATAGTTCAAATTACACTTTTCTGCGAACCATCGCGTTTTTTCTAAGAACCACCGCTGTTTTTCTCCGAACATGCCCAGCGATTCTGAGAACATCACCTGTTTTTCCACGAACCTCATCATATATTCTACGAACCTCAGCCACACCCACATAAAAAAGCACCACCCGCAGGCAGTGCTCACACAATCTTATACAGATCCGTCGGCGTCTTTGCATCCGTGTCATAAAGGTCGAATGTCTCGCCAACCTTCATGCCGCAGTCTTCAAGCGTTTGCGTTACGCTCATTCTCGCCAGATCTTTCATATTATTATCCTTGGATAAGTGAGACAAATAGATTCGCTTCGTGTTATCTGTCACGACTTCGCTCATCGCAAGCGCAGCATCCTCGTTGGAAACGTGGCCGACATCACTGAGTATGCGGCGTTTGATGCTCCACGGATAACGTCCCATCCGAAGCATACCCACGTCATGATTACTTTCAAATACGTAAGCATCCGCGCCCTTGATGATCCCTTTCATCCGGTCGCTCACATAACCGGTGTCTGTCATGACGACAATCTTTTTCCCGTTCTCATGAAAGACGTAGAACATTGGCTCGGCCGCGTCATGTGAGACGCCGAATGATTCGATATCGAGGCCGCCGAATGTCTGGACGCTCTCCATGGGAAAGATAAATTTCTGGTCGCTGTTGACGTTTCCGATCAGCGGTGCCATCGCCTGCCACGTTTTCTCATTGGCATAGACGGGAAGGTTGTAGCGGCGTGCGAGAATGCCGAGTCCTTTTATATGGTCGCTGTGTTCATGTGTCACCAGAATGCCGCTCAAGTCCTTCATTGATCGGTCAATCTGGCTGAACAGCCCTTCCATCTGCTTGCCGCTCAGGCCGGCATCGACTAAGAAGGAATGCTGCTCGTTTTCTATAAAAATTGCATTTCCTGTACTGCCACTTGCAAGTACACTCATATGCATGGTCATATTGCTTCACTCCGCAGTTTCGTCATCTTCTTCAAGCTGTTCGAAATCAAGGTTTACCTGTGACATATCATAAATGGTGCCGTCTACCGCATTCATAAAGAGCTCATTACGGCTGCCGTCTTCATTTTCGATTGTCATTTTCCAGGTCGGTGTCAGTACCTGTGTAGCTACAGCCTCTGTCTCACTGTTTGTCTCCTGCACAAATAATGTGTAATAACCGAGTGTCAGATCTGTTGCCGTTGAATTCGGCTGGATCAGGTTGCGGTCATAAAAGGTTTCAAGCACTGCCCTTGGTTCTCTCAGCTCTTGTTCTTCTGTAAATTCCTCTAATGATGTCAGATACGTCTGCTCATAGGAAATAACTTCGTTGTTTTCATTTAACTGAACGGCGATTTGCGCATTCAGATTGTAATAAAGCGTATAATCATCGTACGTCTGAAAATAAATCAGCTGATTGTCTTCCTCATCATACTCCCAGAATGTGTACTGACCGCCATTAAAAACGTAATCCGCAAGCAGATCATTCAGTTCTTCCGGATCTTCAGGGTCTTCAATCGCAATTGGTTCAGTGAGGACAGATTCTACAATCAGTCCTTCTCGGATTGTCGCGTTCTGACCTTCAAGTTCCTGCAGATCAGAACTCATAAACCGGTAGAATTCTGCGTTCAAATAAGACTGGCTCTCTTCAACATCCGGCAGCTCACCTAATGTCACATTTTCATCAGCAAGCCGCTCAGTCGTAGACAAATCTCCAATCGTTTCAAGCTGACTGTCCTCGTACTTTCGAATAAAGAGAAATAAAAGGAAGATATCCAGGATCAGAAAGACGATGATAAAGATGGTTTTCGTTTTACTCCAATCCAACCGGATCCCCTCCTCCTATAACCGGTACTCTTGCCCAGCTGTCATTGTATTTGTAATACCAGACGGGATCAAGGATATACGTATTGTTACTATCATCTTTCGTCATATAATAGCCGACTGTCACATCCTGCAGCCGGTCAGGATTGAAATCCTCAATGCTCTCAATGGCTTCAATAGCATCATAGCCTGAGCCAAGCGATACGATATCAGTGTCTACAGAAAGCTCAATCTGTTTTGATAAAAATGAGCGTGTATACTGATGGATTCTCGTCTCTCCCCACTCCTGATAAATCTCAGCGACACTGTTATCATTAAATACCGGCAGTCCCTGCTCGTGCATGCGGAAAGTCACTTCCTGATCCATCGCATCAAGGTCATAGAGATAATACGTATCCACCCAGCCCTCATGTTCATTGACAAAACGTCTGCTCTTTTGGAACAGCTCGCCCGCTCTGCCGACTGTTGAGAGCTCTGCAGACGGGTTCACGTAGCTGAGCGTATTATTATTACGATCAACTTCCATCAGATTCGATGACTGGTCAAAATACTGATCACGTGACGCCCCGAACTGATTCAGCTCTACAGCGTCCGGGTTCTGGAACAGTGCACGTCTGAACAGATTAATATCAATTGTCGACATTCTATAGAGGTATTTACTATACTGTCTGCGCTCAACCGGCAGATAAATCGTACGGTCGCCTGCTTCATAGGCAAAAAGCGGCGTATAAATCGCAGCAGCGTCCGATACAATCACACTGTTTAAATCATCAAGATGTGTCGCATCAACGCGCCCCTCATAGACGACCCTGTTATCATAATGCACAAAATACACAGTGAAAGGCGTATCTTCCTGACCTGACACATCAACCACCACGCGGTCAAATGTATCCTCAGGCAGACTACTGTTTTCAAATGTGACAATATCACGGTAAGCACTGAACGGAATGCCGGTCGGATAAATAATTTCAATCCGGTTGGACCCATGAACAATATTCTTGAATTCCTCTTCATCAAATGAATTATTCTGCTGAACGTTATAAATGTTCCACTCCTGCATCAGCGCATTCAATGTATTAATATTATTCTCGTCCGTTGTACCGCTGACTGCGACTTCACCGTGCACAAGGAAGCGTGACGGCTGAATGAGATCCCTCGTCGTACGCTCTTCTGCAATCGCTACATTTTCAACCGTTGTCTCAGACTGATCATAAAGATCACTCGCGGGCTGATAAGACCATACATTCCATGTCAGAAGCAGACTTAATACAACCAGCAGTGACAGCAGGATTGATTTTAAAAGCTCCATTCTTTTCATCATGCCCATTCATCCTCACTTTCCGGATCATATGGCAGTGTGAAATAAATGGTTGTTCCTCTTCCTTCCACACTAGAAGCCCAGACCTGACCACCGTGTGCGGTAATCATCTCTTTTGCAATTGCAAGGCCAAGCCCCGTACCGCCAAGCTGTCTCGTTCTGGCTTTATCCACACGATAGAAGCGTTCGAAAATATTTTTCAGGTTTTCACGCGGAATCCCTACACCCTGGTCTGACACGCTGACAACAATTTCTTTTTCACGTTCTTTCAATTCCACCTTAAACCCAATCTGACCACCCTCAGGCGAATACTTCAGCGCATTGGAAATAATATTATCAAGCACCTGGGTCATCTTATCTGTATCGATCTCAACATATACAGGATCCTTCGGCAGCTTCACTTTAAACGATACATCCTGCGAGCGCCCCATATCGAAGCGGTCAATAATCCGCTGATAAAAGGCAATAAAGTTTACCCATTCTTTATTTAAGCGGTAATCGCGGCTATCCATTTTAGACAGCTGCAGCAGGTCATTTACAAGGCGGATCATCCGCTCTGTTTCAGTCTGAGTCGTATGAAGAAACTGCGGCGCAATCTCCTCATCCTTCCATGCACCTTCTGCAAGCGCCTCAAGATAGCTGCGCATCGTTGTCAAAGGCGTTCTCAGTTCATGTGATACATTCGCTACAAATTCACGGCGCTCTGCATCAATTTTCTCCTGCTCAGTAATGTCATGTAAGACAGCAATCAAACCGCTCACAAAACCGGTCTCTTTTTGAATCGCAGAGAAATTCGCACGCAGAATATAAGGCTTTGCCTGCGTACCAAAATTCAGTATGAGTGAATCATTCTGACTGGAGAGGTCTTCAAATGAATATTCATCTTCAATGCCAAGTAACTCAGGCAGAGAGATCGACAGCACTGTTTCACGTGAAACATTCAGCATGCCGGCTGCCGGATCATTAATCAAAATGACCCTGCCTCTGCGGTCAGTCGCGATTACACCGTCAGTCATATAACTGAGGACACTCGAGAGCTTCCGTTTCTCAGCTTCAGTTGTGACACGCGCTTCCTGAAGCCTCTTCGTTAAATTATTAAAAGTAATCGCCAGCTGGCCGATCTCATCATGACCATAAACTTTTACTTTTCTTGAGAAGTTCCCTTTTGCCATATCAACAGCATGACTTCTCATATCAGCAATCGGTCGTGTGATGGTTTGCGCAAGCAGCACACCGAGTATCGCTGTAATAACAAGCGAAATCGCTGTACCTCCCGCCAGGATTTCATTGATCTCATCCATCTGGGTATACACATTTTCAATACGTGATTCAATATGAATTGCCCCGATCACATCACTGCCGGTCACAATCGGGATCGCAAGCACCCACATCCGGTCGCCTGTTTCACGGTCGACATATGTCTCATTCAGATTATTCGGAGGAGGTCCCCCTTCAATAAACATCCGTTCGAGCAGCTCGTTATTCATCCGCTGACCGACTACGGTCTGGTTATTATCATCTGATGTGCCAAGCACCCGGTTTCTTGCGTCGATAATCCGTACTTCCTCGATATCTTCAGAATTAAGTCCACCCAGCAGTACGCGGATGGACTCTTGTAATGAAGGTTCATCATCTGAACGCTCGCCCGACAGGTCAGTTTCAATTTCTTCAGTAATACTGTACTCAAGCGGACTCATACGTTCCTCAATCGACGATTTGAAGTTTTCGAGAAGCTTTTCCTCCAGCTCACGCACAAAGTAAACGCCAATAATCTGCATGGCTAGTGCGATCAAGAGTACGTATATCAGCACAAACTTTAAATGTATGGATTGAAAGAAATTAACCTTCCGCATTTACATCTAATCCTGATCCGGATTTCTCAGGTAGTAACCTACACCGCGGCGCGTCACAATCCATAATGGGTGACTTGGATTGTCTTCAATTTTCTCACGCAGACGGCGAACGGTTACATCGACTGTACGCACATCACCATAATAATCGTAGCCCCATACTGTCTGCAGCAGGTGCTCACGCGTCATAACCTGTCCGATATGTTTTGATAAATAATGAAGCAACTCAAATTCACGGTGTGTCAGCTCAATCGTCTCACCGCGTTTTGTCACCATATAAGCATCCGGATGAATGGTCAGGACGCCTACTGTAATTTCATTTGTCAGGTTCTCTTCCTCAACCTGTCCTTTTAATGCCTGATGACGGCGCATATTCGCTTTCACACGTGCGACAAGCTCACGCGTGCTGAACGGCTTTGTCACATAATCATCTGCTCCAAGCTCAAGACCAAGCACTTTATCGATCTCAGAGTCTTTGGCGGTCAGCATAATAATTGGCATTTCATAATTTTTGCGGACTTCACGGCATACTTCCATACCGTCTCTGCCAGGAAGCATGATATCAAGCAGAATTAAGTCAGGCTTGATTTCTTCCACTTTCTCAAGGGCTTCGTCACCATCATATGCACAGTGAACCTCATAGCCTTCTTTTTTCAGGTTAAATTGTAGTATATCTGCAATTGGCTTTTCATCATCGACAACTAGGATCTTTTTATCCATCTCGTGATTCTCCTTTATGATTCGTAATCATTGAGTGTTATATAGTCTTATAGTAAATGTATCATGTTGACGTTAATAATTCACTCTTTACCCGATTTTAACAGATGATTTCCCGGGAAATAGGACGTTTATTTATAAGCGCTGACCCTTTCCGGGAAGGACTCCGCTTTCCGCAGCCGCGCGGTGAGCCTCCTCGAGCTACGCTCTGCGGGGTCTCACCTGTCGCTTCTATGCTGCAGGAGTCTACGTCCTTCCCTCCAAGGGTCAGCTTAGGGTTGTGCTAAAAAGATTTCTCTCATTTTACACTGTTACATTCTGCACATCTACTATATTTATTAAATACACAAAACTGCTGCCGGTATCCAGTTTTTCGGTTGAACTGGTACCGGCAGCAGTAGTTTTTTAGTAGTCGAGGTAATCCATCGGGTTTTTCAGCTCGCCATTTACATATACTTCAAAATGGAGGTGGATCCCTGTAGAGAATCCTGTTGTCCCCATTAAGCCAAGTGATTCACCCTTGCCGACTGTCTGGCCGGGCTGCACGTGAATTTCACTTAAGTGAGCATAGATTGTACGCATGCCGTTATTATGATCGATGACGACTTTATTCCCGTAATCTCCTTCAAGTCCAGCTGATACAACAACACCGTTATCAACATTGCTGATTGTCAGGCTGTCAGGGCTTGCGATATCAATTCCTTTATGGTGGTCTCCCCATCTTGGTCCCTGATGACTTGAGATATAACCGCCATCAGCCGGCCATTGAAGTGAGCCTGTTCCTTTTGAAGGAATTTCTTTTGTTCCTTCAAGAACAATATGGTTTTTCGCTTCTTTTGTTACTTCTTCATCTTCAGTTGATTTAGCTGACTGCTCACCGTTTACCTCAGTAATCAGTTCTGTGTAGACCTTTTCGCCTTTTTGGCCTTCCTGCTCTACACGCGTTTCACCTTTCAGCATTTCTCCGTCTTCTTTTACTTCTTGTTCAAACTCGATTGTTTCAGCCACGCGGGACTCTTTTTTCACCTGAACTTCCGCACCGGGCACCTTTTCTTCAGCTCTTATCAGCACACCTTCAGAAAGCTCTTCTGCGTCAGGATTTAACTCTTCAAAGGTTTCCTCATCCATTCCATACTGCTCTAGAATGTCTTCTTTTGTCTCACCTTCAGCTACTTCGTGATCAATCCCTACAGTTGTTCCTGCGAGCAGCTTTTTGACTGCTTCTTCAGGCTTTACCAGGTTGTCTGGACTTACCTGCGTTTCTTCCTGATCACCAATACCTTTCACCTGAATATCCGTTACACGGCTGTCACCAGGCTCAAGCTCTTTACTCAGATCTTCTTTTTCAAAGCGATCAAGCTCTTCTTCTGAAACAGCCGTAAGCTTCAGCTGTCTGATTGCTTCCTTGGCAGCTTCTTCACTTTCTACATGAGCGACTGTATGTTCACCAAGTTTAAGCTCATAAGCATCTGTTACAAATGCTGCTGCATCCTTGGCCTGATCAACAAGCTGCTGATCTTCAGTTTGCGGGTTAAAGACGTGCTCAGGAATCAGCTTTAAGTTATGTCTTACATCACCTGACGCCTCTTCTTCAAGCTCTTCTTCTTTTTTCTCTGCCCAGGCTGTTAATTCATCCGGATCAGTCACAATCCCCACGTATTCTTCACCAGCATATACATGATGAACAACTGTGAGGCCGCGTGATTCAGCAGAAGCTTCTGAATCCATTCCCCATAACGCAGTAGACAGCATAACGCCGGCAGCAAATATTTTTAGGCTTTTGCCTTTATATATAAATGATTGGTTTTGAATGTTATTTTTTTTCATCGTGTTATCCTCCAACAGGTAAACTAGAATCAGCGCCTGAAAAATTGCGCCATCCAAATGTACCATATAGAAGTTCTCAAACAAGGCTTGTTGCCTAACTGTAAAAAATGACATAAAGCCATGCTTCATCTAAATTTTACCAACACATTGATCTAAACGATGATAGCAGTGGTTGAAAAGTGAAAATTTTTTGACTGTAATGGTTTTGTTAAGAGATTGAGATGTTTAGGTGAAGGTAAAAGAGGTTATAAGTAGAAGTTTAGGCATAAAAAAATACGCCGCGATTGCAGCGTATCTTATGGCTTTGGACGGAATCGAACCGCCGACACATGGATTTTCAGTCCATTGCTCTACCAACTGAGCTACAAAGCCTAAATGGCGGTCCCGACCGGGATCGAACCGGCGATCTCCTGCGTGACAGGCAGGCATGTTAACCGCTACACCACGGGACCAAAGTGAAACTATGTATTTATCAAATAAGTGGTGACCCGTACGGGATTCGAACCCGTGTTACCGCCGTGAAAGGGCGGTGTCTTAACCACTTGACCAACGGGCCATTGAATGGCGCTGCCTTAGCAACGAATCTAACTATACCATAACTTTTTAAAAGCTGACAATCTTTTTTTGAAAGTTTTTAAGGTTTTTTTCAACCCCTGTGATTTCTGCACTAAAGGTCATATACGGAAGGCTGAAAGAACGTTAAAATCTGTATATGAAACTTTCAAAGCGTACACTACGTATTGATTAAAAAGGGGTGACGAACCATGCATATATTTATAAGACTCTGGAAACAGCTTTCGGAAATGGATTTCAGGGTCATAGCCATTTTATCCGCATTTATTATCCTATTTGGTACTTTCTCTGTGTACTGGCTTGAGCCTGATACATTTCCATCGCTATTTGACAGCTTCTGGTGGACCATGACAACGCTAACGACGGTCGGATACGGTGACTTTTTTCCGGTGACGGTCGGTGGCAGACTGGTCGGAATTTTTCTATTTATCTTCGGGATCGGTCTAATTGGGGTCTTAATCGGAAAAATTGTTGAGGCTGCGAGTACGTATCAGCGTTTAAAAAAGGAGGGACGGCTTGTGTACAAAAAAAGTGGTCATTACGTATACATTGGCTGGTCAAAAAAGACTGAGCAGGCAATGAAAGAGGTTTTATATCATAATAATGGGGCAGAAATTGTGTTGATAGAAGATCTGCCGGAATCTCCTTATTTGAACGATAAAGTCCACTTTATCAGCGGGGATCCGACTGAAGAGCGCATTCTTCATAAAGCAAACGTGACAGAGGCTAAGCGGGTAGCAATTTTTTCTGATGCTGACATTGAAGATACGGTGTTAAGAGATGGTAAAAGCCTGCTGATCGCTTCTGCAGTAGAAGCACTGTCGATTGCCCATGAGGTAGATATTCAAACAGTCGTTGAAATCTGCGAGGAGCGGCATATTTCCAAGTTCAATCATATCCGCGTAGATGATTTTATCCTTTCTGATGATTCTGTATCGCTGCTGATGGCTAAAGCGACACTGCAGCCCGGTACGACCACGATCTTCAGACAGCTGCTCAGCAAACGGTTTGGCAACAACATTTACGTAGTGAAAGCAAAAGACACGTGGAAAACGTATCGCGATGCCTCGCAAAAACTGCTTGATGATGGCGCTGTGTTGATTGCAGTGAATGAGGATATGGATTTTAAAGAAGCGATTAAGAAGCCTCTGAAAAAAGGGGATAATTTATATGTGATTTGTGATGAGAAGACTTTTAAGAGACTGAATGTCTTGTATGAGACGGTGGAATGAGGGCTTGCGTAGCTGTGGCAGAAAAAATGAAAAGGTGATGGAAAACACTTAAAAGGTCATAGATAAAAGACGGAAAGTGAGAGATATCAGTGGGCGATCATCAGAGTAGTGAGAATCGCGCAACAAGGTGATCGAATAAACATCAAAGCCCATAGATAAAATACTAAAGATGACGCAATCATTATATCGCACCCCCCCCCGCCCGCTGCTGCGGGTTTTTTTCATGGAGTATACTTTTTCCATAACCTCTCATGTATAATAAAAACAATTCATTTTTCAGGAGGGATGAACTTTGCCGGGAAAACGTAAAAAGCACGAACTGCCTCCTGTTTCTGCAAAAAAGAGGAGTCAGCATAAAAAACTCTCAATCAAAGCTGTAAGCAAGCGGGTCTTTTTTATTTTGGTTGGTGCGATTATGATGGCTATTGGCCTTGAGCTGTTTTTAGTTCCAAATCAGGTGCTAGACGGCGGCATCGTCGGAATCTCAATTATCCTTTCTTATTTAACTGGGTTAAAACTTGGATTATTTATTTTTGTATTAAACATTCCTTTCTTCTTTCTGGGCTACAAGCAAATCGGAAAAACTTTTGCCCTTTCTACATTGCTTGGTATTTCTGTTTTATCAATTTCCACCTACTTTCTCCATAGTGTAGAAGTTTTTACTGATGACTTGCTGCTTGCCACTGTATTTGGCGGCATTGTGCTTGGTGCAGGCGTCGGTATTGTGATCAGATATGGTGGTTCACTTGATGGCACAGAAATTCTGGCAATTTTATTCAACAAGAATCTCCCCTTTTCAGTCGGGGAGATGATTATGTTTTTTAACTTATTTATTTTTACCGTCGCCGGATTTGTCTTCGGCTGGGATCGTGCAATGTATTCGCTCATCACATATTTTATTGCATTTAAAACAATTGATATCGTGATTCAGGGAATGGATGAGTCCAAAGCAGCCTGGATCATCAGCGACAATTATATTGAAATCGGTGATGCCATCATAGACAGACTTGGCCGGGGTGTCACATACCTGAACGGACAGGGCGGCTTTACCCTTCATCAGAAAAAAGTCGTGTTCTGTGTCATTACCCGACTTGAAGAAGCGAAACTAAAGGGAATCGTAGAAGACATCGACCCCACCGCCTTCCTAGCAGTCGGCAGCATCGCCGAAGTCAGAGGCGGAAGATTCAAGAAAAAAGCAATACATTAAAAGAAAAGTGGAGGGCGCTCGGTCAGCTCTGACGGGCATAAGCCACGGAGCGGAAAACGGGTGACCTTTCCCGTTTACCGATGCGTGGCTTATGACCCGAAGAGCTAGGCGCTGGAACTGGATCAAAAAGAAAAGTGGAAGCGCCTTGGTCAGCTCCGACAAGCAAAAAACAAAAAGCTGACCCAATACCGCAAAGTCTGCAGCTAATAGCGACATCCCGGCCGCAGATTGCGACAAATCTCCGGGTGTATCGCGACAAACGCAAGACGAATTGATACAAACCCACGTAAAACACAGAGATTTGCCGCCCTACATGCTCCAAAAAGCACAAAGCTTTCAGCATCTCAAAAGCACAAAGAGGATATAATGTTACAAACCTTATATAGCTTTGCGATATAAGGAGTAATAATAGCAACAAACCGTTTGTATATTAAAATACACCTCCCGCGCCAGCGGGTTTTTTTAATCAATTTTTAGCATTCAATACTTTTATTTCATATATCATATACGTTTCTTAAACAACCTGTTGTATAATGCTTAACATATACCCACCAGAGGGATAGATTCCTTTTATGGAAGAGGTTTTTGCACTGTTATCTGAAAGATAGACTGGTTTTTTAACAAATCAACGCTTGAAGAAGATACACTTAAGGGTATAGTAAAGCAAAAAGGCTGAAAAGCAGGATCACTAACATCATAGAATTGAGGGATTGACATGGGTTCGATTCAGGATTTTGCTTCATACCTGAAACAAAATGGAGAAGAGCTTGGAGAAAAACTTCTTGTATATAGTCTGGGTAAGATAGATGTGGAAATACCACAGTCCATGATTGAGGAATCACGCAGAAATAATGGACGCTTTTTTGAATTTTTCTCAAATACGCTTTCTGTTGAAGAAGATGAATCTGTCGAAGAGAAATTTCTGAAGTGGAGCAGGGACAATATTGAGGAACAGGTGTCTATGATGGATAAGCTGTCTTCATTGATCCGTCCTTATCCGGATACGAGGATTTATTTCAGTGATCTAATCGGAACGGTTTGTCTGCAGATGGATCTTTCAACGAAGGATACGCTTTTTGTGTTAAACCGGTTAAATTATATACTTGATGTGAACATGAGGGAATCCATTCTTTTATTTGAAAAATATAAGAACCGGATTAATGAAGAGAGCCGGAGAGAGATTCTGGAGCTTTCTGCACCAGTTGTTCCGATTCAACCCGGTGTTGTGGTGCTTCCACTGATCGGTAAAATTGATTCTGCGCGCGCCGAACATCTGATGACAAAAACGATACCGGCGATCAGCGAGATGAATCTTGATTGTGTGATTATTGATTTTTCAGGCATTGTGACGATTGATAATGAAGTTGCTGGGCATATATTTGATATTACAAATGTGCTGCAGCTGCTTGGAGTTGACGTTAATGTAAGTGGATTGCGTCCGGAGCTTGCACAGCATATTGTATTAAACGGCATTCATTTTAAAGATATTCTAACGTTTTCAAATGTACAGCAGGCGATTAAAGAATGGAATGTAGAAGTTTAAAAAAAGGGTATCTGCGCGCTCGCAGACACCCTTTTTTGATTTATTTTTCGACTCTCCATACGCTTTTTACAACGTTTGTCTGAGTACGGTCAGGTCCTACTGAGAAGATCGATAGCGGGATCCCTGTCAGCTGTGATACGCGCTCTAGGTAGTGACGCGCATTTTCAGGAAGCTCATCAAGTGAACGAACACCTGTAATGTCTTCGTCCCAGCCTGGAAGCTCTTCATAGATCGGCTCACATTTCGCAAGTGTGCGAAGGTTTGCCGGATATTCTGTAATGATCTCGTCGCCAAGGCGGTAAGCTGTACAGATTTTCAGTGTCTTGATGCCTGTTAATACATCAATTGAGTTCAGTGAAAGATCTGTCAGACCACTTACGCGGCGTGCGTGACGCACAACAACGCTGTCAAACCAGCCAACGCGGCGTGCGCGGCCTGTTGTTGTACCGTATTCACGGCCGACTTCACGGATCTGGCTGCCGATTTCATCGTGCAATTCAGTCGGGAACGGACCATCGCCGACACGTGTTGTATAGGCTTTAGATACACCTACAACGTGGCCGATTTTTGTCGGTCCAACACCTGAACCGATTGTTACGCCACCCGCTACCGGATTTGAAGACGTAACGAACGGGTATGTCCCCTGATCGATATCAAGCATAACGCCCTGTGCACCTTCGAAAAGCACGCGGCGCGCTTCATCAAGTGCATCATTTAACACAACAGATGTATCGCAAACGTACTTTGCGATCTGCTGGCCATATTCAAAGTATTCTTCGAAAATATCTTCCATCGTAAAGCCTTCCACCTCATAGAAGCGCTCAAGCATACGATTCTTTTCAGCCAGGTTATGTTCAAGCTTTTCTTTAAATGACTCTTTATCTAAAAGGTCAGCAATCCGGATACCGGCACGTGCTGCTTTATCCATATAAGCAGGGCCGATTCCTTTTTTCGTTGTACCGATCTTATTCTCGCCTTTACGATCTTCTTCCACTTCATCAAGCTTTAAGTGATAAGGAAGAATTACATGCGCACGGTTACTGATACGAAGATTTTCTGTGCTGACACCGCGGTCATGAAGGTACTTCAGCTCCTTCACAAGCGCTTTTGGATCTACAACCATTCCATTACCGATCACAGAGATTTTATCTTTATAAAAAATCCCAGATGGAATCAGATGCAGTTTATATGTTTCACCATCAAATTTAATTGTATGACCTGCATTATTACCGCCCTGATAGCGTGCAATTACTTCTGCATGTTCTGAGAGAAAGTCAGTGATTTTACCCTTACCTTCATCTCCCCATTGAGTTCCTACTACAACTACTGAAGACATGGAACGCACCTCCGTCAGGCTGTTACACCCTTTTTATCAAACAAGAACAGTTTACCAGTCCTTAGAGGGTCAGTCAATGTAAAGACGAACATTTTTAGTTAAATAGTAATTTATATTCGTTTATTTCGATAGATGAAAGGGTTTATTGAGGCGCGGGATGCGGATTTGTGTGAATGTGAGGGTTTGGTGAAGGGGATTGGGACAGGTTCACGTGGAATATATACAACTTTCAGCGAAAATTGCATGAAATCCATCCGAAATCTCTGCATCTCACCAGGCACTTGATGCACTTCGGTAACAGGCTTTTAGTTTGTTAAAGGCATGAAGAGGGGCTGGTGTTAAACACCCAATTTACCTCTTAGTACCGTCAGATTGAGTGTCACGACCTTCAGATCGCTGCTCAATACCGCCAAACCGGGTGTATCCTACCGTCAATCCGCATCTCATTACCATCGCAGCGCATTATATTACCGTCAGCACCAAGTCCCACCCCCAAAGGAAAAAGCCCCCATAAAGGAGGCTTTACGCACCAGGCGGCATACTCGGATCATCGAGTCGCCGCTCGAGATTAACGAATTTATTATATTCCTTGATAAATGCAAGGGACACGGTACCAACCGGGCCGTTACGCTGTTTGGCGATGATGATTTCAATCGTATTCTGATTTTCACTTTCTTTATCATAATAGTCATCACGGTAAAGGAAGGCAACGATATCGGCATCCTGCTCAATACTTCCAGATTCACGTAAGTCAGACATCATCGGGCGCTTATCCTGACGTGATTCTACGCCACGTGAGAGCTGAGACAGTGCGATTACCGGTACTTCAAGCTCACGGGCAAGTCCTTTTAGGGAACGTGAAATTTCAGATACTTCCTGCTGACGGTTCTCGCCGGGTTTTCCGGTACCGTGAATCAGCTGCATGTAGTCAATTAAAATCATACCAAGTCCGTGTTCCTGCTTCAGACGACGGCACTTTGCGCGGATATCCTGTACACGTACACCAGGCGTATCATCAATATAGATGCCGGCGTTTGACAGGCTTCCCATCGCCATGGTCAGCTTGCGCCAGTCTTCATCTGTGAGTGCGCCTGTACGCAGGTTCTGTGCGTTGATATTGCCTTCAGCACAGAGCATACGCATGACGAGCTGCTCTGCGCCCATCTCAAGACTGAAGATCGCCACATTTTCACCTGTTTTAGTCGCGACGTTTTGTGCGATATTCAGGGCAAATGCGGTCTTACCAACTGACGGACGGGCTGCAACGATAATCAGGTCATTTCGCTGAAAGCCTGCTGTCATGCGGTCAAGCTCATTGAATCCTGTTGCGATACCTGTGATATCACCCTGCGTGCTGTTTAGCATCTCGATGTTATCGTAGGTACGTACGAGTACGTCCTTCATTGAGTGAAAAGCGCTTGTATTCTTACGGTTCGCTACTTCCATGATGTTACGCTCGGCTTCAGCTAACAGGTTTTCAACTTCATCCTCACGCGCGTAGCCGTCCTGGGCGATCGTTGTCGCTGTGCGGATCAGTCTTCTTAAGAGCGCTTTTTCTTCTACGATATGCGCATAATATTCAAGGTTGGCTGCAGTCGGTACAAAGCCTGCAAGGTCTGTTAAATAGGAGATTCCGCCAACGTCTTCAAGCTCTTTCATGGCTGCAAGCTCTTCAGTTACGGTGACAAGGTCAATCGCTTTTCCTTTATCACTCAAGCTGATCATGACGTCAAAAATACGCTGGTGGGCACTGCGGTAAAAATCTTCCGGCATGAGGACTTCCTGCGCAGATATCAGTGACTGGGGTTCTAAAAAGATGGCACCAAGCACGGCCTGCTCGGCTTCTATATTTTGCGGTGGCATTCGGTCCGCATACTGTTCATTCACGTCGGATCCCTCCTGAATTGCTGTATAAAATGCCGGCACTATGCTTCCCTCAGGAAATACGCACAGTCCCGGCACGTTTATTTGTTAAGATATCTTCCAAGCTATACATTCAGTATATCATGGATTCATTTGGTTTCAGAAGACCCTAAATTATTCCGCAGTAACGTGAACCTTTACAGTTGCAGTTACATCATTGTGCAGCTTAACCGGTACATTTGTGTAGCCGAGTGAACGGATTGCGTCACTTAGCTCGATCTTACGCTTATCAACTTTGATGCCGTGCGTTTTCTTCAGTTCTTCAGCGATCTGCTTAGATGTGACTGAACCGAATAGACGGCCGTCTTCACCGGATTTTGCTGTCAGTTCAACTGTCAGCTCCTCCATTTTCGCTTTCAGCTGCTTTGCTTCTTCAAGCACCTGCTGCGCTTCCTGCTGCTGCTTTTTTTTCTGGGCGTTCAGCTGACTGACGTTTCCTGCGTTTGCTTCAGCTGCAAGATTATTTTTCAGCAGGTAGTTATGTGCATAACCATCCGCTACGTTTTTCACTTCGCCTTTTTTACCTTTACCTTTAACGTCCTGTAGGAAAATTACTTTCATGATTCTTCAGTTCCTCCTTCGATATGTTCATTGATTGCAAGCTTCAATTGTTCTACCGCTTCATCAATTGTCACGTCCCGGAGCTGGGTTGCAGCATTGGTCAGGTGACCTCCGCCATTCAGTTTTTCCATAATCAGCTGCACGTTGACGGTTCCTAGCGATCGTGCGCTGATCCCGACAACTCCTTCATCACGGAAAGCAACCACAAACGATGCTGCCACGTCTTCCATCTGCAGCAGCGTGTCAGCTGCCTGTGCAATAATGACGGAATCATGGACGCGGTCATCTTCACCAAAAGCAATGGCCATCCCATGCTTATAAAAGGTGACTGTCTCTACCAGGCGCGCCCGCTCTACGTAAGTCGTTACATCTTCTCTCAGAAACTGCTGAACAAGCACGGTATCCGCGCCAAGCGTTCTGAGATAGGACGCCGCATCAAATGTCCGGGATCCAGTACGCATGGTGAAGCTTTTTGTATCCACTATTATACCAGCAAGAAGCGCTGTCGCTTCAAGCATTGTGATTTTCTCTGTCTTCGGCTGATAGTCAAGTAATTCTGTGACAAGCTCTGCTGTTGATGAAGCATAAGGCTCCATATAGACAAGCAGCGGATGCTCAATAAATTCTTCCCCGCGGCGGTGGTGGTCAATCACAACGACTTTTTCCGCTTTATTCAGCAGCTTCTCTTCAATGACCAGACTCGGCTTATGTGTATCGACAATGACAAGCAGCGTATCCTCTGTCACCATATCAAGCGCCTCTTCAGGCGTAATGATATGAGAGAATAGATCAGGCTTCGTTTTAATCTCATCGATCAGACGGTTAACGCCGCTGTCGATCTCAGTGAAATTCAGCGCCACAAAGCCTTCACGCTGGTTCATCTGCGCAATCTTTCTGACTCCAATCGCCGCTCCGACTGCATCCATATCCGGGCGTTTGTGACCCATCACGATGACCTTATCACTGCTGACGATCAGTTCACGCAGTGCGTGGGAAATTACCCTTGCACGGACACGCGTGCGCTTTTCCATCGGATTCGTCTTCCCGCCGTAGAACTTTACTTTTCCGTTCGCCTGATTAATAACAACCTGGTCCCCACCGCGTCCTAACGCAAGATCAAGACTCGACTGCGCCTGGCGTCCAAGCTCAGGAAGTGTCTCAGCGCCTGACCCGATTCCGATACTGAGCGTCAGTGGAACGTTTTGTCTTGACGTCATCTCACGGATCGAATCCAGTACCGTAAATTTCTCATGCTCAAGCTCACGTAAAATGCGCTCATTCATCACGGCAAGGAAACGGTCAGAAGATACTCTTTTTACATAAATGTCGTGCTCTGTCGCCCACTGGTTCAGCAGTGTTGTGACTGAGCTATTAATATTACTCCGGGCGGAATCATCCATCCCCTGCGTCAGTTCATCATAGTTATCTAAAAAGATGACCGAGATCACAGTCCGGTCTGCTGCATACTGCTCTTCGACTTCAGACTGCTCAGTGACATCAAAGAAGTACAGCAGCTTTTCATCCTGCTTATGAATAATACGGAAAATCCGGCCCTGCCAGGAGACCGTTTCTTCAATGCTGCCTTCCTTTTTAATGACCGGTACGAGTACATCTGCCACGTCATATAAGGACCGGCTAATCATCGTCCCGTCCTGAATAAACGCAGTTAAATACGGGTTCGCCCACTCAACGAAAAAATCATCGTTATAAAGCAGGATCCCGACCGGCATTTCCATGAGCGCTTCTTCCCCTACCCTTTTCACACGATAGGAGAGGGTGGCGATATATTCTTCAGTGTCGTTGAAAAACCGCTTTTCAAAAACAAAAGCGAACCACAACAGAGGCACTGCCAGAATGAGCGCACCGACCGCAAACATCCAGTTATATAGAAATAATACTGCCGCAACCAGAAGGACAATCACCGTAAGCCCAAGCAGCAGCCGGCGTAAAATCCGGTATTGAAAATATGTTGGCATGCCTTCAGCTCCCAAAACGGTTCACCCGTTTGCATGATAAATGCTTATCTTATCCATCCACTAAAAAGAATGTCCGCTTACTTCTTTTCAGTCATCCGTTTTCTTAAATCAAAACCTAAGTCTATTATACCTAAAATTCGCGTCAATGGATTGATCAATACGCCTAAAATGGTCAAAATCACCAGAAGTCCTTTGTTCCACCCCTTCAAATGACCGTAGAAATGGATAAAAGCAAGTCCCTGCAGCACCATTAACAGCTCAAAGCCAAATTGCAGATTAATCAGCGCATACGCAAACATCGTCCCCTGCTCAGGTGAAGCAATGAGTGCAGTCAGCAGAATAATCAGGTAGTACCAGATCACGTTTTTCGGCAGCGACAGGTTGCGGAATGCATCGAATTTAGGCATATCCTTTTTGGCGATCCGCTTAACGAGCGGGAAGTTGATAATCATCATGATCCAGACCAGCAGTGCAGATGAAAATATTAGCAACGACGGTAAAAGCGTTTCAAAAGCTATCAAACTTTGTGCAAATTGTTCCTGTAAATTACCAGTATCAATTCCCGCAGCATTATAAACAGTAATCGCTCGTTCAACGGATTCTCCTACTAACCGTAATAGTTCTTCAATAATGTTGATCTCAAATAGTAAGATCGAAAATAAGTATTGAACTACTGCACTTATGACGAATACTAATGTTGATATTAAAAAAATGATAGATTTCTCTATATTCTTTTGTACCATCCATCCCATTAAAATACCGGTTATACCATATGCAACAGCTATTGGGACCGCAATTAATCCTGCAATAATTCCAGTGACGATAACCGAGGCTAGGAACATAACCAATGAGGCCCGAATTGAATGCTTTACCCCATACCATAAAAAAGGAAGGAGTAGGAAAAAACCAGTAACTATCAAAGCAAACGGCACATACACCGTGATCAGTAATAAGACTGCAAAAAAGGCGGTCATCATTGCGCCTTCAGTCAGCCTTAACGTATTTGTATTGTTCATTCATACACCTCTATTTTTCTCATTCAATCACTATATCCATCTACTCATTTTATCTGTCATACCGCTCTCCTTCAACCCGAAGCCCTTTTTTACGCTGAATTACCGGGAGATTCCGTTCACCTGATAGATGAATTTAAAAAATCCTCCAGGTCAATTAGACCCGGAGGATGTGAATTAAGCTTCTTTTTGCTCATCAAGACGGAAGCGGTTGACTGCCTGCTGCAGATCATCGCTCAGCTCGCTTAGACGCTCAGCTGATTCAGTAACCGTCTGGATCGCTCTGACCTGCTCATCAGTTGAAGCTGCCACTTCTTCACATGATGCAGCGGTTTCTTCAGCCATCGCAGCCATTTCCTGAATAACGCGCGTAACGGCTTCCTTACTTGCAGAAACGTCCTGAATTTCACGGTATACTGCAAGAATCGATGTTTCCATTGTGCCCATAAAATCAGACATCTGATCGAAAATATCATTTGTCTGTTCCACGACAACTGACTGATGGTCAAAGTTCTCCTTCGTGCGTCCCATTTCAGTTACTGCACGCTTTGAACTGTCCTGAATATCAGCAATCGTCTGCTTTACTTCGTCTGTTGCGCGCACTGACTGCTCAGCAAGCTTTCTCACCTCGTCTGCAACAACAGCAAAGCCTTTCCCATGCTCACCTGCACGTGCTGCTTCAATGGATGCGTTCAGCGCAAGCAGGTTCGTCTGAGAAGAGATCTCTGTGATCGTTGCCATCACCGTTTCAATCGTCTGGACCTTTGTTTCAAGATCCTGAATAACAGATTCCATTGACTGAATAAATTCTGTTGAAGACGTGTGGTATTCCTTCAGCTGCTTCATCTGGCTGATTCCGCTCGCATTCACACTGCCTGCTTCACTTGCTACTTCAGACATCTGCTTAGACTGTTCTGAAATGGCATTAATCTTCTCACCAAGCGTCTGCGACTGGCGATTCGCTTCATCTGCTTCCTCAGCTGACTGAGTCGCACCATCTGCAATATCACCGACAGCACTTGCCACCTGTTCACTTGATGCATTCGTTTCCTCCGCTACAGCACTTAACCCTTCAGCTGATCCACGTACTTCTTCAACTGAAGATTTAACCGTTGAAAGGATCTCATTCATATGATCAACCATCGTGTTAAATTGTGTAGAAAGCTCGCCGATCTCATCATTTGATTTTACATTTGCGCGGGTGCTGAGGTCACCTGCAGCGACTTCACGAACAGAATGACTCAGCGCCACAATCGGCTTAGAAAATCTGCTCGCCACTATTGACATAATGATCGCTGCAATCACAAGTGTTGCAACGCCAATAATCAGCAGCAGCGTTAAAATCGATAATGACTCTGCTGCAATATCCGACTGGTCAAAAGCTACACCGATTTTCCAGTTCGTATTTTCAGCTGTTGAATAAACCATCAGCTTTTCTGCACCATCAAGTTCATATTCGACGCGGCCATTTTCATCTTCACTTGCAAAGATCTCCTGAATAAAATCGTATTCCATCAGGTTTTCACTCTGAAGTGTCGGGTGTACAATTGCAACCCCTTCACCAGACAGAACAAATGGATAGCCGTTGTACCCAATCTGCGTTTCTCCAAGCTTTGTTGTCAGATCTCCAAGCTTTACATCTACGCCAATGACCCCTACAAGCTGCGAGCCGCTCTGCATTGCTTTAGCTGCTGTAATGACGTATTCACCTGTTGCCTCATCTATGTATGGCTCACTCCAGATTACTGCCTCAGGCGCTGCTGCAGCCTGCTGATACCACTCACGCGTTGTCGCGTCAAAGTCTGCCGGCAGATCAACAAACGGCGAAATGAGTAATGATCCGTTATCTGTTGCTACATAAATAGAAGACGGATCTGAATAAATCGTTAAATATTCTTCTAACAGCTGCTCAAGTTCATTAGCTGCAGCTGCGTCACCTTCTTCAAGTGCTGCTTCAGCATATTGAAGTGCTGTCGTCGTAGAAGCGATCTGCTCAATACTGCGTCCATACTGATCAAGGAATGTCTCAGTTGAGTTATTCAGCTCGCCTGCAATTCCTTCAGCCTGCTTCAGTACATTCTCCTGCGTACGGTCATGAAGCTGCCACCCCGTCAGGCTGAGTAAAACTGCAAATGCTGCAATTAATACCAGTGATGTTGTTAAAATTAATTTCGTCTTAATCGATTTCAGTTTCACCCTACTCACCTCATATGGCTCTCTTTATATTCAGGCAATAATACCTCATACATATACATCGGTACATATATAAAAAAGTGAATAGTTAGAACGAAAAATTTTTAGTTCAGATGTCATGGTAAAAAGAGAGAAATTTCAGTATTTGAGGGGATAATTAGGTTAAAAGTAGTGTTTAGACCATATAAAAAAGCTGTCAGACATGCTGACAGCTTTTCATATCATTATTCGCCTGAAACGAATGGTAGTAGCGCCATTGTACGTGCGCGCTTAACTGCAACTGTCAGTCTGCGCTGATACTTAGCGCTTGTGCCAGTTACACGACGTGGAAGAATTTTTCCACGCTCAGAGATAAACTTTCTTAGTAGATCTACGTCTTTATAGTCGATGTGTGTAATACCGTTTGAAGTAAAGTAACACACCTTCTTACGACGACGACCGCCTCTGCGTCCTCCTGCCATGGGATTCCCCTCCTTCTTGTTTAAGATTTTATGGTTCTACACGTCTTAGAATGGCAGATCATCATCTGAAATGTCGATCGGCTGACCGTCATTTGAGAATGGGTCCTTGTCCACTCTTGTGTAGTTCTGGTTATTCTGATTGCCTTGGTTTTCACGCGGTTGATTCTGACCGAAGTTATTATTGTCCTGATACCCCTGATTGCCTCCGTAGCTTCCGCCGCCGGACTGGCCGCCTGAAGCGTTCTTCGGCTCCAGGAATTGAACACTTTCTGCATTCACTTCAGTGACATACACGCGTTTGCCTTCCTGGTTGTCATAGCTTCGTGTCTGAATACGTCCGTCAACGCCTGCAAGACTACCTTTTTTAAGGAAGTTTGCCACGTTTTCAGCTGGACGTCTCCATACCACACAGTTAATAAAATCCGCTTCACGGTCTCCCTGCTGGTTCGTGAAAGCACGATTGACAGCGAGTGTGAATGTTGCGACTGCTACACCGCTTGGCGTATAGCGCAGGTCCGGATCCTTCGTTAATCGACCGACTAATACGACTCGATTCATCATCAGAACCAACTCCTTTATTTTTGCGCAAGCAGGCTGACACCTGCTCTTGCAAGGAACTTATATCTAGAGATTAGTTTTCTTCTTCGCGGATTGTCATGTGGCGAACGATATCATCGCTGATCTTAGCCAGACGGTCGAATTCGTTGATAGCCTCAGAACCTGAGTTCAACTTAACGATCTGGTAGAATCCTTCGCGGTAATCGTTGATTTCATAAGCGAAACGACGCTTACCCCACTCTTTTGACTCGATGATTTCCGCTCCGTTTGAAGTAAGGATTTCTTCAAAACGCTCAGTTACAGCTTTTTTCTGATCCTCATCAACGTCTGGACGGACAATGTACATGATTTCGTACTTTCTCATCGGTTTTCACCTCCTTATGGTCTATGCGGCCTCCTGCTGTCAGGAGACAAGGAATAATAAAAAATTTCTATTACTCACAAGGATATATTATAGCATAGTGAAATCCTTTGGACAAGGGTGACAGTAAGATTTTGAGATTTCTGTTCTTCCCCAAACAGAAATAGAACATTTGTTCTTATTTTATTGTAACGGACTTTGGGTGGGATGTCTAGTTGGAAGGAGGAGGTTTATAGTGAAACCTTGTTCGGAGGAAAACCTTTGATGTTCGGTGTTTGCAGCTGCTTGTTCGACGTTCATCCGCTTATGTTCGGCACAAACCAGATCATGTTCAACGTTAGACAGCCAATCTTCGCTCTTTCATGACATTTGATCTATCCGCGCGCAGCAACATTTTCAATAAAAAAACAAAACCCCCGGAATTTCTCCCGGGGGCATACTGTTTTATACGTTGAAACGGAAGTGAATGACATCTCCGTCTTTTACAAGATATTCTTTTCCTTCAAGACGTACTTTACCTGCTTCTTTTGCCGATGACATGCCGCCTGAAGCGATCAGATCATCGTAAGAAACGGTTTCTGCACGGATGAAGCCGCGTTCGAAGTCAGTGTGAATGATACCGGCACACTGTGGTGCTTTCATGCCGTGACGGAATGTCCATGCGCGGACTTCCTGTACACCTGCAGTGAAGTAAGTGGCAAGTCCAAGCAAATCGTACGTTGCACGGATCAGCTGATCAAGACCTGATTCTTCAATGCCAAGCTCTGAAAGGAACATTGCTTTTTCATCTTCATCAAGCTCAGCAATTTCTTCTTCAATTTTTGCACAGACAACGATCACTTCTGCGTTATCTTCTTTTGCAAATTCACGCACGCGCTGTACGTATTCATTGTCAGATGGGTCAGCGATTTCGTCTTCACCAACGTTTGCAGCGTAAAGCATTGGCTTACTTGTTAAGAGGTGCATGCCTTTTGCGATTTTCGCCTGCTCATCGTTCAGCTCGACCGTTCTTGCTGCCTGATTATTCTCAAGCGCTTCTTTGATCTTTTCCAGGACAGCCATTTCAATGACAGCATCCTTGTCTTTTTGCTTCGCCATTTTAGCGACGCGTGCAATACGCTTATCAACTGCTTCAAGGTCAGCTAGGATCAACTCAAGGTTGATGACTTCGATATCATCAATTGGATCCACTTTTCCTGAAACGTGAGTGATATTATCATCAGCAAAGCAGCGGACAACCTGAACGATTGCATCTACTTCGCGGATATGTGAAAGGAACTTGTTACCAAGGCCTTCACCTTTACTTGCGCCTTTAACAATCCCGGCGATATCTGTAAATTCAAAAGCAGTCGGAATTGTTTTTTTCGGTTCAACCAGCTCAGTCAGCTTAGTCAGACGCGGGTCCGGTACTTCTACGATTCCAACGTTCGGATCGATTGTACAGAACGGGTAGTTAGCAGATTCAGCACCTGCTTTAGTGATTGCATTAAATAAAGTAGACTTTCCAACGTTCGGTAAGCCCACGATTCCAGCTGTTAAAGCCATTTCGTTCACTCCTTGAATCTTCTATTAAAAACATGTTCATGTGACGTGTCATATACAAACCTCACACAATTATATAGAGTTCGGGTTATAAATACAAGAGGACCGGCGCGTGGGGTAGCAGGAGGTTTCGGGGGATGTGACCCGTGTTTTTTTGAATGTGACCGCAAATCAGGTGGATATGACCTGAAAATGACGGGGTATGAACCGAAATTTTACATTTTTTGCGGAAGTGACCGGAAAATCCGGCAATGTGACCTGAAACCACTCATAACCTGACCCGTGATTTCGTGGCTGTGACCGCAAAACCCAAAGTCCGCCCTTCCAAAAATCCCATGAAAAAACCGCACAAAATCCTCTAAGGATCCCATGCGGCAATACGCTCTTATTCTTCATGCTTCACAAGCACTTTTTTCATTTTCCGTGAAAATTCCTTACGGGGGATCATGACGCTGTGTGAGCAGCCTTCACATTTAATTCTGATATCCATGCCCATCCGGATAATTTTCCACTGGTTGACTCCGCACGGATGGGGTTTTTTCATTTCTACTACATCATGTAGTCCATACTCTTTTTCTTCCATGAAAATGCCTCCTATTTTTTCACTTTTTCCTGCATATCCGTTTGAAGCTTGCCTGCTTCTTCCCTTGAATACATCACCATACGAGGGAATGGGATTTCGATTCCACGCTCATCAAGGTAATGCTTAATTTCACGACGCATTTCGCGGGCAATGTACCAGTGTTTCATCGGTTGTGTTTCTGCGATCACACGCATGACGACTTCTGAAGCACCAAGCGTCTGTACACCAAGCAGCTCAGGCTTCATCACAACCTCTTCGTATTTGCCTTCAAGAGAGTCACAGAATTCACGAATCGCCTGTTCAGCAGCCGCCACATCCTCCTCATAGGCGATGCTGACATCTACGACAGCTACACTGTTATGAATGGAGAAGTTTGTGACTTCAGTAATATTACCGTTCGGAAAAATGTGCAGTTCCCCGGTCCAGCTTTTAATTTTTGTTGTGCGGAGGCCAATCTCTTCGACGTGACCTTCCGCCTGACCGATTCTGACATAGTCACCGACAGAGAACTGGTCTTCAAAAATAATAAAGAATCCTGTGATAATGTCCCGCACAAGGTTCTGGGCACCGAAGCCGACAGCAAGTCCGACAATACCGGCACCGGCAATCAGACCGCGGACATCAATTTCGAATGCAGACAGAACCGCAAGCACTGCGACAAAGTATACGACGTAAGAGACAACGTTCTGCAGCAGTTTTAACAGCGTGTTTTCACGGCGGATCGAGACATGTACAGGACCTTTCGCACGCACTTTAAAGACATTTTGAATCAGTTTTTTAGCGACGCGGACGACAATGCCTGCAATGACAATGATCAGGACAATTCTTAAGAATATAATCCCGAACTGAACCCAGACGGCTTCGTTTGTTAAATAAGCTACAATCGAATCCCAGGCTTCTGTCAGAGCACCAACGTCAACAGCTTCTTCTATTGTTTGAGGTGTATCATTTGTTTCCGGTGAAGCAAGTTTCATGCCAATCACTTCCTGCCTTCTTTTAAAAATTAATTCGAAGCTAATCTTTATTTTATCAGCGTTCGTTTTTTTCTCCAACTTATAAGAAAAAACATTTTGTTCTTTAAAAAGAACAAAATGTATTATATAATGAATAAACAGAATAAAAAAATAGGCTTGGTCCTATACTGTAGAAGTGAGAGGAGCTGGACATAAATGAACGAAGCGATACCGCCACAATTTACGGATACTAGCTGCCGCAGTCATTTAGAGGATCATATGACACCACACAGACTCGCCAAAACACTTGCTGCAACCTACCCGCTCGACCGCCCGATTGTCTATGTATGTATCGGAACAGACCGCTCAACAGGAGACTCACTTGGACCGCTGACCGGCTCGTTGCTTGAGAAAAGAAGGCTGCCGCTTTGTGATCTGTATGGAACGTTGAAGGATCCTGTTCATGCACTGAATCTCGCAGATACTGCAGAAAAAATCCGGACGGAGTATGACAATGCATTCGTCGTAGCGATTGATGCCTGTCTCGGCCAGTTCCGGAATATCGGCTATATTGAAGTCGGTGAAGGACCGATCTTCCCGGGGGCAGGCGTGCAAAAGCAGCTGCCGCCGATCGGTGATGTGCATATTACCGGTATTGTCAATGCGGGCGGCTTTATGGAGCATGCGATGCTTCAAAATACACGCCTGTACTTAGTAAATGAAATGGCTTCAAAAATCACAGATGCCATTCATTATTCCAATATTCTTTTACGTAAGAAAACGGCTAAAATCCATACGACTCATACAGGTGAACAATGGTCACAATTGCACCCATAATGAAAATACCCGGCAGCAGGTTGGCTACACGGATTTTTGTGATCCCGATCAGATTCAGACCGATCGCAAAAATCATGATCCCGCCTGCTGACGTCATTTCAGCGATAAATTGATCCATCAGCACCTGAGGGACGAACTTATCAATCTGCGTCGCGAAAAGCGCAATCGATCCCTGATAAAGCACGACTGGAATCGCTGAAAATAATACACCTACACCAAGTGTCGAGGTTAAAATAATCGAAACAAATCCATCGATGATTGACTTCGTAAACAGCACCTGGTGATCACCGCGAAGCCCTGAATCAAGCGCTCCAATCACACCCATGGCGCCGATCACAAAAATCAGGGTCGCCGTCACAAACCCCTGTGAAATACTCGTCTCTCCCTTTGAACCGACCTTCCGTTCAATCCACCTGCCCATCGCATTCAACTTATCGTCAAGCTCCATCCACTCTCCGATCACCGCACCAAGCACGAGGCTGATGATGACAATCAGATAGTTATTGCTTGAAAGCCCCATCTGCAGACCGAGCACGACGACTGCAAGCCCGATCGCAGACATGACAGTCGCCTTCATACGCTCAGGAATTCTGTGCAGCAGCTTTCCAATCAATGTACCAAAAATAATTAATAGTCCGTTTACCAGTGTCCCAAGCAGTACCAAGCGAAACTCCCTCTTTTCTACACTCTATCTCAGAAGTCGTTCTACCCGTTCTCACCTAACAGCGACAGGATCCGTTCAAGATCATCCTCTGACATAAATTCTATTTCAATTTTGCCTTTATGTTTGTTTTTTCTAATGGCAACACTCGTCCCAAAGCGCTCTCTGAGTACCGTCTCCTGATGCTTCAGGTGTGGATCTGTTTTCTGCTTAGGCTTATCCTTCTTTGCAGGCGCAGCTTCTGAAATAAGTTTTTCAAGCTGACGGACATTTAAGCCTTCTTTCACAACTTTTTCAGCAAACTGTTCAGCTGCATGGGTATCCTTTACACCGGCAAGCGCACGACCGTGGCCCATCGTTAACGCTTTTTGAGACATCTTTTCCTGAATAGCGTCTGAGAGATTTAACAGACGCAGATGATTAGCGATATGCGGTCTGCTTTTACCGACCTTTTTAGCGAGCTCATCCTGTGAGATCTCCAGCTTTTTCATTAGTGTTTCATACGCTTTCGCTTCTTCAATCGGTGTGAGATCCTCACGCTGAAGATTTTCAAGCACAGAAAGCTCCATCATCTGGCGGTCATTTAAGTCGCGGACCACTGCCGGCACGTGCGTCAGTTCGGCCTGCTTTGCCGCTCTGAAGCGACGTTCGCCGGCTACAATTTCAAAGCCCTTCAGACTCTTTCGTACGATAATTGGCTGAAGAATGCCATGCTCTTTTACAGAAGCCGTCAGCTCCTCAAGCGGTATTTCTTCAAATATCTTTCTCGGCTGATAAGGGTTCGGGCGGATGTCTTTGACCGACAGCTGCTGAACGTGCTCATCATGAATCGATGACATGTCTTTAAAAAGGTTACTGACCCCTTTACCAAGTCCTTTAGCCATTTACGATCACTTCCTTTGCTAATTCAAGATAAACCTCTGCCCCTTTAGACTTCGGATCATATAAAATCACAGGCAGCCCATGACTCGGCGCCTCACTCAACCTTACATTTCTTGGAATAATCGTTCTATAGACTTTATCCTGGAAATATTTTTTCACTTCTGCGATCACCTGAATGCCAAGATTCGTTCGTGCATCAAGCATCGTCAGCAGGACACCATCGATTAACAAGTGGTGATTCAGGTGCTTTTGAACGAGCCTGACGGTGCTCAGCAGCTGGCTCAGCCCTTCAAGCGCGTAGTATTCACACTGCACCGGAATGATGCAGGCGTCTGATGCAGTCAGTGCATTAATCGTCAGCATGCCAAGTGAAGGCGGACAATCAATAATAATATAATCGAACCTGTGCTGTACATCCTCAAGCGCTTTTTTCAATCTTATTTCCCGGGAAACCATCGAAACAAGTTCAATTTCCGCACCAGCCAGTGAAATGGTAGCGGGAATCGCATACAGATTTTCGACTGACGTTCCCCTAATCACGCTTTTAGCAGGTATATCTTCTACTAAAATGTCGTAGATACTCTCATCTACATCCCCTTTATTAATACCGACCCCACTCGTTGCATTTCCCTGCGGATCCATATCAACGAGTAAAACCTTTTTCCCCAAATAAGCAAGACATGCACTGATGTTCACAGACGTCGTCGTTTTCCCGACACCGCCTTTTTGATTCGCAATTGCAATCATTCTCCCCATTCGTGTCACCCGTCCCCTTTTTGTGAATGCTTCGGTCTATAAAAATATTAAGTTTATTTTAACAGAGATTGTCTGGAAAAGTAGAGAGGCAGTTTTTTGGCGGAATAAATGGGGGGATTGAGACAAAATGAGGGCGGATTGCTACATTTTGAACACGAACTCATACAAACAGCCGGGTGGATCGCAACAATTCCAGGGAAAACTCATACAAGCTTAGCCAAAACAGTGACAACTACCACATTCACAAAGCATCACGAGACGTTTAAACCAGCTGGATCGTTAAAAACGCAATATCCAAAATTAAATAAGCTAGACAAATTTTAGATTTATATTTAAGTGCAGCGAAGCGTAAGGCGGCGACTCCAGCGGGATATAACGGACAGGTGAGACCCCGCAATGCGAAGCACGAGGAGGCTCACCGCAGTTCCCGCGGAAAGCGTCCGCCTGAAGCGCAGCGAAACGAATAAAAGGATGAGACAATCATTGTCCCATCCTCTTTTACTCTATCAATCTATTTCTTCTTTTTAGGCAGCTTAATCGTAATCTGGTAATAATCATCGTACTCTTCTTCTTTAGAATCGAGCTTCATACCTGAGTCTGAGATCATATTCAGCGACTGACGGATAGTGTTAACGGCAATCCGCACGTCTTTATTGAATGCCTTGCGCTTTGGCTTCGGCTTCGGCTCATTTGATTCAAGCATTTTCTGAACGCGCTGCTCAGTCTGCTTGACGTTCAGCTGCTGTTCGATGATTTCTTCTGCGAGTTTGTTCTGAAGCTCAGCATCCCTTAGAGGAATCAGTGCACGCGCATGCCGCTCCGTCATCTTCTTTTGGATAATGCTGTCCTGAACGAATTCAGGCAGCTTTAAAAGACGCAGCTTGTTTGCAACGGTTGACTGACCTTTTCCAAGGCGCTGTGCCAGGGCTTCCTGTGTCAATTCATGAAGATCCAGGAGCTTTTGATAAGCCATTGCTTCTTCCACGGGAGAAAGTTCTTCGCGCTGAAGGTTTTCAATTAAAGCAACAGATGCTGTTTCAGTGTCACTCATATTTTTCACAATGGCAGGCACGGTTTTCCAGTCGAGTGACTTCATCGCGCGCCATCTGCGTTCACCGGCAATGATTTCATAAGACCCGTCTCCGCTCTCGCGTACAACGATCGGCTGAATAATGCCGTGTGTATGAATGGTTCTTGCCAGCTCATCTATTTTTTCATCATCAAAAATCGTTCTCGGCTGAAAACGGTTCGGTTTGATCTGATGAATGTCAATTTGTTTAACTTCTTCTTGGTTCACTTCTTTTTCTTCCGTGGTTTCAGGCGAAACAGGCTCGTCCTTATCACCAAGGCCAAAGATCCGTGAAAACGGAGTCTTCATTAAGACACACCACCCTTTGTGAAAAACTATACGCCATTATGAAAGCGGAGATTTATTCGGTGTTCCCGGCTTTCTTGGATATTTCTTCGGTGTTGATTTTACTTTTTCAATGACAATGACTGATCTTTCACTTTCTTCTTCAGGAAGCGTGAATGCGTGCTCCGCTGTCTGCTTACCGCCAAGCAGCTGAATCGCTTTTCCGCTGTCCTGCAGCTCATCAGCAGCACCTGCACCCTTCATCGCCACAAAATGCCCGCCTTGTTTTACAAGCGGCAGACACAGCTCTGACAGTACTGAAAGCCTTGCTACAGCACGGGCTGTCACAAGGTCATACTGCTCACGGTGCTCAGCTTTCTGACCGAATGTCTCAGCACGGTCATGGTAAAAGTGTACGTCTTCAAGCTTCAGTTCATCTGCTAAATGATTTAAAAATGTAATGCGTTTATTGAGTGAATCGACAATTGACACATTTAAATGCGGGAAGCAGATTTTCAGCGGAATACTTGGAAAACCTGCGCCCGCTCCCACATCACAAATGCTCAGCGGCTTTGTGAAGTCAAAATAAAATGCGGCTGTGATTGAGTCATAAAAATGCTTTAAATATACTTCCTCACGTTCTGTGATCGCTGTTAGGTTCATTTTCTCATTCCATTCAACAAGAATTTCATGATACTTTCTGAACTGCTCCAGCTGATCGTCACTTAACGTGATGCCATTTGCTTTTAGCTGTTCGTAAAACTGCTGTTCTGTCATATTGGTCTCCTTTAGCTCATTCAACCGGATACTTTTGCAATTTTACCCTGTTCGATATAGACAAGTAAAATTGAAATATCCGCCGGATTTACACCGGAGATGCGTGATGCCTGGGCAATTGACAGCGGCTGAACCTCGCGCAGCTTCTGTCTCGCTTCTGACGCAAGCCCTGTAATCGCATCATAATCAATGCCTTCTGGAATCTTTTTATTCTCCATCTTTTTCAGCTTATCGACCTGCTGAAGAGATTTTTCGATATAGCCTTCATATTTCACCTGAATCTCGACCTGTTCCTCTACATCAGCAGGAAGTTCAGTCGCTGCAGGTGACAATGCTTTAATATGATTGTACGTGATTTCCGGTCTTCTTAAAAGGTCTGTTCCGCGAATTCCATCTTTTAAAGCAGAGCTCCCCGCTTCTTCAAGCAGTGTCTGAGTCGCTTCATTCGGCTTAATAATAACCTCCTGCAGACGCTTAATTTCTGCATCAATCAACTCTTTTTTCAGATTAAAACGGCTATAGCGCTCATCTGTAATCAGACCAATTTCATGACCCACGTCTGTTAGTCTCAGATCTGCATTATCATGACGCAGAAGCAGACGGTATTCTGCACGAGATGTCAGCAGACGGTAAGGTTCATTCGTCCCTTTTGTTACAAGATCATCAATTAATACGCCGATGTACGCATCAGAGCGGCTTAAAATGACTTCTTCCTTATCAAACGCGCGTCTTGCTGCGTTAATACCAGCCATCAGCCCCTGACCGGCCGCTTCCTCGTAGCCTGACGTTCCGTTGATCTGACCTGCAGTGTACAGGTTGCGGATCTTTTTCGTCTCAAGTGTCGGCCACAGCTGAGTCGGTACCATTGCATCGTACTCAATCGCATAGCCTGAACGCATCATCTGCGCGTTTTCAAGACCTGGAATCGTAGAAAGAATCTGCTGTTGTACGTCTTCAGGAAGACTTGTAGATAGACCCTGTACGTAAACTTCCTTCGTATTACGTCCTTCTGGCTCAAGGAAGATCTGGTGGCGCGGCTTATCGTTAAAGCGCACTACTTTATCTTCAATTGAAGGACAGTAACGCGGGCCTGTACCTTTAATCATACCTGAGTACATTGCAGAACGGTGTAAATTATCGTCGATGATCTGATGTGTTTCTGCATTAGTATACGTCAGCCAGCACGGCAGCTGATCTGTTATAAATTCAGTTGTCTCATAGCTGAAGGCACGCGGCGTTTCATCGCCCGGCTGAATTTCAGTTTTCGTGTAATCAATTGTCGAACTGTTTACACGCGGTGGTGTACCTGTTTTAAAACGAACAACATCAAAGCCAAGATCTCTCATATGATCTGCAAGACCGATTGACGGCTGCTGGTTATTCGGACCACTTGAATATTTCAAGTCGCCGATAATCACTTCACCGCGCAGGAATGTACCTGCTGTGATAATCGTTGTTTTCGCACGGAACGTTGCACCTGTATTTGTGATAACACCATGACACTCACCATCTTCAATAATCAGTTCTTCAACCATGCCCTGAAGAAGCGTCATATTCGGCTCATCTTCAATTGTTTCCTTCATCATTTGCTGGTAAAGCACCTTGTCAGCCTGTGCACGCAGCGCGCGAACAGCAGGTCCTTTTCCAGTGTTCAGCATACGCATTTGAATATGCGTCTGATCAATTGTACGTCCCATCTGACCGCCAAGCGCGTCGATTTCACGTACCACAATTCCCTTAGCCGGTCCGCCGACTGAAGGGTTACATGGCATAAATGCCACCATATCAAGATTTATTGTTAACATTAGTGTCTTTGCACCCATTCGTGCAGAAGCAAGACCCGCTTCCACACCCGCGTGACCGGCACCAATGACGATTACATCATAATTTCCTGCCTCAAATTTTTTCACCATGATGATGAATGTCCTCCTTTTTAACTGAACCAGTGCCGCTGATTTCCGCTTCAGGCGGATGCTTTCCGCGCGGCGTGCGCTGAGCCTCCTCGAGCTGAAGCTCTGCGGGGTCTCACTTGTCACGCTATTCGCACCGGAGTCCCCGCCTTACGCTCCAATCAGCTATATGCAGTTAAATAGATTGCCTATTTAAGACTGATTCAGGTAAATATATTTTAAAATAAACTACCCTTAAAAAGTTGGGTCAGTTTTATATCAATTGACTGGTTGGAAGAGAAATTCACGCTACCCGGAGCGGAAGGCGGCGACTCCAGCAGGAGAAGTCGGACAGGTGAGACCCCGCAGGAGAAGCCGAGGAGGCTCACCGCCGACCCTGCGGAAAGCGTCCGCCTGAAGCGCAGGGTAGCAGTTATAAAATGATATCTTATTTCCCAAGGCAGAATTGCGAGAATAGCTGATCGATAAGGCTTTCCTGAACGGTGTCTCCGATCATTTCGCCTAGGATCTCCCACGTGCGGCGCAGGTCGATCTGCACCATATCAACAGGTGTACCCATTTCAGCACCCTGAATCGCTTCTTCAATTGCCTGAAGCGCCTGGTGCAGCAGTGCAATGTGACGGCTGTTTGATACATATGTGCCATCACCAAGGTCGACTGAACCATCAAAGAACAGTGATGCAATGGATTCTTCAAGCTCGTCTACACCCTGCTCTTTTAAAAGAGAGGTCGTGACAAGCTTATGATCGCCTGAGAGCTGCTTTACTTCATCTAAATCAATCGCCTGATCCAGATCCGTTTTATTGACGATCACGATCACATCCATACCAGTGACCGCTTCAAACAGCCTGCGATCCTCATCAGACAGCTCTTCACCGTGATTTAACACTAGTAAGATCAGATCTGCTTCTTTTAATACCTGACGGGAGCGCTCCACACCGATCCGTTCAACGATATCCTCAGTTTCACGGATTCCGGCTGTATCGACAAGCTTCAGCGGAACGCCTCTGACATTGACGTATTCTTCAATCACATCACGCGTTGTACCCGGTATATCGGTTACAATCGCTTTGTTTTCCTGTACAAGACTATTTAATAAGGAAGATTTTCCGACATTCGGTCTGCCGATAATCACGGTTGAGAGGCCTTCACGCAGAATTTTCCCCTGTTCCGATGTTCTCAGCAGCTTTTCTATCTCATCGCGCACGTACTGTGATTTTTCCATCATCATATTTAACGTCATTTCTTCAACATCATCATACTCAGGATAATCAATATTTACTTCCACCTGCGCTAAAATCTCCAGAATTTCCTGACGCAGTGACTGGACTAAACGTGATAGTCTTCCCTGCATCTGATTCATCGCGACACTCATTGCACGGTCCGTTTTTGCACGGATCAGATCCATGACGGCCTCTGCCTGTGAAAGGTCGATTCGTCCATTTAAAAAGGCACGCTTCGTGAACTCACCCGGCTCAGCAAGCCTTGCTCCTTCACGCAGCAGCAGCTGAAGCACGCGGTTTACACTGACAACACCGCCGTGACAGTTGATCTCCACTACATCTTCACGGGTAAATGTTTTAGGTCCCTTCATAACAGAAACCATCACTTCTTCGATGGTCTCATCTGTTTTCGGATCTACAATATGACCGTAGTGAATCGTGTGGGATGGGACAGACTGCAGCTGCTTCCCGCCACTTCTATATACACGGTCAGCAATCGTGAACGCGTCGTCACCGCTTAACCGTACAATCGCGATCGCACCTTCACCCATGGGTGTCGAAATTGCTGCAATCGTGTCAAACTCCATAACATGTCACCTCGTTACTTTCTCTATACAGTAAGAAGGGCCTTCCAGACAGAAGGCCTCCGTTATATACTCTCTAAATCATTAGAATACCATACTTTTGCATTGAAAAAAAGAAAATCAGTTGGCATTATCCACAATGTATGGTAAGGAGATGTGTTATTCACATGTGGATAAAGTTTTTTATAATCGTTCCGCTTCGCTTCAGGCGGACGCTTTCCGCGGGGACGGCGCTGAGCCTCCTCAGGCTTCGCCTTGCGGGGTCTCAGCTGTCCGTCACATCCCGCTGGAGTCGCCACCTTACGCTCCACTGCACTAAAAATGTAATAGTAGAAACTGTTTTACATTTGAGCTTCTTTTAAAACAACAGTATCATACTTCAATTTTATAAATAATTGAGTTATACATTAAAATATTCATATTTATATATTAATTATATGGTAAATATTTAAAATTAATATGAATATAATTTTATTAAAATTTGAATTTAACCATCAAACTTCCTGCACAGCAGGGGATTGAAGCGGAAGGGGGCGACTCCTGTGGCAGGAAGGGACAGGTGAGACAAAGCATGGCGAAGCCTGCTGGCTCACCGCCCGGCCACGGAAAGCGTCCCCCTGAAGCGGAAATCACCTGCCAATTTATATAAAAGTTCATTCCCATAAAAAAATCAGCTGCCATCTGACAGCTGATTTTTATTTAATATTTAGCAGTAATCACCAAATATCGGTGAGGCTCACGGCCTTCGGAATGAGTTTCGATATCACGTCTTGAAGACAGTGCGCTGTGAATGATTTTCCGTTCGAAAGACGGCATCGGCTCAAGCTTTACAGGGCGTCTTGTCCGAAGCGCCTGTTCTGCTTTACGGTCAGCCAGCTGACTGAGCGTGGCGCGACGTCTTTCGCGGTAATCTTCTGCATCTAACACGATTGTTACAAATTGTTCGGTGTAGCGATTTGCAATGAGCTGAGCAAGGGTTTGGAGCGCATTAAGCGTTTGACCCCGCTTGCCGATCAGCAGTGCAACTTTTTCACTTTCAAGCAATATTGTCACAACTTTTCCTTCGCGTTGAGCTGAGGTTGCAAGTTCAACGCCCATTTGGCCTGCGATATCCTTTAAGTAGCGTTCGACTTCTTCGATCGCGTCCTTTTTACGAATAACCTGGACCTTTGCCGGGCGTGACCCCAGCCCGAGAAAACCTTTTTTTCCTTCATCGAGTACTGATATTTCAGCCTGCTCTCTGGAAATACCGAGTTTTACAAGCGCTTCAGAAACAGCGTCTTCAACAGTAGCACCAGTCAGCGTGATCTCCTCATTCACATACAGCCCCTCCTATCAAGTTGTGCTATTCACTTCACTTTTTTTAAATGTACCATTAATAAGTAAAGTCTGCACAATCATAAAGACGTTACCGACTACCCAGTAAAGTGAGAGGGCAGTTGGGAAAATGAAAGCAAATACTGCGATCATAACAGGCATCAGATATAGCATGATCTGCATCTGCGGATTCATACCTGCAGGGTTACCTGCCATCATAATTTTCTGCTGAAGGAACGTTGTTAAACCAGTTACGATCGGCAGAATAAAGTATGGATCTGTTTCGCCAAGGTCGAACCATAGGAAATTGTGATTTGCGATTTCTGTCGTTCTGACAATCGCATGATAGAATGCAATCAGAATCGGCATTTGAATCAGTAACGGGAAACAGCCGGCAAGCGGGTTAACGCCGTGCTTTTGGAACATGGCCATTGTTTCCTGCTGAAGCTTCTGCTGCGTTTGCGCATCCTTTGAAGAATACTTTTCACGTAACTTCATCATTTCAGGCTGGATTTCCTGCATACGCTTTGTATTTTTTGTCTGCTTGATCATCAGTGGCAGCAGTACAAAACGGATTAATAGTGTAACAATTACAATCCCGAGACCATAGTTTTCATTAAAAAATTCAGCAATCTGTGTAATCAGCCATGATAGCGGATATACAAAATAGCTATTCCAAATCCCTTCACTGTCTGATGTGATCGGCTGATCGATTTCCGTACAACCTGCAAGGAAAACAGCTACGACCGCAAACATCATAAAGGGAAAGAGCTTCTTCTTCACGAGTATGTTCCTCCCTGTCTTTCTAAAAATTGTTCCTATTCTTATAACCACCCGTTATTGTAACACGTTTGGTCAAATTGAGCCTCTATTTCTTAGAATGTTCACTTTTTAACACGCGTGATTTTTTCATCACGTGCGTCAGTGATTTCTTTGTTTCATGAAAGTTTAAATCAGCTGCCGGCTTTCTTGCAATCACGACATAGTCAAAAGAGGGGTCGAGCTCACTTGAAAGCTCTAAGAACACCTGTCTGATATATCGTTTCACCTGCACACGGGTTACCGCATTACCAACTTTTTTGCTGACAGACATGCCAAGACGAAACATGGCCTGATCCTGCTTTTTCAGCCGGTAGAGAACGAACTGGCGGTTAGCCATCGATGTTCCTTTTTTAAAAACGGCCTGGAATTCAGGATTTTTCTTGATTCTCTGCTCTTTTCTCATTACGCCACCCACAATTTTCGATATTTTTCCGGTATTTAAGCGAAAAAAGACCACTGAGTGGAATCAGTGGTCTTAAGCAGACAATACTTTACGTCCACGTTGACGGCGACGAGCAAGAACCTTGCGTCCGTTCTTCGTGCTCATGCGTGCGCGGAATCCGTGTACTTTACTTCTTTTACGAGTATTTGGTTGGAATGTACGTTTCATAGTAAGACACCTCCTAAAAAGATCATTTATATCTATGATCAGAACTCTAAACATTCTAAGTCATTATAGCGACGGTCAGTCGTCATTGTCAATGTCTGATTCGTGCAACCACTATATCATAACACCCTATGTGCCTTCATTCAATAGAAAAATGAAAAAATAATCAAATCCTGTAAGCGTAGGTGCTGGAGAAGCTTGCATGTGAATGTGACCTTAATAGGAGGGAACGTGACCGGAGTTTTTTAAAAGGTGACCTCAAAATGATGGGATCTGACCCGAGAATCTGCACTCCCAACAGAGCTGAACGAAAATGTTCAAAAGATGACCCGACATTTTCCGGAGGTGACCCGAAATTACGCCGAGCTGACCTTAATCTCCCTGACCGCACCCATCATTATAGTAGAAAGCAGTCAA